>NZ_VPDJ01000014.1:0-110286 GCF_013417755.1 Acinetobacter sp. YH12231
GCCGAGTCGTAAAGCTCAGAAAGCTGTTATTGAACAAAGATATTTAAATCCTGTTCTTGACTCTTGCAGTTAAAAACAGGACATTTTAAATGGTTTATCGCATAGACATTTTAATTGGTGAATAGCATCCGAATTTGATATTACACAGTTAATTTTTTAAGTTATTAAAAATTAAAGCCTAGACTACTTTATTTCGTATAACAGTCATTTGAAAATAAGAGTTTCAATCATTAGACTAAAAGTTAAATTAGAAAAATGACCCTCTACTCACCTAAGTCTTTAATCAATGTGTAGTAAGAGTCCGATAAATCACAGTTTATTTTTTGCATTAATGCAGAAAAATAATCATCCGAATCATCAGCTTCAAAATAAACAGCTTTATATTTCTTAAGTAATGTTCTCAATTCATTTTGGAAGAAAAACAGATAGTCTTCCATATGATCTTCATCAATCCCTCCCAAATATGCAACTTCAATTGAATTTTCATCTGAACCACCAATAAGAAAGTAAGCACATAGTTGAGAACAATGATTTAAAAGAATTGTTGACTCCATTACATTTATATTTTTTAAATTTTCGAACAATAGGTCAGGTGAAAATTCCTGAGCTAAAGCATTAACACCTTCATGAAATCGCTTGTAGTTTTTATGGAACAACTTCTTTAATTCTTGCCATTCAACTTTCGACATCTGATTTAATTTTTTAGTTTTTATTGTTTTTATATCTGTATAGATTTCAGTTATTTCGGTTAATTCAATCAAGTAAGTTGTTCTAGCAATATAAAAACGATGTGACTCAAACTGTTCACATAAAGAATTATTCCTAGAATTGAGTATGAGTTGTAACCCTCTCGTTTTAGATTTTTTCTCTAAATTATTGATCAATTTTATCAATAGATTAGCCTCTAAATCATTTGGCACCTCATGAAATAAAATATAATCACGATGAGGATGGACATGATTAGAATAAAGCATTCCCAGTGCAATAATCGTATCATCTCTTTTCGCAACGACATGATAAAAACCTATCTTTGGTAAATGATGCTCAATTAAATATTGCTGTAAATGCATATTCATTTTTGAATCAAAATGCTGAGAATCTAAAATTTTAATATTCATAATTATTTACCGATTTATTTAAAAAAAATTAATTACTCAGCCCTCAAAAATATTCATAAAATATACTTCTTACCAAATTTTTAATGTTTTTAATTAATATCAATACTTTAACCTAAACCATATAAATTTAAAGCATACTGGAACGACTGCTATTGATACGAACACTCCATAAATATGTTTATTTTCAAAATAATTTAGCAAAGACATTATTTTACAGCACGAAACAAGAACGCCTGCATATCAAAAGGCTCGTCCCTAAGCCCTCATAGTATTAAACTTTCTTCGCTTGCATCACTCTAAACAGCACATACAGCAGTAAAATCCATACGGGCTGCATCAGCACCGACAGCATAAAGCCCTGATTCCACATGATGTATAAAATCATCAGCATGAACACCAAAACAAAATAGTTGGCGAACGGTGCAAATAAAGCAGGAAACTTGGTCAGTATGCCCTGTTGCTGCATCGCTTTTCTAAACTTCAAATGAATCAAGCTGATCAGCATCCAATTCAGCACCGCAGCGCTCACCACAATATAAATCAAATAACTCAATGCTTTTTCGGGCAAGAAATAATTCAGCAGCACACAGCCAAAAATCAGCAAAGCAGAAAATAAAACTGCAGCAATCGGCGTACCGTATTTATTCACATGTTTAAAGGCTTTTGGCGCATTGCCCTGTTCTGCCAAACCGAGCAGCATGCGGCTATTGGCATACATGCCGCTATTACAGACCGAAACGGATGCAGTCAAAATAATAAAGTTCAGCAAATGTGCCGCCCAATCAATCCCCATCTGATTAAAAATCATCACAAAAGGACTATGATCCAAACCTCCAAGTTTCAACTGGTTCCACGGCACTAACGACAGCAATACCGCCAAAGAACAGATATAAAATAAGAACACGCGGATTACGGTCTGATTCACCGCTTTCGGGATATTTTGATCAGGATTTTCAGTTTCTGCCGCCGCCATGCTGATTAATTCAATGCCGCCAAAAGCAAACATCATAAAGGCTAGCATGTAGAACAAGCCTTCAAAACCGTGCGGGAAGAAGCCGCCATGTACCCATAAATTACTAATCGAAGCGGTAGAGTCTGCGCCTGCTGTAAGTAGCAGATATATACCAAAAATAATCATGGCAACAATCGCCACAACTTTAATCATCGACAGCCAAAATTCAGATTCTGCATACAGTTTGACATTGGCTAAATTGGCTAGCGTAATCACAGCAAAAAACACCAAAACTGAAACCCAAGCAGGCACATGCGGCCACCAGTAATTGACATATTTGCCTATCGCGGTCAGCTCGGTCATCACTACTAAAATATACAGAATCCAGTAGTTCCAGCCCGTTAAAAAGCCCGCAAACTTGCCCCAATACTTAAAAGCAAAATGACTGAATGAACCTGTGACTGGCTCTTGTACAATCATCTCGCCCAACTGGCGCATAATCAGAAAAGCAATCAAACCACCAATCAAATAGCCCAGAATTATCGATGGTCCAGCCGACTCAATAATATGCGCAGAGCCTAAAAATAGCCCTGTCCCGATTGCGCCACCCATTGCAATCAGCTGAATATGACGGTTCTTTAATCGGCGCTGCAATTGAGGCATTTCGCTGCTCACAACACGTTCTCATCTTATAAAAAAGTGGATTGTAGCCTGTGCAGCTCTTTGCAGCCAAATATTCGCAAATCATTTCTGTATGAATCATTATGGAATACAGTGCGTGAGCTGCATCAATCTATAGCACATAGTCAACTTGATAGGATGGACAATATAGGCCATATGGTTCTATTAGAACAGCCAGAAAATTTAGCTGCCAGCATACTTAAGTGGCTGAATATATTGTCCCTTTAAATATAAACAGCCCTCAATAGAGAGCTGCTTTTTAGCATTCACTTCACTTGATGGATGATTGATAGTGAATACAGTACGTCTAAACCTATTCTAACCATTCATACTGCACCACCATGTAAATCGTTATTTACGCTGTGGAACTTCAGCCCACCGTGCATAACTCTTCGTGCTTTTCAGCACAGTGTCCGCTTGTTTTGCAGCGACGCCACTATAGTCCTGAGAGAAACTATCTGAATTTTCATCAAAACTCGCACCATCAAATAATGGGAAAGTACCGGCTTTTTTCTGAATCACCACATCATCAATCATCCAACCGCGGAAACCGTTATAAAGTTGATCGACTGTTCTGAATTGGAATTTCAGCTGAACATTGGCCTTGCCTGCATATTCATCTAATGAAATTGCTTCTTGCTGAACAGCAGCCGGTGCGAGGTTAAAGCCTAAATTACTGTATGGAATCGGCGCGCGCTCATATGCCGAGGATGGATCTGCCAGCGGGTTTAATCGAGCCAAAGTCTTGAAGCTGTTACCGCCGTCGGTAGAAACTAAAATATTCATCAAATCGAATCCCTGATTATTTGGATTGACCGACTCAATTTCCCACCATGTTTTAAAGCTTAAACTCAAAGGCGCCTGATACTGGCTTAGATTAATGGAAGGTGAAATCAATTCACCCCTATTGTCATACTGCGAGGTGCCGCCATCAAACTCTGGAGCCGTAGATGAATCACTTAAAGCACCAATAAAGTTGCCATTTACTTTGTCACCATACCAATATGCCGTATTACCTTGCAGTGGCTCAGGCACCTTGCCTTGGCTCTGATCATTCGGCGCTAAGCGCACACGCTGATTTACTTGATTATTACGAATGTTGTGACCTTTGTTTAGCAACTGCCAATCGACATTAGCCACACTTGGCTGCGACCTTGTCCATGCATTGCGAGTAGCAGAATCCGCTTCAAAAGTTTCACGCCATACCGCATCTACAGATGCTGTTTCAGGCAGCACTTCAAATTGATAGCCCGATGCAGAAGAAGCAATGACCATAACTTTTTTCGTAATAGTGTTAATTCCTGCACCGTTAATGGTGAGCGTGGCATTTTTCAATGCTTCAAGCAGATCATTGCTCACATTAAATGAAAGCGTGAAATATCCATTGGCATCAGTCAAAGCACTAACAAATGCGCCATTGGTCGCTGTACCGCCAGACAATGACACTTGCGCATTCGCCAAAGGTTTCCCTTTAAAAATCACTTGACCAGACAATGTTCCGACCACTGCATCATTGACTGGTGCATCACTTAGTGTCTGACAGTCTTGATCTAAGCAGTTGAGAACCACATTCAACACAATGCTCTTATTGGTATTTTTAGGATGGATCAAGAATGCCGAAACTGTAGACTGTCCATTTTTAGTGACCAAAACATAATATGTGCCTGCAGCCAATTTAGGCAGTTTAACGATGCCTTGAGCATTGGCAAGATAACTTTGACCTTTAAAATGAGTTGCTGTCGGTAAACTATTGATCGGTGGAAAGAACTGCTCAGAATCATCCGCTATAATTGTATTCGTTGCTATTTTCAGACTGCCTGCTTGTACTTTTTGCCATTCTTCATCAGTTAAAATCTGAATCGATGCAGCATTTAAAGCAAGATTATTCACATCTAATAAAGTCAGCTCTTCTACGCTTTTTTGAACCATAGCATCGGCAACTGCCTCTGGCGGTACACTCCCTGTCTCGTCACGATCACTACCGCCACATGCCGTTAAACCCAAGACACCCGTGACCATTATTATTTTTACAAAAGCGCTATTTTTCATCTGTTCTGCCCTCTAATTTTCCATTTTTAAAATTGTTATCTCTACATTGAACTCTGCCAGCCCAAACATACTGGTCAATATTCAAGCAAAATAATACCTAATTTCCACTAAATGCGCAAATTTCACATTTTATGTTTTTATTGCTTTGTTTTTCTTGTTTTTAAAATTAATTTAGCTAGGTATGTACAAAAAAACAGGCCAAAGCCTGTCTTTTAGAATTTACAATCTATGTTTTAATCTTCTGGATATTCAAAACGGTAGCCAACGCCATACACGGCTTGAATCCATTCATGACGGTTGCCAGTTTCCGCTGCATCTGAAATCTTACGACGTAAATTTTTAATATGACTATCAATCACACGGTCAGCCACTTCAAAACTGTCTGGGTTAATATGATCAAGCAATTGCGCACGTGAATACACCTGCCCTACATGCTCTAAAAACAACTCAAGTAAACGAAACTCTGTTGGCGTTAAGCTCAACGCTTTTTGTTGATACCAAATACGTTGCTGTGCTTTGTCCATACGGAATAAATCATTCACCTCTGGCTCTGCTTTACGTTCTAAACGACGTAATACCGCTTGCACACGTGCCACCAATTCTTTCGGACTAAACGGTTTGCAGACATAATCGTCAGCACCCATATTGAGCCCCAATACACGGTCAATTTCTTCAGTGCGTGCAGTCACCATAATAATTGGCAGATCAGACTGCTCACGGACTTTACGGCAAATGGTTAAGCCATCCATACGTGGCACCATTAGGTCCAAAATCATTAGACTCGGCTTACGCTGCGTGAAGCTCTCATAGGCTTCTTGACCATCATGAAACATGCTGACTTCAAAGCCTGCAGCCTCTAGATAATCACGCACTAGCTGTGCAAGTTCCACTTCATCTTCAACCAACATGATATGTTTCATGCATGCTTCCTTTTAATATTTCATCTGTTTGGGAAATGTCAATTTGCAACGCAAACCGCCCAATGGAGAATGATCAAAACTCAATTCTCCGCCCAATGCTCTAGCTATTTTTACGGATAACGCCAATCCTAATCCTGTACCACCAGTTGCACGCGTACGTGAATCATCCACACGATAGAAACGCTCACCTAAACGTGCCAACTGTTCATCAGTTAAACCAAATGGGCTGTCATCAACATACACGGTCCACTGGGTTTCATCTTGCTCAGTATGAACATGCACTTCACCACCAGCTTCCGTATAACGAATACTGTTACCCAATAAGTTGACCATAATCTGTTTAAAACGGTCTATATCTAATTGTAATGAAGTGCCATCGCCCGTTGCGGTAATTTTCAAATCGGCTTGTTCAAACTTCGGTTTAAAGCTTTCAACCTCCTGCACAATGACATCCCACGGATTAATCGTAGTGAGATAACAATTTAATTGCTGTGCATCAGCTTGCGCCAAATCAGCCAAATCTTTGGTCAATTTTTTCAGACTACTGACTTGATTCAACATCGAAGTAAAATGCTCTGGCGTTGGCTTACGAATACCGTCCTGCATCGCCTCAATTTGAGCCTGTAACACGGCCAATGGCGTTTTCAATTCATGTGAAGTATCAGCCACCCATTGACGACGTGACGTTTCATGCTGATCGAGAATTACGGCCAACTGATTCAATTCATTCGATAAATCACCAAGCTCATCATTACGGTTCACCGCGACTTGATGTTGATAATTGCCCTTGGTTAACTCACGTGTTCCCATTAACAAACGCTGAATCGGTTTTTTAAAGTATGTTGCCAATAACAATGCTGCAATCAAACTTGCAATAAACGTAAGCACATAAACCAATAATAAATAACGTTTTTGCTTACTAAAGAAGTTAATACTGATTGCATCATCTTGCTCGAGGACAGGTTTGAGTCCTAGATACCCCACGATTTGATTATTCACCATAATCGGACGATAAGAAATCTGTTCATCTGTCGGTTCACCCACGACAAATTGGCGCTGTGCATCATATAAAGATAAACGCGAACTCAAGCCCAAGCGGTCAGGCATTTGGATAAACTGTTTTTTACCACCATTATTGGTGTTGTTTTGAGAGGATTGACCCGCATCTTTATCTTTTTCATCCGCGTTTGCTTCTTTGGGGCGGAACACATTTTGATTCGCACTTAAAGGAAATTTTAAACCTTCAAAGGGTTGGAACTCAGATGGTAAGTTTTGTTCCAGCCATTTCAGCTCTTCAATTTTTTGCTCTGCCGTATGCTGTGGTGTTGCCAGCATCGATGCTGCATTTAAACTATGATCTTGGAAATAGCGCTGCTGCAATGCAATGTCATATTGACGACGTAGCCACCACCGAGAGAGACGATCATAGTCATCTGGCGCTGCCTGCCCTTCAATTTGCAGAATCTGTGCCTGAATCGCATTGCCCCAATCATGATAGACCGTATACACATCGGCTAAATTTTCAATGACATGGTCAAGCTTTTGCATCTCGACATCGGCCACATATTTGGTGAAATTACGCTGCATATTCCAATGCAAAACGCCAAGACTTACCGTTGTGATGACGAGCGTCGTCAACAGCACAGTCAGAAACAAGCGTAGGGCAATCGGGATACGACGTATTTTCAAAAGAGAACTCTCATTTTTCTTCTATATTCATTATTGTAGCGAACACGCAACTAAAAAACTCTCCATTGTTTCTACATCTTTATTATTTAATCTTTAACCATCGGAAAAATATCTAATCTGGTGGGGTAAAGACTATGAAACAAATGACCAAAATGGCTTTAATCGGTGCAAGCGTACTGAGCATGGGTGCATTAACTGCCTGTCAATCGACAACCGCACCAAAAGATAACGATCATGGCCGTATAATGAAACAACATCATGGTGATCACGATCGTCGTATGTCACCTGAGCAACGTGAACATTTTAAACAAATGCGTGCCGAGCAACGTCAAGTGTTTGCTGATATGCAAAAAGCCTGCGATGGTAAGGCTACAGGTTCAACAGTTCAAGTAAAAGCTGGCGATAAAAATATTGATGGTACATGTACCATGGTGTTCAAAGCAGACCGTCAAGACATGAAAAAAGCACGTGGTGAACACAAACCAATGCGCGGTGAACATCATCCAATGCGTGGCGACATGCGTGGTCAGATGCAACGCGGTGAGCCACTGACTGATGCAAAACGTGCAGAACTGACTAAACAATTTGATCAACGTTTAGCAGAACGCCAAACGAAGCAACAAGCGATTATGAAAGCATGCCAAGGTAAGACTGATGGTAGCGCGGTTGCCATTAAAGTTGGCGAACAGCAAATCAATGGTAAATGTGAAGTTCGCTTCCAACCTAAAGCTCCTGTTGCCCCGACGCCAGCCCCAGTGAAATAATCCAAACTTAGATCGCAATATCATTGCGTAAAAAAAGGCACTCCCAGGAGTGCCTTTTTTATTGGACATATCTTTTTACGCTTTTTGACTATTTGTGTCATTCATTTTCAGCCAAAAGTGTTTACACTCAATGCACTTAGCATTTTCAAGGGATATTTCTTTGACTTTACAGTCACCAACAAATCGCCCTGAAATGCTTGTACCCAATAAGAAGATGTTGCACGATTAGAACCATTCCAATACGTGTCATTGAAGACACGTTCAAATGTTTATTTAGGATTACTAACGCTGGTAGAAACCAGTATTGAGGAAAACGATATGCCACAATACAAAGCGCCCTTACGTGATATGCAATTTGTTCTGCATGAACTTTTAAAAGCAGAAGATCACTATGCACAACTGCCTGCATTTTCAGACACCGTAAGCCGTGAGTTGGTTGACCAATATCTAGAAGCTGCTGCTGACTTCTGTGAAAATGAACTTTCTCCTCTTAACCAAGTCGGCGACCGTGAAGGTTGTACTTGGAATGATGGCGTTGTAACAACACCAACTGGTTTTAAAGAAGCGTATCAAAAATATATCGAACTCGGTTTCCCATCTTTATCTGCTGAAGAACAATACGGCGGTCAAGGCTTACCGGTTTCTTTAGGCAACATCATTTCAGAAATGGTGGGTACTTCGAACTGGGCATGGGGTATGTACCCTGGTCTATCTCATGGCGCTGTCCGTACATTAGAACATCACGGTTCTCAAGAGCAAAAAGACACTTACCTTCCTAAACTTGTTTCAGGTGAATGGACTGGTACGATGTGCTTAACAGAATCTCATGCAGGTTCTGACTTAGGTATTATCCGCTCTAAAGCTGAACCACAAGCAGACGGTAGCTATGCAATTTCTGGCGAGAAAATCTTTATCTCTGCTGGTGAACACGACATGGCTGAAAACATCATCCATATCGTACTTGCTCGTCTTCCAGGTGCACCAAAAGGCACGAAAGGTATTTCATTATTCATCGTACCTAAATTCAATGTAAATGCTGATGGCTCAATTGGTGAGCGCAATGCGGTACGTTGTGGTTCGATTGAACACAAAATGGGTATCCATGGTAACGCGACTTGTGTCATCAACTTTGATAACGCAAAAGGCTTCTTGATTGGCCCTGAAAACCGCGGTCTAAACTGCATGTTCACATTCATGAACACTGCACGTATCGGTACTGCTGTACAAGGTCTTTCAGCTTCTGAAGGCGCTTTCCAAGGTGCACTTGCTTACGCAAAAGACCGTTTGGCAATGCGTTCACTTTCAGGCCCTAAAGCACCTGAAAAAGAAGCAGATCCAATTATCGTTCACCCTGCAGTACGCAACATGCTGCTTACGCAAAAATCATTTGCTGAAGCTGGTCGTGCTCTGGTTTACTTATTGTCTTTCCATGCCGATATCGTGGAACAAGGTGCAACGGAAGAAGAACGTAAGTTCTCTGACAACATTTTGTCTCTACTAACTCCAATTGCTAAAGCATTCTTGACTGAAACAGGTTCTGAATCTGCAAAACACGGTGTTCAAGTATTTGGTGGCCACGGCTTCATTTCTGAACATGGTATGGAACAAATTGTACGTGATACACGTATTTCATGCTTGTACGAAGGTACGACTGAAATTCAAGCAATTGACTTGTTAGGCCGTAAAGTATTGGGTACTCAAGGTTCAATGTTGAAAGACTTCACCAAGATCATCCATAAATTTGTTGAAGCTAACAAAGACAACGCTGCCATGAAAGAATTTGTTGAGCCGCTTGCTGCGCTAAACAAAGAATGGGGCGACTTAACCATGCAGATTGGTATGAAAGCAATGCAAAACCCTGAAGAAGTAGGTGCTGCTGCAGTCGATTACCTCTACTTCTCTGGTTATGTAACGCTTGCTTATTTATGGGCTCGCATGGCCTTAGTTGCACAAGAAACTTTAGCTGCAGGAACAACAGATGTTGATTTCTACAATGCAAAAGTAACGACTGCTCGCTTCTACTTCAAGAAAATCTTACCGCGCGTTCGCTCTCATGTAGAAGTGATCGCAGGTGGCCTAGATCCTCTTATGGCATTGGATGCAGAACACTTTGCATTCTAATGTGAATATCTAAAACATATTCAAAAAATTGTACTCTTGAGTGCAGAAATAGAGAAAGGACGGTCATAGCATTGGCAGTCCTTTTTCTTTATAAATAGTCTCATAATTTTACTTTGGTCAATTTTCTCCACGCTTTATGTCGATACAAATTGCCCCAAGTCCACAGATTCAAACAATAAACAGGTGAACGAACATGCCAATTTATAATGCGCCGCTTGCAGATATGAAATTCATCTTAAATGATGTTTTTAAAGCAGAACAATTCTGGCAAAACAACGAAAATCTTGCTCACCTTGATGCTGCTACTGCAGAAGCCATTCTTGAAGAAATGGCAAAATTTGCGCAAAACGTCACTCATCCTTTAAACCGCACAGGTGATGAAGAAGGCGCAACCTATAGCAATGGCAATGTCACGACTCCTGCTGGTTTCAAAGAAGCATTTAAACAATATGCAGAAGGCGGTTGGATTGGTCTAGGCGCAGATGAAGAATGGGGCGGTCAAGGCATGCCAAAAATGCTGACTGTTCTGTCTGACGAAATGCTGTTTGCAACCAACCCATCATTCATGCTCTACCCGCTTCTTTCTGTAGGTGCAGGCATGGCATTAAACAGCTATGCATCACAAGAGCAAAAAGAAACTTATTTACCAAAAATGTATACAGGCGAATGGTCAGGCACCATGTGCTTAACTGAACCGCATGCAGGTACAGATTTAGGTATTATCAAAACTAAAGCCGAACGTAATGAAGACGGTACTTATAACATTACAGGTACGAAGATTTTCATCACTGGCGGTGACCACGACCTTTCTGAAAATATCATCCACTTAGTTTTAGCGAAAACGCCTGATGCGCCTGCGGGCTCACGCGGAATTTCACTATTCATCGTACCTAAATTCTTGGTGAATGCAGATGGTTCATTGGGAGAGCGTAATGCTGTAGGCCCTGGTTCTATTGAACATAAAATGGGGATCAAAGCGTCTGCAACATGTGTAATGAACTTTGATGGCGCGAAAGGCTACCTGGTTGGTAAAGAAAATGAAGGCCTTGCAGCGATGTTCGTCATGATGAATTACGAACGTCTGTCTATGGGTATTCAAGGCCTAGGTGCTTCTGAATTTGCTTATCAAAATGCAGCGCAATATGCGACTGATCGTTTACAAGGCCGTAGCGCTTCTGGCGTTCAATCGCCTGCAAAACCTGCAGACAGCATCTTAGTTCATGGTGATGTACGTCGTATGTTGCTGAACGCACGTGCCAACAATGAAGCGTCTCGTGCATTTGCGGTTTATGTTGGTCAACAACTGGACATTACCAAGTTCTCTACTGACCCAGAAGCAGTCAAAGCAGCCAATAACCGTGTTGCGCTGTTAACACCTATTGCGAAAGCGTATTTAACAGATACAGCTTTCCAAGCAACACTCGATGCTCAAATGGTCTTCGGTGGTCATGGCTTTATTCGTGAATGGGGTATGGAACAATGTATCCGTGACCTGCGTATTGCACAGATTTACGAAGGGACCAACGGTGTTCAGTCTCAAGACTTAATTGGTCGTAAAACCATTAAGTGCAATGGTGAATTCATTGCTGAATATATTCAAGAAATCCGTGATTTTGCCAATAACTTAGATGCCAGCTTGAACTACATCAAAGATGCCACTTTAGATGCAGCAGCTGAAGTTGAAGCGGTGACTCAATATGTACTTGAAGCTGCTCGTGAAAACATTGAGTTCCCGAACTCAGCAGCAGTTGATTACCTACATGCTGTAGGCCTACTCAGCTTTGCCTATATGTTTGCCCGCATTGCAGATGCAGCAAAAGACAAAGATGGCGAGTTCTACCAAAACAAACTTGCACTGACTCTTTACTTCACGCAGCGTATTTTACCTGAATTGGCATTACGCATTGCTAAAGTAAAAGCAGGTTCTGAAGTGATCATGAACTTCTCTGAAGATTACTTTACCAACCAAGCTTAATTAAATACACAAAATCAAAAATGCCCGATTTATCGGGCATTTTTTTATTCATTGTAGTGATAATATTTCCTGACTGACCTAGCCATTTCAGAATTCGCATTTTCCAAAGCTTTTGCCACATTCATCGCATCTACAGCACTTCGGTTTTGACTGACTTTAAATTTCCCGATCATCGACTGGATATCGACTTCAATCGCCACAATTTTCTCTAACTGTTCAGCAATAAAATCATTAGGCGCATCGCCCATTTTCCACGGCACGGGTTGGCTAGCTTCATGTTGTCGAGTCAACCGAGCCAGAACCCCTCGTAAATATTTTTCATCGTCAACTTTACGAATTGTGCCTTTGACATGCACCACACGGTAATTCCATGTCGGTACAACGCGATGATGCTCCTGTTTTCCTTCATACCAGCTAGGCGAAATATATGCATCATCGGCATGAAAAATCACATAGGCGTGCGCTGACTGATTTAGCAATTCAAACATTGGATTGGTCTTGGCAATATGACCGCGCAATATACCCAATTCGCCTGACTCAGTGTCATATTCTAGTGGTAAATGATTCACTTCCAACTCACCATTGGGTGCCGTCAGTATTACTGTCGCCAAAGCATGCTTACGCATAAGATCAATCAGATCAAGGAGTTCATTCTGTTTAAAATGCGTTGGTTGATACATCGTCGCTTCATTCTTATAGGACAAAATTTAAGCTCAAACTTAACATTAAAGACTTTATTTAACCTAAAAAATATTTTTGTCATATGCGCTTCATGTGCATGAAATTTGCTTGGTATTTAATGACTTGTTCTTGATTGAATATTCACGCAATTTACACAGGAGGAAGATATATGAAACACCGTGATCCTAAAGTAGAAAAAATTGAAGCCCTCCTCGACCGACTTGGCAATCTTGCTGTAGAAGGTTTTCATTATCTTGCGCTGTTTGTCATCGGCTGTATGATTTTATGGTCTGCGGGTCATACCATTTTTGAAATTATTACAGTTAAGCAATTCGCCACGATTGACGATATTTTATTATTGTTTATTTACCTCGAACTCGGTGCCATGGTTGGTATTTATTTTAAAACCAACCACATGCCTGTTCGCTTCCTGATTTATATTGCTATTACTGCCCTGACCCGTTTACTGATTTCGGACATTCAACATGACCATAAAGCGGATATGGGCTTGGTCATTACTACAGGTTCGATCCTCATCCTTGCTGTGGCCATTTTGATTGTGCGCTATGCCTCTTGGACATATCCTTCGGTTATTCGAGATAAGCATTCCGAGAAGCCACTGCCTGAAGGAAAAACCCCACGTCCGCAAGATGATGAGTTAGCTTAGTCTTATTAAAGCCCCTCTTTTTTAAGGAGGGGTTTGGGGAGATTAAATTACCGATTCGGCACTAATACATAGCGACCATTTTCAAAGATCCAATACATGCCACTTGGGGGTGCTGGTAAACCAATCCGTTTCCAATCGCTGATAAAGGTATAGGTCGAACTGGAAATACTGGCACTCGCAGGATCGCCATTGACCCAACTATAGCTTTGTGAATTTTGAGTAATCGTGGTCGGTGCCTTGTATTGAATGCTAATGCCACTCTGAGGATACTGCGGATAAGGTCGATTTGGATATTGCGGATAAACCGGCGGACGACTTGGATACTGAGGATAATGTTGAGGATAATTCGGCGCATGCTGCGGATAGCCAGGCCGATTCATCGACGGTGGACGGTGTTGTGGTTTTGATGTATCTACACCTTGGTAATTTGCCCATTTGTTTTCCGCAAAAGTACTGGCTGAAGCACTGATCAGCATCACACCTGCAATCGCATAGAATAATGTGGTTTTCACTTAAGCTCTCCTCGACGGTTTATACGCTCAGTATAAATTCCATTGTAGGAGAAAAAATGGATAAAAATCCATCAAGTGCAAGAATTTGTTAATTTTCCGACCAAGCTGATCGCACCTTCAGGCTAGCCTGTTTTTCATTGGATTATGCTAAGATTGATTTTATTTCGTAGTGGATCAAATGCTGTGTCTGAATTAAGTTTTGACCGACTTCATCAATTTTTTTCTAAAGTTCCAAGTATTCAAGAACAACTGATTGACTCGTACGGAACCGATGGTAAAACTGCTTGGTGGTTTAAATTTCAAATTAATGTAGATCACCCTTTAGCATGGCAAACTGTTCAAGAATTGGGCCATGTATTGAACTATATTTCTAAAAATGAACGCTTACCGACTCAATTTTTACCGGTTTCTCCGCCACCATATATGAATGGCGAAGCAAGACAATTCTTGTCTTGGGTGATTCAATGTAACCATGCCGATTTTCCACCAGATGTCATCTGTGACTGGTTAGAAGCTCGTTTGCCACAACCGGTAGATGATGCAGATAAATGGAAAATCAAAACCGATATTAAAGAATTGGATCAAATGACGGATAAAGATTTAGATCAAATCGTTCCGCCGAATCCTGTACCGAAGAATTAAAACTGATTTAGTTCCTCCTAACCTCCCTTTAAAAAAGGGAGGAAAGCCCCTCTTTAAAAAAGAGGGATTTGGGAGATTAAGACAATTCTAAAAAGTAGATATTCCGCTCCATTCCATAAAGCGATACAACACATATTTCAAGGTCGATTCATCCGCATATTTACTATAATCGACACTCATTTGTTTACCATCCAGATTTGACCAAGCCGTATTAAAGTACTGCGATGCATCTTTAAAAACTTGCGCATTTTTCAGACCAATCACGCGTAAATCCGTTTCTAAATTATAGTTTTTTAAGTTACGCGCGGTGAAATTTGCCGAACCTAAAATCATATCGGCTTGATAAGCAGTTCGTTTTAAAATCATCTTGCTATGGCACTGCTCACCTTGGGTATTACACCAACGTACATCAATACCCGCATCATGTAATTCGGATGCTACAGGTCGATTTGGAATGCCATTTTTAGTCCGCCCAAAAGCATCCTTATTCGGATCGAGTAATACACGCACTTTCACGCCACGTTCATGCGCAGCAATGAGTGCCTTGGTAATTTTACGTTCTGACAAGTAGAACATAGCAATATCAATTTCAGTTCCAGCTTTCTTCGCACTATCAATTAAGTCGAGTGTGGCATCATAAATGGCTTTTTCAGTCAGCACTTGAACCTGTGGCTGAGTTTTCGCGGCTTCAACATCTTTAATCACTACAAATGGAATATTAGCTTTAGACATCATGCCTACGGCTTGCTCGGTTTTTAATAGGTCAATTGCAGTCATTTCCTTCACAGTCAGAGCAACATTAGAATGTCGTGAGCTACCATCATGTGGATTCATAGAGGTGACTAAACCTTTCCAGCCATCGATGGTATCTACCACCAAAGTTTTTCGGTGATTCGCTTTAAAGTTAAACAGATCCATATAGCTGCGAATCGTCACTTTTTCCGTACCTAATGGATTCGGTAACCAGCCTTGTTCAGGATTATTGCCAATATCTTGACAGCAGATATACCAAAAGCCTGACCATGCAGGATTGGATGCACGAAGCGGTACCAAATTGGTTTCGATTAACTCAATTCCACCTTGACGCAATTGACGATAATGTTCAGGTTGAATGCCGCCATATACCGAATTGACCGGGTCAGTAATCACAAAAATTTCCACTTGAGGAGATAGACGACGCTTCAAAATCAGTGCATCGGTCAGTTCCTGTGTTAATGGTTCATGTTTTAATTGAGAGTCGCCAACTTGAGGATTAAAGAGAAACATATCCAACACAATGGTCGACTGCGCTTCTTCGATCATTTTCAGCATTTCTTTAAAAATGCGATGTTCCTGTTGCTGCTTTCCTTGCGCATCGATATAGGTTTCATCTACTAAAAAGTTCACTTCAGCATGGCGAAGTTTTCCCGTGTAGTTCAGCCCTTCAGGGAGTGGTTTTAGCGTGTGATAGGTTGCCGATGCCAAATAACCTAAAACCAATAAACCAATGACCACACCCACATAGCGACGACGTGACCAATTAAGCTTGTGATGTATTCGTTGAATGATGCGCATAAGAAAAAACCTAGTCTAATGCGCTCAGACTAGGTTTTATTCATTGATTTTTCAAGAGGATTTCTGTGACTTTACCTAGACTTACTTAGAAAAGTCTGTGCAAATTCAATTAGAAACCAAATTCAAGACCAACCGTAAAATTACGACCGACTTGAGGAATATTGGCAAGGAATGACGTGTGAGAGTAAACATCTTCATCCAATAAATTATTGGCTTTGAAATAGACTCGATAATCATTTTGATCTTTCAATTGACCACTATAGGCCACACCCAAATTCACCATATTGTAGCCATCTGTTTCACGCTCAAATGCAGTGATTTTGTCTTGTTTGAATACATGTGAATATTCTGCAAGACCTGACCAACCATCGGCAAAGTCAACATCGACCTTGGTTCCTAAACGCCCTGCAGGCACACGTGGCGCATTTTCACCATCAATTTTGCCGCGAACATAATCACCAAAGACACTGAGTTTATACATATCATTGATGGCATAGCCTACTTGAGCTTCCGCGCCATAAAACTTAGCTTTGTCTTGGGTGTAATCAACTAAGCGGAAGTTTTCAAAATTATCTTTGGTTGCGGCATAAATGTAGTTGTCATACCAGTTGTGGTACACATGAACGTGATAATCCAACTGATCTTTTTCATAATGGAAACCTAATTCTAGATTATTGGATTTTTCAACATCTAGATTTTCATTCCCACGTTCATAGGTATTGGTCGCAAAATGCTTGCCATCTGCATACAGCTCTTGCGCCAATGGCAACCGCTCTTGATGAGAACCCACCCAGGACAATTTATAATTGGGTGCAAACGCCCAATTCACAGCACCTGAATAAGAGATGCCATAATCATCATAGTCTTTTTGTGCAGAATCGATTTGAATTTTCTGCTGATCTACACGGGCGCCCAGCTCGACATGAAAATCACCAAATTGTTTATGCTCTAAACCAAACACACTCCATTTTTGGGTTTTATTTGGATTCATCAGTGACTCTTCACCACTAATATTGAGCTTTTGCTGATTGTATTGTGCTCCTATCACACCTTCCCAATCCGCAATCGGGTTATGCACCAACTCTAAACGACCATCGTAACCTTTACTTTTAAAGGTTGTTGCCGCTGTATCGCCTTCAATTTCATCATGTTGATAATCGGTATAACTTGCATGTGCACGGATTTTTTGGAAGCCCGCAAACGGATTCGCAAGTTCGGTACGGAAATCATAGCGTTCTGACTTTAAGTCGACCCATGGGCCTGCGGCATCATGATCGTGATCATGTTCGTCATGGGCTGAATGATCATGCTCATCGGTATGCCCATGGTTGTCATGACCATCACAATGTAAATGGTCATCATGTGGATGACAGCTTTCATATTCATGACTATGCCCCGGTAAGCCATATTGGTCTTGACGGTTGCTATAAGACAGTCCAGCAAAACCGGGCTCATGAATCCATGAAGCACCAATCGTTACATTTTCGCCTTCAGCAAAAGTATTACCCACACGACGTTCTTTTTCTAACTCACCCTCATGGTCATGGAAATAATCGGGTGCAATATAGTCATTGGCTTTACGCTTTGATCCCTCAACTCGCAGTGCAAAATTTTCTCCTAGCGCAGCAGTGACACCTGCACTCGCTAATTTTTCGTCACTACCTGAGTTATAACGTAGCCCAACCTGCCCCTCTAAACCATTTTCAGGCATCTGCGTTGGAATTTTTTGATCGGTAACATTCACCAACCCACCAACCGTCCCAGCTGCATACAATAAAGTGGATGGCCCACGAATCACTTCAACTTGTTTCGCTAAAATTGGATCAACCGTCACTGCATGGTCAGGGGATAAAGTTGAAACATCTGCTGTTTCAGATGCATGCTCCAAAACTTTGACACGTGGCCCATCTTGCCCACGCAGCACAGGTCGACTTGAGCCTGCACCAAACTGATTTGAATATACACCCGGTTGTCCGGCTAACGCATCACCAATTGTGACGCCACCTTGTGCAAGAGCTTTATGTTGAATGACATTATCGGCAACAGCAAAATCTGCCGCACTTTGGTTTAAAGGATGGACCTGAACATTAATCGCTTCGAGCTTTTGTACCTGTTGTTCTGGGTCATCGGCATAAAGGTTGGGTGCAATCACTGCAAAAATCGAAACAGTTATTAAATTCTTATGAAAAGACATGTTGGAGAGACTCAAATCAGGCTATTTTTGAATAATGTTATAATATAACATTTCATTCGTTTTGCAATAAAAAACATTCTAATTTGCCCAAATCATATACACTCACCTATACCACATTGTATTTATTCATATATTTATTTTAATTCAATGCCTTTTACCATATCCCATGCTGTACTCGCACCGCCTATTTCCAAATTAAGCGGAAATCGCCAGCCTATTGCAGCACTCGCAATTGGTAGCATGGTGCCAGATTTATTCCGTTTATTTACTAATGCTGACTATGCAGGTTCACATCAATGGTCGGGGTTAATTTTTCCAAACTTAATCCTTGGTTTGCTGTTTTGTGTGCTGTGGTATGTGCTCTATCGCCCGATGTTATTTGCTTTTTTTGGTTTAAATAAGCCGCTGCATCTACAGAGTCTTAATCAATGTTGTGGGTTTATCCTCAGCCTCATCCTCGCACTCATCATTGGAACTTCGACGCATATTGTTTGGGATGGCTTGACCCATGTTGACTTTCGCACCTTTGCTTTTAAGGATCTGTTAAGTCTGCCGATTCAATTTTTCGGTCATTCATATCCCCTACATCGTGTGTTGCAAATTGGATTATCTGGCTTGGCCCTCCCCGTTTTGGCATGGATGATTTATCGTCATCATCTTCACTATCGAAGTATAGTAAGCGTCCCCGCATCCATCAAAGTCTATGTATATGGTTTAGCGGCCCTGTCTTTAGCTGCGGGCATCGCAAGTTATTTTTATTTTGCTGACAGTATTTATTCAGATGCCTTTGTACACGACCTGTATGCCTATGTCGGCAAGGCTATTAATTATTTTTTCCGTGCATTTTTAGCCACGTTTAGCCTCGGTAGTCTGATATTTCTGATCTTAAGCAAGAGCACCAATATTTTTTCAACGTCATCGGCTTAAGCCCATCATTGACCGAAAATTTGCTGTAAATTTGGCTGTTTTAGCAATAAGTCCTTGTGACAAAACAGCCAAAAAGAGGCATAATCCCCTATTCGAATAAAAGCGGTACGCTGTTTACGTATTCGCTGACCTTAACCCATATAGTTGGATTTCTAACGCTATGATGCGAACTCATTACTGCGGCTCACTTACTGAAGCCCAAATCGACCAAACCGTTACATTATGCGGTTGGGTTCACCGTCGCCGTGACCACGGTGGTGTAATCTTCCTTGACATGCGCGACCGTGATGGCCTTGTTCAAGTAGTGATTGACCCTGATACTCCTGAAGCTTTCGCGACTGCTGATAAATCACGTTCAGAATTCGTATTAAAAATTACAGGCCGTGTACGTCGTCGTTACGAAGGTACTGAAAACGCGAATATCGTGAGTGGTCAAATCGAAGTTTTAGGCAAAGAAATTGAAGTTCTTGCTGCGTCTGAAACTCCTCCATTCCCATTGAATGACGAAAATACCAATATTTCTGAAGAAGTACGTTTGAAATATCGTTTCCTCGATATTCGTCGTCCAGAAATGTTAGATCGTTTACGTTTCCGTTCTAAATTAACAAACCTGATTCGTAACTACTTCGAAGAAAATGGTTTCCTAGACGTTGAAACACCGATTTTGACTCGTGCAACTCCTGAAGGTGCGCGTGACTATTTAGTACCAAGTCGTGTTTCTAACGGTAGCTTCTACGCACTTCCACAATCTCCGCAATTGTTCAAACAGTTGTTAATGGTTGGCGGTATCGATCGTTACTACCAAATTGCTAAATGTTTCCGTGATGAAGACTTACGTGCTGACCGTCAGCCTGAATTCACACAAATCGACGTTGAAACATCGTTCATGAGTGACGATGACATCATGGATTTAATGGAACGTTTAACGGTTAAGATGTTCAAAGAACTTCTAAACGTTGAATTCGACAAATTCCCTCGCATGACTTATGCAGACGCAATGCGTGACTATGCATCTGATAAACCTGACTTACGTATTCCTTTGAAACTTGTTGATGTTGCAGACATGATGCAAGACGTTGAGTTCAAAGTATTCGCAGGTCCTGCAAAAGATCCTAAAGGCCGTATTGTTGCGCTTCGCGTACCAGGTGCTGGCGCGCTTCCACGTAGCCAAATCGACGAATACACTAAATTCGTTGGCATTTATGGCGCGAAAGGTTTGGCTTACATCAAAGTCAACGAGCTTGAAAAAGGCATCGAAGGTCTTCAATCTCCAATCGTTAAATTCATCGAGCCTATCGTACTTGATCTATTGAAACGCGTTGGTGCTGAAAATGGCGACATCGTGTTCTTTGGTGCGGACAAAGCGAAAATCGTAAATGATGCGATGGGTGCTTTACGTATTAAAATCGGTCACGACATGAAACTTGCAACTTGCGAGTGGGCGCCACTTTGGGTTGTTGACTTCCCAATGTTCGAAGAAACTGATGACGGTAAATGGACGTCTGTTCACCACCCATTCACGCTGCCAAAATCAAGCGTTGAAGAAGTGAAGAACAACCCAGGTGCTGCACTTTCTGTTGCTTACGATATGGTATTGAACGGTACTGAAATCGGTGGTGGTTCACTTCGTATTTATAACCTAGAAATGCAAAAAGCGATCTTTGAAGCGCTTGGTATTTCTGAAGAAGAAGCAGAAGAGAAATTCAGCTTCTTGCTTAACGCCTTGAAATTCGGTGCGCCTCCTCACGGTGGTTTAGCATTCGGTCTTGACCGTTTAGTGATGTTGATGACTGGTGCATCTTCTATCCGTGACGTGATTGCATTCCCGAAAACTAAGACTGCGGAATGTCCTTTAACTCAAGCGCCTGCGCCAGTTGAAGCGAACCAATTACGTGACTTAGGTATTCGCTTACGTGAAAAACCAAAAGCTGAAGAATCTAAATAATCTTACATTTTAAGATTTAGATTTTAAGTTTCAAAAAACCCTGCGCTATGCAGGGTTTTTTATGTCAACCTACAAAAGGTGGTAGAAAACCTACAAAACATAAATTAAAGATTTGATTTACTTTGCTAATATCAAAACGCTTCAAGTACGTTATGATGTTGCACTACATCCTTTGAGCAATGGATAGCTCAATTTTCCACTTCCGATTATTTTGTTTTTAGATTCAGATCTTTTTGTACTTTTCACTGAATAAGTCCGGTCTCTTGGCAAAATTTATTTTATCCCATGCTGTCAATTTTGAGACCTTGTGATTCATGTACTTTCTATTCAAAATCATCGCGCTATTGCCACTTTGGCTGTTACAAAACTTGGCTTTGATGATCGCGTTTATTCTTAATCTATTTAATTCATCGATCAAACGTATCACTAGCATCAATATTCAACTGGCCTACCCAGATTTGTCAGCGACAGCGCAGAGACAGCTCGTCAGCCAAAGTATCCGCAGCCAATGCCTGACCTATATTGAATTTATTAAATGTTGGGGTATGCCGCCGAGTTATAGCTTGAGCTTACTGAAAAATATTTATGGTGAAAATATCCTCACGGAAGCGCTTGCGAATAAAAAAGGTGTGATCGTTGTGGTTCCGCATTTTGGCTGTTGGGAATTACTGAACGCATGGCTCAACTTATATACAGAACCAATGATTATGTATAAACCGAATAAAAATAAAGGGATCAATCGGTATCTGTTAGAAGCACGAGAGAAGTTTAATGCAACCTTAGTCCCGACAGATGAAACAGGGATCCGTGCCATTTTTAAGCATTTAAAACAAGGTGGCCTAACGGTCATTTTACCTGACCATTTACCGAAGCCTTCAGGCGGTATTTATTCCAATTTTTTTGGGCAAAATACTTTATCAATTACACTGGTTTCAAAACTTGCTGCAAAAACCCAATGCAATGTCATTGGCTTAAGTTGTATCCGACAACCCAACTTAAGGCACTTTGATGTGCATTGCCAAACCTTATCAGACGAGATTTTATCTAAAGACTTACAATCCTCTGTCGACACCCTCAACATCGCGATGCAAGACATCATTAACCAAGCACCAGAACAATATATCTGGTCTTACAAACGCTTTCGTGTCTGCTTTGGTAATATCAATACGTACCGCAAATAAAGGTGATCTGAGAACATCTCAACCTTTAGAGTTGTGTTCCGCAGGCTTGAATTAATCTTATTTAATTGAGATCAATTATCGACAGTGGCATAATAGCCTCAATTTCCACTTTAAGTGATTCTCCTATGGCTATGCGTCCTGAAGTCCGTCGTCGTGCAATCGTGTTGATTGTTTTTTCTGTCGTACAATGGTTGTTCATGCGCTACATTTTAGCCAATGAATTATTCAACTTAACCACCTATAACCGAATCGTTTTATTCTGTGTCAGCAGCCTTGCAGGTGCATTATTAATCTTTGTCGGTTTGATTTATATGGTGTTGAAAGGTAATGCGGATAAGGAATGATTAAATAAACTCTAGGATTCAGTATTTTATGCATGACTGGTATACTAAAAGATAGTTAGCTTACTTTTTGATTTATCATGAATAAAATTTTATTTATTATTGACCACTTAGGTTGTGGCGGAGCGGAAAGAATAACTTTACAATTAGCTGAATATCTAGCAACTCATGAGCATAGCATTCATTTAGCAGTGTTAAATGGCCGATTGAATTATTATCACTGTACAGCTAATATAGCTTATACTGATTTACAGTTATGTGAATCTTTTGCATACGGCAAGATGTGGAAAAATAAAGTATTATCGCCCGATGAAAAAACAAAAATTGATACTTTACTGACAAATAATTTTGACTTAATTATTACAGGCTATAACAATGGCCATTGGTTAGCACCTTATCTAAAAGGTAATGTATGGCATTGGATTCATGGGGATCTTTTAGAATTTAGAAAGTTCAATAATCCATTAAAGCAAATTAAAGAGTATATTCGTTTTTTCAAAAATAAACGCAAATTTGCTAAATTATTTAAAAATAGAAATTTGATTACAGTAAACCGTGATCTAGAATCTAAAGCTCAAACCTATACTCAACCAAAATCAACAGTCACCATTGCAAATGGGGTACAAGTATCAGATGACCTTATTGCTCAAGCTCCATATACTGAAAAAAAATGGGATGTGATTTTTGTAGGACGTTTGGTTCCAATTAAACAAGTAGATCATGCAATTAAAGCATTTTCTATGAGTAATCTAAGTGGCAAAATGGCAATTGTTGGAGATGGGTCTGAGCGCCAAAAACTTGAAGCGCTTACAAAAGAACTTAACATCTCTGACAGAGTTGACTTCTTAGGTTGGGTAGATGAACCTCATACACTGATGCTACAAAGTAAATGCCTTGTTATGTGTTCTCTGTACGAAGGTAGTCCTGTAACATTAGCTGAAGCAATTGCCCTTGGTGTCCCCATCATCAGTTATAATTCTTCAGCAGGTATTACAGATTTATTTAGTGATGAAATAAAATCTATCGCTTTGGTTGAAAGCCAAAATATCCCACAATTATCAAAAAATTTATTATTAGTTATAGATAGACCATATTTATACTCTGAAAATAACCAGAATATAATTAGCATGAAGAATATGAGTGATAAATTTTTGAACTTTATTTCTAACTAACGTTCAAAAAAATATCGTCATAATATTTTTTTATTGAGTATTTTATAATGATCCCTAAAATTATCCATTATTGTTGGTTTGGCCCAAAACAAATTCCAGAGGATTGTAAAAAGTTAATTGAAAGCTGGAAAATATATTGCCCTGACTGGGATTTTAAATTATGGAATGAAGAAAGTTTTAATATAACATCACATCCATTTACACAATCTGCATATGAAGCAAAAAAATATGCTTTTGTTTCAGACTATGTACGAGCTTGGGCTTTAAATAAATTTGGTGGTGTTTATCTGGATACAGATGTAGAGTTGAAAGCATCTATTGATATTTTTCTTAAAAGTCAAGCTTTTACTGGTTTTGAAATACAAGGATACCCATTTACAGCCCTATGGGGATCTGAAGCAAATCATAAATTAACGCAAAAAGTTTTGTCTTATTATGATAATCGAATCTATCATATAAATAATGAAACAAATACTACGTCCGTTTCACAAATTCTTATTGAAGATTTTGGAATCGACCCTGATAAAAATTGCTATCAAGTAGGAAAAAGTGACTCTTACACTATTGATATATATCCTTCCACTCACTTCTGTCTCGATCTTCCTCCTAATTTTGCGACACATCATTTTTATGGTTCTTGGTTGGAAACTCAACACAAAACAGCTAAACAGTATTTAAATGAGCAGTATCAAATTAATCAAATGATGCCACATAGTAATTTTATCAATAGCAAAAATTATCTACGGGCATTAGCTAAAACCCTAACCTTGAAATCTCTTTTTTTCTTAATTCGTCAATTTATAAAAAGGTAAAAAATAAGCCAGTCGTTAATAATGACTGGCTTATTATAAATCTATACCAAATTTAAGGTCATACAATATGTTTTCTAAAAAAATAATATTGTAATAAACTTAAAATTTTAGGATCATGCAACTAACTCTATTTATAAAAGTGAATATACTAAAAATCATAAAAAAAATTTTGAATAATTTTTACGACTTTTTCAGATGCATAACCATCGCCATATGGATTAACAGCTTGTGACATTTTCTTATAATGATTTGTATCCTGTATAAGCAATGAAACAGTGTCAATAATTTTTTTCTTATCAGTACCTACAAGTTGAATTGTTCCTGCTTCAAGTGCTTCAGGACGCTCAGTATTTTCACGAGTAACCAGTACAGGAATACCTAATGATGGTGCTTCCTCTTGAATTCCACCAGAATCTGTAAGAATTAAATAACTATGCTTCATTAACCATACGAATGGTAGATAATCTAAAGGTGCTATCAGAAATATATTATGTTGCTGAGATAATATTTGAGATACTGTTTCCTGCACCTTAGGATTTGGATGAACTGGATAAACAAACTGGATATCTGGATAGAGATCTGATAATTGTTTTACAGCTGCGCATATATTCTCAAGACCACCATCAAGATTTTCTCTACGATGTCCTGTAATAATAATTATTTTTTTATTTCGATTTAAAAAATGAAACTGCTCTTGAAACTTTTTATCTAAAGTCATAGAGTTTTCTATTTTATTTTTAGCTATATATAACGCATCAATTACAGTATTTCCGGTTACAAAAATTTGTTTTTCAGAATATCCCTCTTTCAATAAATTCTCTTTTGCTTCCTGTGTCGGTGCAAAATGAAAATTTGACAGAATACCTGTCAGCTTACGATTAGCTTCTTCTGGCCAAGGTGAGTAGATATTTCCTGTTCTTAAGCCTGCTTCAATATGACCAATTTTAATTTTATTATAAAAAGCGGCTAAGCTCGCAGAAAATGTTGTAGATGTATCCCCGTGTACCAATACAAGATCAGGCAAAAAAGAGCGATAAACTTGATCTAATTGTTGAATCATCTGTGTTGTGATATCGGTTAAACCCTGTCCTTTTTTCATAAGGTTTAAATCAAAATCTGGCTGGATATCAAAAATTTCTAGTACAGAATCAAGCATTTCACGATGCTGAGCGGTAACACATACCTTAGTACTAAAAAGCGGAATAGACTTCAATTGATGCACCAATGGAGCCATCTTTATCGCTTCAGGACGCGTACCAAAAACTAATAGGATGTTAAACAAATGATTAGACCTTCAATGACAATAAAATTTTATAGAGCATTTAAAAACATATCAATTTTTCTTGCAATAATAGAGAATGCATATCCGTTTCTCGCATCTTCATAACCATTTTTGGATAGCTTTAAAATAAGTTCCTTATTTTTAATCAAATGCTCTATCTTTTCAGCCAAACTCTCAGAATCTCCACACTTTGCCATCAAACCATTTTCACATTGTCGAATAATCTGCTGAACACTAATGTGATCACTCGCAACCACGGGTTTCCCCCAGGCAAAAGCATCTAATATGGCTAAAGGTTGAGTGTCATTCATGGTAGGAACAAGGGCAATATCAATATCTCTATAGAATTTTGTTTTATCATTGCCCCCAATCCATCCAAGAAACTCAACTTCATTTTCTAACTTAGAGTCTTTAACTTGCTTGATCAAGGATTCCTTTTGCTCACCTTCTCCAGCAATTAACAATTTAACTAGATAACCTCTTTGCTTCAGTTGTTTTACAGCAGAAATTGCTATATGTGTACCTTTATATTCAACTAAACGCGTCATAATACCTAAGACTACGGGTTCCCCAAGGTTTTTAGCAAAAGAAGGTTCATCATCTGGTAAATGTATTAAATTTGAAATAACCGCTTGTGATTTTTGACTCAAATCTACCCCTTTCTTTTTAGCAGCCTCAGCAACACACTGCCCTACATAAGGAGTAATATGAATAAATCCATCTGCACGTAATGTTCTTTTCACGTTATGACTATGATTCATCGTAATAACAGGGCATTGAATTCGTGCAAAAAGCAGTGCATTTTTAAATAAATAAACCGCACGCCCACTATGAGCAATCACCACATCAGGTTTATAGTGTCTTAACCATAGTGCTAATTTAACTGTAGCGACTGGATCATAAAATCCTGAGTTATTTAGGCACCAAGAGCGATAGCCCTCAATTTTTTGCTTTTGATTATCAGTGCCATAAACAATCATCCCCTCATGACCCTTACTTTCTAAAGCCTCATAGGTATTAAGCATTGCTTGCCAACGCCCGCCCGAGGCATCCCCATAAACCGTTTGTACAACTTTCATAATTTACTCAAAATTTAATCATCTTCAGTTTTGCTTTTATTGACTAGATTCACTCTAAATAAAGTAAATTCGTTCTTTAGCATTGTTCAATGCGCTTTAAATTATGCAAGATTCAAAGCTTGAACGAATTTAGTTTGCAAGATATCAACGTGATTTTGATCTTGAAACTTAGGACTATCTAACAGCTCATTCACCTCTTGAGCCTCTACACACATCACATAAGGATTCATCTTCCGATAATAGCTCTGGAAATTTTGACTAAGCTTGGTATTCTGAAAAAGTGGCACAATCACATTCTTATTCGCAATTATTGCCTCACTTAACATCGAAGTTGAGTCAGGTGAACAAATAATACTATGCGCAGAAAAAATCAAATCCTGTATTGTAATGCCTTGCTCTTGCCCAAATAAAATCAGCTTAACATTCGGCAAAGATAATTCTTGCTTCAACTCCTGTTGTAATAGTTCAGGAGTACGCCTTGATGTACAAACAAAATATTTTTGAGTCATATTTTGCAAGGCCAAATTTTTGATTAAATTTAACCAATTTGAACCACTACCAATTTTTACATCTGCTGTATCGGCGCCTAACAATATACTCACAATAGATTGGTCCAGATTCAAACCGAGTTTATTTTTTGCATTAATCTCATCTTGTTTGAGATTAAAACTCACCATCTTATTTGGAGCAATAGGATAAAATAAATAAGGAGCTTGATTTTCTTTATGTGGATCAATCGTAAAGACTACATCATAAGCAGATTCAGGCATACCTCTTAATGATGTTGCAATTATATTTTTTAAACTCGGATTACTATTTATTAAAATTTTTTTCAATAATGCATTCGCTAAAAGCGTATCACCACCTGCAGATACAATATAAAAAAGATCAGATGTTTCATTCAAAGTTTTTAAAGCTTCTGGCGTTAAGAAAAAGCTTAACATCCACTCTTTAGACAGCATATTATAAAACCGCTTAAAAATTTGCTGTACAATTTTTTTAGGCTTATTAATTGTTATCTTAATAATCTCAAAATTCTGCGCTTTATTAAGTAATTTCGCAATGCCAATAGATTGCGTTTCATGCCCAGGCTTACCATCAGTTAATAGTACAATCTTAACCATCCTAAGCCACTCCATCTTGAATTAATTTACTATATATCTCACAAGTATGATTCAGCATCATGTTAAAACTTAAATGCTGTTGAGCTTTACTAAAATAAGGAACATAGTTGTCTAAAGGATGATCTAGTTCTAAGTACTTTAAAATCACGGCATGTAACTTAGCTACACTAGCTGGCTGACATAATAAGTCTTTGGGCACAAATTCGCTCATCATGCCAACATCTGTTCCAAAAACAGGTCGATTGAGTAACAATGCCTCGCTCAAAGTATAAGGTCCACCTTCACGATGTGAGGAAACAACCAAAGCCTCATGGTGACTAATTTTCTTCTGGATTTCATGACTAAATCCACAGAGCTTAATCCGAGACTCTGAACCCAGATCACCAATCAACTTTTGTAAACGATCAAATTCTTCGCCTTCCCCATAAATATTGAGTTCTGCATCAATATCCTTCCAGGCTGTGATTAGTATGTCAAAACCCTTAACTTCATTTAAGCGACCAATCGCAATAAACTTTCTATTTTTCTCCCATTTATTAGGCTTTTCCGACAAGTCAACACCGTTATAAATCACTGATGTCTTAGAAGGTAGGTCTATTTGTTCTGCTAACTTTTGACTGACTGCAATAATATGATCAAAAGCAAAGTAATGTTTTAATTTAGATTTTGCACCATGAATCGTAACCACACATGGTACAGAGATTTTATCTATTAACCCACTCATGAGCTGTGCTGTCTTCGATGCGTGTGCATGCACAATATTAGGCTGAGTCATCTTAATTTTTTTCAAAAGCTGATATTTGGTCCATGGATTATGACGACTACCACTCATATCAAAACAGATACATTGAACATTATTATTAAAAAAAATTTTAAAGCGCTGATGTGCGATTACGCTCACGTCATGTTCATTTGCTAAACCATTTGCAAGTTCAATAACATGTTTTTCTAAACCACCATCTTCACAGCTAGCCATCACCAAAGTAATACGCACAGACTACCCCTCACGCTTACCTAATTTCATCCGCAACTTCACCGCAAACATTGAGTCCTTACCACTAACTTTAATCCGTTGTAATTGCATAAAGTCGGGACTTAGGCCATCAATGCCCTCTTTGGTGGTCACAGCATTGCTATAACCTGCCTGCTCTGCTAAACGCACATCGCGCTCAGAATAAATGCCGAAAGGATAGGCAAAACTCTCTACGGGTTTTAATATTAAATTTTCTAAAGCTTGTTTAGATTCATCAAGCTCTTTCAAACACTCAGCATCATTTAATTTATCTAAATTGGCATGCGTTAATGTATGTGAACCAATTTCGACAATACCACTTTGTGCCAAAAAGCGAACTTGCTCATCATTAAGTTTCGGTTCACGTGCCAATTCACCACTATTATGATGGGCTTTTTTATAGGTCGACCAGTCACGATCATGGCGATCAACCACCACATAAATAGTGCCTTTGGCTTGGTACTTTTCTAGTATGGGAAAAGCATTCTCTAAATTATCTAAATAGCCGTCATCAAAGGTAATTGCTACAGTTTTTTTAGGATGCTGCCCCCAATTTTGCTGCAACTCATGCATTGTGACAAAATGAAAACCCTCAGCTTTCATCCAAGCCACTTGCTTCTCAAACTCTTCAGGTTTAACCCGCAACTTATTAAATTTTGCACCATCGATATGCTCAGACACCATGTGATACATTAAAATACGCGGTCTTTTCCAATCTACAGCGGGCTTCCACCAAGCATATTTATAACTCCACGCGAGTAAAATCATGAGTGTAAAAATACAAATATAAATCACAATATGGACCAAACCAAAGTTCCTTTCCAAATAGTGCCACAGTCCTCTTCATAAGAAAAGAAAAGTTCTCAAATTGAGCGAGCCGTATTGTGTATTTAAAATTCCATTAAAAAACTGAATTCTATATTGAATAGAAATCAGTTTTTAAGTCCCTTTTAAATTGAGTGCTGCCTTATTGTGAACATAAGGCTTTGGCTTCTTTAGCGTTTACTTCTGTAAATTTACTAGAGCTATCCAGCGGTAAATTAATATTAATAAAAATTTGATCGTTATTTTCATTTGGATTAATAATTTTACGTCCAAATGAAGCAGCAACAATTTTACCCAATTCATAATTTGTCATATAACAATTTGAATATTGAAGATCATCTACCCATTTTTCAGCACCATTGACCCCAAACATCAGAATTGGCACAGCAGCGGACTGCAAAATTGGAGTTCCATGCCCCCATAAACTATTCTCACCAAATAACTCACCATGATCTGATGTATAGAAAATAAGCGTTGGCTTAGAACTCACTCTTTGAGCTGAGGCTCTCAAGGCTTTAAAAAAATCATCTTGAAAATGCATTGAGTTATCATAAGTATCAACTAATTTTGAAAACTCATCTTTATTGCCTGTATAAAAATTATAAGCCTGCGGGTAGTTTTCTTCATATGCAAAATGACTATTACGCTGGTGCAGAACCATAAAATATGGCGTTTTCGCTAAAGCCTCTTTCTTCTTTTCCATCAACTCTATTAATCGCATATCAGTTGTATTCTCTGGCATTTCTTTAGAGAAAACATCATGAAATTGATTAATATCTTTCATGTTTACTAAAGATGCGAGAACGCCAGATTTTTGATTAGATAGATATAAGGTATTGCGGCCAGTCTCTTTAGCAAGCGTAAATAAATTTGTTTGCATGGATAATAACTGCTCAGCATTATCTGGTTCATAAATAACATTAAGCAAAAGTGGAACACCAATACGTGTAGAAAAACCTCGACTGATGCCATAAAAATATTTAAATCCTGATTGCCCATTAAGTGAGCTCAAAAATGGGGTGGTTTGCCTTTCATAACCATATAAGCCCAAATGTTTAAATGCAGTACTTTCACCAACGACCACAATCACATTAAAGTCTTGCACTGTATCAATATTTTCAACACTGTATTTTGAATATACTTTTTTAGCTTCAGGTTCTGAAAATAAAGATTTACTGCTTCCAATTAAAAAGTTGGAAATACAATTAATGGTATTTCTCACAACTGGGTAATGTAGATTATTTTCAAAGACTTTTCCCTTTAAGGCTGGAACCATAAGTCCCATTAAACCTAATACGGCAACCATAAAAAAGAGGTATTTTTTATATCCTGCTTCTTTATTGTTTACATATTTCAAAATATAAATAGTATTTAAAACAATCAGCAGTAAATATAGACACAGCGGAATAAGGAAAATTTTTATTCCACCAGACAATCCTCCCATAATATCGGCAAATTCATAAAAAAATTGACTAATATCATAAGGCATTAATAAACGGCCAAAATAGGTCAAAAAAACAATATTGGAACCAATAATGTAAATAATAAAGTTAGTTACAATTAAGGAAAAAGTTTTATACCCAGATAATAAACTGAGATAAAATAAAATGAAAACTAATATGTAACTTTCAACATATTTTGAGAACTCAATACTTACTACGCCATTCTTTGTTAAAAAGTATTCTGCCCCCCCCCAAAAAAAGCACTAAAAAAAATGTATAAAAAAAGTGAATTACACTCTTTTTATGTAGAAGCAATCTCATTCCTATCTCCGATAATGTTCTTGTATCAGGACTTGCTGCTATTTTCCTTAGATACAAATTTTGAACGCCACTGTACTTAAGTTACGGCTTTTTTTCCATCATTTATTTTATTGATATTGTTCAAAAAAAGCGTAAGCGTTAGTCACTGCATTTTAGTATCTTAATTTATCTAGATGTTTATATTAAAGAATCTGTTCATTATTTGAATATTTCAACTGCAACTCGAGTTGCTTCAGCAAAATATTGTGGTTGAGCTAACTTAGACAAGGCAGTAAAATGAGTAATATACTGTTGATGAAAAAGGTGATCGACAGATGTTGTAATTCGATCATGTCTGAGTCGATCCACTTCTATCACCCCGACTTTACAACCCGCGGTGAGAGCCTCGTAAATCATTGAAACACTATCTTCAGTTACCCAAACCGCTTCGGCTTTTTGCATTTCTTCAAAAATCCAACCTTGCGGAGTGACTTCAACTGGGAAAATCTGTACTTTTTCAATATTCTTTAACTGTTTTAATTCTACTAAAAACGCTTTTGGTGTGCGCCGTGAAGTGGTCAAAATGATTTGTGAATTTGGATTCTGCTCGACTATTTGTTCAATCGCTTGGAGTACTTTAGCCGCATTCCACTGATGGCGTTTTGACGAGCCCCCCAAAGCGATCAAGATTCGACCATGCTGATGCCGCTCTTCATTTACAATAGGATTTAACGCACCTTGTGTGGTTAGTACTTTATTAGATGCCTGAATACCATCGTGCTGTGGAATCACAGCATAATCAAACCATGCAAACGGCAAGCTTGGCTTCATTAAAATAATGGTTTTGGCTTTGTTATACACTTTGCCCAACAGCCATACCCTAAAATGTGTATGGCTGCCGACGCCAAAAATATAGGTTGGCTCGTGTTCTACGGCATGAACTTGATGGCTAAACAGTGCAGAAATAAGTGTCGCTATAGGCAAATCATCAATTGAAATTTCTTGAAATGTGACTGCTTCCTGAGATTGGCGCTGCATGGCCTTAAATAAACCTAGAGCCTGTGAGCGATGTCCTGCTTTACCATCACTGACATAAACAATATGCATAGTCTCGTTCCAAAAAAATTCAATATCTTCAAGCCAATAAAAAAGGCGAAACTTAGTTTCGCCTTTTCATCTTAACCGATCAGCTTATTTTACGTAAGTTAACCAGTGCGCATATTTAGGGTCTTTACCCTGAACCGCATTAAAGAATGCAGTTTGGATTTGCTCAGTGATTGGACCACGACAACCTTCACCAATTTGACGGTCATCATATTCACGGATTGGCGTCACTTCAGCAGCAGTACCTGTGAAGAATGCTTCATCAGCGATATAGAATTCGTCACGTGTAATACGACGTTCAACCACTTCAAAACCAAGGTCTTTCGCAATCGTAATAATGGTTTGACGGGTAATACCATCAAGTGCACCACCCGCGATGTCAGGAGTATGAATCACGCCATCACGAACTAAGAATACGTTTTCGCCTGAACCTTGACATACATAACCTTGTGGGTCGAGTAACATTGCTTCGTCATAGCCAGCATGTGCCACTTCTTGGTGGGCAAGAATTGACAAAGTATAGTTACCAGATGCTTTTGCTTTACACATGGTCACGTTTGGATGATGGTGCGTAAATGAAGACGTTTTAACACGAATACCCTTCGCCATCGCTTCATCACCAAGGTAAGCACCCCAGCTCCATGCAGCAACAACGGCATGAATTGTATTGTCAGTTGCTGCAATACCTAATTTTTCTGAACCAATAAAAATAATTGGACGTAGGTAGCAAGAAGCCAATTTGTTTTCACGAACCACATCAATTTGAGCTTGTTCTAATGCTGCATGATCAAATGGGACTTTCATTTGATAAATTTTTGCAGAATTTAATAAACGCTTAGTGTGTTCTTTTAAACGGAAAATAGCCGTTCCATTCGGAGTTTCATAAGCACGGACGCCTTCAAACACACCCATGCTGTAATGCAATGTATGTGTTAATACGTGAGTTTTCGCCTCACGCCAATCAACCAATTGTCCATCTTGCCAAATAAAACCATCACGATCAGCCAAGTTCATGGCACACACTCCAAATTTTTATACACAGTCATTTTTATCCAATGCAAACGTTGCAGTTGGATCAATTAATCTTTGCCATAGCTTGCAAACGACCACTCGGGTATCGTGCCAATCGTCAGCTGAAACTTGCATGGATTGATTCGCAAGTGCTAAACGGTGGCTCTCGGCTCGTTCACGGAGATAAGCTTGAATCAATGCTGTCGCATCGGCGCTGGATAAGCAATCCGTTCTTGCGGCATCCTCAAGGATTCGTACGTTGTCAGAGTAATGGGCGAGATCGGGATTCGACCCACTCCATGCTAATACTGCATACTGTGCCATAAATTCGATGTCAACGATACCACCTGCATCTTGTTTTAAATGAAAAATTCCATCTTTTTGCTGCTCTTTAGAAGAACCTAGATGGTCTTTCATTTTTTGTCGCATTTTTAGCACTTCTGCACGAACATTGTTCTCATCTCGTGGCTGAGTCAAAATATTGCAGCGCAAGTTTTCAATTTCAATCCGTAAACTGTGCTCACCTGCAATGGTTCTGGCACGTACCAAAGCTTGATGCTCCCAAACCCAAGCATTCTTTTGTTGATATTGCTCAAAAGCTTTTAAGCTGGTCACCAATAATCCCGCCTCTCCCGAAGGTCGTAAACGTGTATCCACCTCATACACTCGACCATCTAGGGTTTGCGTGGTCATTAAGGACATAAATTTTTGTGCAACCCGCATGGCAAATTCAAAGCCACTAATTGGTTTCTGTCCATCGGTATCCGCTTGTTCATCCATATAGTGAATAAACACCAAATCCAAGTCCGAACCATAACCTAGCTCAATGCCACCCACCTTGCCATAACCAATCACCGCAAAAGCCGTGTGATCAATCGAACAACGCTGCCCTTCTGCATCAATTGGATAGCCATGTTTTTTGGCAACAATTTGATATGCCAAATGCAAGGTTGCATTCACCGACACTTCAGCAATATCGGTCAATGCATCCGATACTTTCATCAACGGGCTTTCGGCCAAAACATCACTAGCAGCTACTGCTAAGACATTGGATTTTTTAAATAATCGAAGAACACGCATCTGATCTTCAACTTGATCAATTTCAATTCGAAGCAGTTGTTGACGTAGAGAGTCTTCTAAATCTTTACGCTTTGGCAGCTCAAAATCCATCGACAAAAACTCGTCCAACAGCACGGGATAATGCGTCAATTCTTCGCAGATCCAAGGACTCACTGTTGCCATTTTCACTAATCGTTGTAATGCTCCTTTGCTCTCAATCAGCATCACCAAATAGACCGTACGGCGCAGCACCGACTCCACCAAAGGCATGAGACGTAGTAAGGCTACCTGAGGTTTATCTGACTGTAATATCGCCTCAATGAGATGTGGCCAAAAGGTTTTTAAGCGCTGTACAGCTTTGGCAGGTAATTTTTTCAGCGCATGCCCATACCAAAATTCGTGAATTAAATTTTTGGCATCATCATCTAGAACATCGTTCAACTGGGCTTCTAAATGACTAAAACTTTCCAATAACGGATCGGGTTCTTTTTCTTTAATAAGATGCTCAAATTGGTAAATGACTTTGGCACGCTTCTGATTGAGTACATGCAAAAAGTCATCCCAAGATGCAAAACCTAAAGTATCTAAAATACGTTGGCGGGGTTCAGGCTCATGTGGCAACGATTGGGTTTGCTGATCATTGAGCGCTTGTATCGCATGTTCAATACGACGTAAAAATAAATACGCATCTTCTAAATCAGCAACCGCGGTATTTTCTAATAATCCAACTTCACCTAAATGATGCAGACTCACTAAACATTGACGGTCTTGCAACTCGAGTTTTGAACCGCCATAGATGAGCTGAAAGACTTGAACAATAAACTCAACTTCACGAATTCCGCCTGCACCGAGTTTAATATCATCTTCGATATTACGACGTAGCACTTCACGTTCGATCATGGCTTTCATGTCACGCATAGCTTCGAAAGCGGTGTAATCGACATATTTGCGGAAGACGAATGGTCGGGTCATTTCTAGTAACTCTGCGCCTTCTTTACCGCCCGTGACGATACGTGCCTTAATCCAGGCATAGCGTTCCCATTCTCGGCCATGCTGGCTTAAGTATTTTTCTAATGCCGCATGACTGATTGCCAAGGCAGAACCATCACCCCATGGGCGAAGGCGCATATCTACACGGAAGACAAAGCCGTCTGCCGTAATATGGTCAAGCAGGTAAATTAATTTTTGTCCCCACAAAATACAGAACTGCTGTACATCGATACATTTTCGACCATTGGTTTCGCCCTGTTCATCAAAGGCAAAAATAAGATCAATATCACTTGAAAGATTAAGTTCCTGTGCACCAAGTTTTCCCATGGCAACCACAATCAGGTCTTGAACTTTCCCCTTATAGCCTAGCGGTTCGCCATATTTCGCAATCAACGGCTTTAGTGCAAAATCTTTTGCCGCACAGATGGACGCATCGGCAAAGTCTGAAAGCTCTCGAGTTAAGGTGACGACATCGGTGAGTTGATTGGCATCTTGCCAAATCCAACGGAACATGAGGCGTGCGCGCAGCACACGAATTACACGCATCCAGCTATTTTCATCTTGGATATCAGCGAGGCTGCTTGCGACAAAATGTTGAATTTGTGCTGTACTGAGCGAGGTTTGAAACTGATCAATTGCATAGTCTTGTTCTAAACTGGCCTGATGGATTCCGAGCACCTGTTCAGCATATTGACTGGCACGTAATGTTTTCTGCAATTGCTCCGCATTCATTTCACAAACCCTAGCGTGATTTTTTTCTAGTTATAACAGTTGATAACGCTTAGGGAAAAGTATTTTTAGGCTTTTATACCAATAGACGCGCTTTAAAGCTCGCTTAAGGTCGCATCTTTCTGTACGCTGCTACTCTCAGTACTTAAGGTTTGATGCAGACTTGTCGCCTGTGGCAACCAGACTTTAAATTGTGTGCCTTCACCTTCTTTCGAATTCACCACAATTTCACCCTGATTTAAGTCCACAAAACGTTTACAAAGGACTAAACCCAACCCCGTACCACGTTCTCCTGCCGTACCTTTAATACTAACCGTCAGTTTTTGCTGAAATAAATCATCAATCTGAGCTTGGGTCATCCCCAATCCAGTATCTTGAATAGTGAATACAACCCGTTCTCCATCTCGATCGGCTGAAATCGTCACCACACCTCTACCATCGGTATGGGTAAATTTCAATGCGTTTGACACCAAGTTTTGCATCACTGATGTGATCATATTGATATCTGCATTAACTTTTATGCCTTCAGGCACGGCATTGATCAGTCGAATATTTTTCTTCACAGCCAAGCTATTTAAGACATCACTTACGATTTTTGCAGACTGATGTAAATCAAAATTAATCGGGTGATAAACAAAGCGACCACCTTCTGCCATAGCCCAGTTTAATAAGCTTTCTAAGAGGTTATACGTCGACTGTGTGGTGTCATATAAATAGTCTGCAATATTTTGCACACTCGAATCATCTAAGGTATTGCGTTCCTGCGCCAAAACTTCAGAAAAGCCCAATAAACCATGAAAAGGTGCTCTTAAATCATGCGCAATAATTTGGAAAAATTTAGTCTTACTAAAATTCAGTGCCGACTGCTGTTCATAGGCTTCTTTTAATTCAGCATTTTCAACGCGAAGCTGAATAATATTGACTAGACTTTGTACAAATTCTTCAACGATCTTTAATTGTTTGGCTTCAAATGCAGTGACTTGATCATCGAATAAAATAACTTTACCGATAGAGTCTTGATCATATTTTAAATCGAAAGCGACTAGACGCTGATGCCCTAAACCCAGTTCCTGCATATAGTCGGAATAAGCTTGGTAATTTTCAGCGTCTCGGTCTATACGAGAATGTTCAGCAAAAAACTGATCTAGACGATCATCATCAGCTTCGGCCATAAATGCCTTAAATATGTGCTCTGACGCATACCATATATAAGGTTCATTTTTAAATGCGAGGACAGCATTATCGACTTGCACAATACCACGCGCAAACTTTAAAAATTCTGCAATGCGGTTGTCGTCCGTATAAACCCCCATCAATAAAGACAAACGACAGGCAGTTAATAATTCGGTTTGTGTACCAATATCCAGTAAACGTAAAGCCATCCCGTTGCTCTCCTCAGGGTTTATCTTAAAGATAAAAACCAACTGTTCTGTTCAAGATTAATAGCAAAAATAGCCCAAACACTCAATAACAAAACCCAACAAAAAAACAAACATCATTTACGAATGCGCTATTTAATCGAACTTTCATCCAATTAGAAAATAAAAATATCTATAAAGAACATAACATTAAAGGTAAAACAAAAATTAAAACAATAAAATTAGAAACTTAAATTAATTTAAATTTTATTAACTGTTTATTTTAAATCGTACTTTTCGCGTTTTATTCAAACTAAAAACATGACCAAAAGAAACATTCACTTACATAAGACCTAAAAAACTGGGTTTAATTTTCTTTAACTCCATCACAAAAAATAGTGAGTTTTATGACTATTCTATGACCAGATTGCTCATCAGGATGCTCGTTTCAGTCAGCTACACTAAATGAATCTATTTTTAAGTTTTTCTATTAGACTAATTTATTAGTTTTTATCAGTTATGTGTGTCATTTGAGCATTAAACCATACTTGCTTGCTTTTACTTTATTAAACTGAGCTAAAGATTCGTTTCATGCTTCTACTGCACATGAACTCATTCACCCAAATGACTGAAGCTGAAAAAGTGCCATGCCTTATTCATCAGATATATAAGTTATCGCATAAGCATTCCGCGAGCCTTCAAAGTCAAACGTAGCATCAAACTCACGTCGTTCTTTAATAAAGTCCCCAATCCTGACTAATTTTCGAACTTCCGCACCAAATCTACACCTAAAAGTTAAGGCATTCGGTTTGACCTATCAAACGCTTTACTTTACAACTAAAACTCGAACGAGCCATAAAGAACAGATCAGCCCCAAAAAAATGATATAAATTTAATTGTTCAATAGCTTTAAGCTATGAATAACAAGCTTTCAATATTTCCCTTCTCGGTTTTGCGCTAAAATTGGGCGTCAAACTGCACTTCTTTTGTATCATTTTTCTACGAAATGACCACATCACAGGATCTTGCGTTGACTGAAAAGCAATGAACCCCGATACTTTCATAGTTTTATTTAAGCAAATCGGTTCATAGAGGCGAGCCACAAGCTCGGACCTCAAAGACACAATCTAAAGCAAGGGGCTATATATGGCTGGTGGAAAGTCAACTATCATCTACACACTGACCGACGAGGCGCCATTATTGGCGACTTACTCTCTGCTGCCGATCATTGAAACCTTTACTAAACCTGCTGGCGTTGAAATCGTTAAACGCGATATCTCAGTTGCAGCACGTGTACTCGCTGAATTTTCAGACTACCTAAGCGAAGAACAAAAGGTGCCAAATAACTTGGCAGAGCTTGGACAATTAACCCAAGATCCAAGCACAAACATTATCAAACTTCCGAACATCAGTGCTTCAGTTGGCCAATTAACTGCTTGCATTAAAGAATTACAGTCTAAAGGTTTTGCAATTCCGAACTATCCAGAAAACCCAGCGACTGAGGAAGAAAAAGAAATCAAGGCACGTTATAGCAAATGCCTAGGTTCTGCTGTAAATCCTGTACTTCGTGAAGGTAACTCTGACCGTCGTGCGCCTACTGCAGTAAAAAATTACGCGAAGAAACATCCGCACTCTATGAGCGAATGGAAACAGTGGTCACAAACTCACGTTTCTCACATGGACGAAGGTGACTTCTACCACGGCGAAAAGTCTATGACTTTAGACCGCGCTCGCAATGTAAAAATGGAATTGATCACTAAGTCTGGTGAAACTATTGTTCTTAAGCCTAAAGTTGCGCTTCAAGACGGCGAAATCATCGACTCAATGTTCATGAGCAAAAAAGCACTTTGCGACTTCTATGAAAAAGAATTAGATGATTGTAAAGAAGCAGGCATTTTGTTCTCTCTACACGTAAAAGCGACCATGATGAAGGTGTCTCACCCAATCGTTTTCGGTCACTGTGTGAAGATTTACTACAAAGAAGCATTCGAAAAACACGGCAAATTGTTTGATGAGTTAGGTATTAACATCAACAACGGTATGTCTGGTCTTTACGAAAAAATTGAAACTCTTCCGACTTCTCTTCGTGAAGAAATCATTGCTGACTTACATGCTTGCCAAGAACACCGTCCTGCACTTGCAATGGTTGATTCTGCAAAAGGCATCACTAACTTCCACTCACCTAATGACGTAATTGTAGATGCATCTATGCCCGCAATGATCCGTGGTGGCGGTAAAATGTGGGGTGCTGACGGCAAACAGTACGACTGTAAAGCTGTAATGCCTGAATCTACTTTCGCGCGTATCTACCAAGAAATGATCAATTTCTGTAAATGGAATGGTAACTTTGACCCACGCACTATGGGTACTGTACCTAACGTTGGTTTGATGGCGCAAAAAGCTGAAGAATACGGCTCACACGACAAAACTTTCGAAATCGCTGAAGCGGGTGTTGCAAACATCACCGACCTAGAAACTGGTGAAGTGTTGATGTCACAAAACGTGGAAGAAGGCGATATCTGGCGTATGTGCCAAGTGAAAGACGCTCCGATCCGTGACTGGGTGAAACTTGCTGTGACTCGTGCACGCAACTCAGGCATGCCTGCGATCTTCTGGCTTGACCCGTACCGTCCACACGAAAACGAACTCATCAAGAAAGTTCAAACTTACTTGAAAGAGCACGACACTACTGGTTTAGACATTCAAATCATGTCTCAAGTACGTGCTATGCGTTATACACTTGAACGTGTTGCTCGTGGCCTAGATACAATTTCTGTAACTGGTAACATCCTACGTGACTACCTAACAGACTTGTTCCCGATTATGGAATTGGGTACTTCTGCGAAAATGCTTTCTATCGTGCCTCTAATGGCTGGTGGCGGCATGTACGAAACTGGTGCGGGTGGTTCTGCGCCTAAACACGTACAACAACTTGTAGAAGAAAACCACTTACGTTGGGATTCTTTAGGTGAGTTCTTGGCACTTGCTGTTTCTCTTGAAGAAATGGGCATCAAAGAAGACAACGCGAAAGCTAAACTTCTTGCAAATACACTTGATGCTGCGACTGGTAAATTGCTTGACAATGACAAGTCTCCATCACGTCGTACTGGCGAACTTGACAACCGTGGCAGCCACTTCTACCTTGCTAAATACTGGGCTGAAGAACTTGCTGCGCAAGACGAAGATGCAGAGCTTAAAGCGAAATTCGCTCCTCTTGCTCAAGCACTTGCTGAAAACGAAGAAAAAATCGTTGCAGAACTTGCTGAAGTTCAAGGTAAAGCCGCGGACATCGGTGGTTACTACGCTGTAGATACAGCAAAAGTAAATGCTGTAATGCGTCCAAGCGCAACTTTAAATGCTGCTCTTGAGGCTGCTCAATAAGTTGATGCTGAACTAATGCAAGTTAGGGATGTAAAAAACCAGCGCGAAAGCGCTGGTTTTTTTATACCCTCATTTATATAGTGTTATGACAACTCTTTCATTTAATGCTTAGATCTAAATTTTATGAATGTGATTTATCAAAGGTTAGGATTTTTCATTCAACTACAGCCCTAAAATAAGGAAAACCTAAAATGGCAAATTCATGGGGAATACCAAAGCACATAGAGGATGCGGTCTCGGAGCGAGACCTGTGCTGTGTATATTGCGGCAAAAAGTTTGGCACTGAAAGAGCCAACAAGAAGTCTTGGGAACACATTATCAACGATATAAGAATTACAACCTTAACCAATATTGCATTGTGCTGTGTTGGCTGCAATGCATCTAAAGGCAATAAAGACTTAGCAACTTGGTTCCACTCTGAGAATGCTCGAAAAAGAGGTGTCAACACTGAGACAATTGCAGATGTCATCAAAGTAGCTTTAGATAGTTAATAAATCTTTTAAATACTACAAGCCCTATAAGACACCCGATCAATCACATTTGATTATTGTATTGATCTAATAATTTAAGCTTAGCATCTGATTCCACCATGAGTACCCAAACAAAATTCAGGTACTCATTTTACGAAGTGACCACCTGAAACGTGGCTAGTGAAATCATTGGAAATTTTCTAGGAATTTTATATAATTCATTACTTTTAGACATAAAAAACCCCAAGTCTTAATAAGCTTGGGGTCTTTTAGAATTTTGGTCCCGAGGGTCGGACTCGAACCGACACATCATCTTATTGATTTACATTAACTTATCAAATTAACACCCCACCTTGGATGTCTTCATGGATGTCTATTACCAATAATGATTCAAATGTCCGCATAATAACCAAACAGTATCATGCAGCAGTTGTTTGGTCTGAATTAGCCAATTCATCAGCCAATTGCTCTGCTTGTTCAAGTACTGTCTCTGTTGCAAGCAAAGCCATATCAGGTGGATAACCATAACGCTTAAGCAATCGCTTCACTACAACTCTCAACTTAGCTCTTGCTGACTCTTTTACAGTCCAATCCAAAGTAACATTCTTTCGAATTGATTCTGTGAGTACCACTGCAAGTTCTCTGAGAATATCCTTCTGCATCAACTCTCGAGCACTGTCGTTGTCTGCAACTGCAGAGTAGAAAGCATATTCGTATTCAGTCAGGTTGAGTTCTTCTGCGAGCTTATCTGACTCCTGGATTGCCTTTGCCAACTTAATGAGTTCATCAATTACTTGGGCTGCTGTCAGCACCTTGTTCTGATAACCTTTAATTGCAGAACTCAGCATATCCATGAGCTTCTTACCCTGAGTAACACTACGTTGCTCACGAACCTTGATTTCATCACCAAGGAGCTTCTTCAATGTCTCAAGCGCAATGTTCTTGTGTTGATAGCCTTTCATCTCCTGCATGAACTCATCGGAGAGAATGGAGATGTCTGGCTTCTGGATTCCTGCTGCATCAAAGATGTCCACCACCTGTTCAGTAACAAGAGCCTGGTCAATGGTTTGTTTCACCTTGGCTTCAAGCTCAGCATTACTCATACCTGAGATTTTGCCTGAACCATCACTGAACTTGGCAAGTCGTGCTTTCACTGCTTGGAAGAATGCAACAACAGGGGCTGCTTCCATTGCATGTGGATGAGGTACAGCTAAAGCAAATGCTTGTGACATTGCAGCGACTGCTGTCAGGAAGCGAGTCTTACCTTCACCTTGGTCTACACCTAAGATGTGCTCTTCTGCTTCTAGGATAATGTTGAGCTTACGAGAGGTATTCGCTGTGAAGTATTCTTGATAATTGAAGCCATGCATGATGCCATCAATCACTTCGAGCTTCTCTTGAAGAATGGTTGCAGCTTCATCCTGCACTAAGGCTGGATCACCTTTACCACCTGCTTCAGAATAGAATGAGAGGGCTTCTTTCAGATCAGATGCAATACCAAGGTAATCAACAACAAGTCCACCAATCTTGTCCTTATAGACACGGTTCACTCGTGCAATCGCTTGCATGAGGTTATGACCTTTCATTGGTTTGTCGATGTAGAGCGTATGCATACTCGGTGCATCGAAACCAGTCAGCCACATATCACGCACAATGACGAGCTTCAGTTTGTCATCGTTGTCCTTCATACGATTAGCCAGGATTTGGCGTTGCTGCTTGGTCGTATGGTGCTTGGCAATTTCTTCACCATCCGAAGCAGATGAGGTCATCACGACCTTGATTACACCATCGTGCAAGTCATCACTATGCCATTCTGGTTTGATCGCTACAATCTCGTTGTAGAGGTCCACAGCAATGCGACGAGACATGCTGACAATCATGCCTTTACCTTGGTTTGCATTAGCAACAAGACGTTGCTCGAAGTGTTCTACGATATCTTTAGCGATGGCTTTGATACGTTCTTTACTGCCGATCAGTCCTTCAACTCTCGCCCACTTCGCACGCTCTTTTTGTGTTTGGTTTAAGTCGTCTTCACTGAATTGTTCGTCGAAGTCTTCGATGAGTTCCTTACCTTCATCACTTATCGCAATCTTAGCGAGTCTGCTTTCATAGAAGATACGAACAGTGGCACCATCTTCAACTGCTTGAGAGATGTCATAGATGTCCACATAGTTACCAAAGACTGCCGGTGTGTTTACATCAGTCTTCTCAATAGGAGTTCCTGTGAAACCAAGGTATGTAGCATTCGGTAAAGCATCACGCATGTACTTTGCAAAACCATATACAGTACGTTTACCTACCACTTTGCCATTATCATCTTTGACATCTACCTCTTTGGCATTGAAGCCATACTGTGAACGATGTGCTTCGTCAGCCATGACGACAATGTTGGTTCGATCTGAGAGTTGCTCGTAGACACTGCCACCATCTTCAGGTTGGAACTTCTGAATAGTTGTGAAGATCACACCACCTGAACCAACCTTGAGTAACTCTTTAAGTTCTTCTCGGCTATCCGCTTGCTTAGGTGTTTGTCTTAACAGTTGGCTTGATGCAGCAAAGGTTCCAAAGAGTTGATCATCTAAGTCATTACGGTCTGTGATCACAACAACTGTTGGATTATCCAAAGCCAAGACAATCTTACCCGTGTAGAACACCATAGACAGCGACTTACCCGAGCCTTGGGTATGCCAAACTACACCTGCTTTCTTGTCACCTACTGCTTGTTGCTGTACAAGTTCGAGCTTACTTCTGCCTTGATGTTGCATCGCAAGTTCTGCTGACTTCGAGTCCGAAGACATTGCAGACGCACGAATAGTCGAGAGTACTGCTGCATTCACTGCATAGTACTGATGATATGCAGCCATCTTCTTGATGGTCTTAATCGTGATTAAGCCGTTCGTATCTTCTTGTTTGTTGGATTCAAACACAATGAAGTGCCTAATCATGTCCAGTAAAGTCACTGGATTCAGTAAACCATGTAGTAAGACTTCAAGCTGTGCCTGTGTCTTCTTGGCTTTGGTTTGACCATTAGATGTCTTCCACGCCATATAGCGACTCAGGTCTGCTGATACCGTCCCTGCTTTCGCATCTAAGCCATCAGAGATGATGTTGAAAGCGTTGTAGGTAAACAGACTAGGAATTTGGCTTTGGTAGGTCTGTATCTGCTTGTATGCGCCTTCTACAGTGGCATTCTCATCTGCTGCATTCTTAAGCTCAATGACCACTAAAGGTAAGCCATTCACATAGAGAATCATGTCAGGTCGTCTAGTCCAACGATCCTCCTTTATTGTGACTTGGTTTACGACAAGAAATTCGTTATTGCTTGGATTGTTGAAATCAATAAGCCAAGCATATTCACCTTGGGTATTGCCATCCTTACTGACTTCGATGTTTACACCTTCAGTCAGCAAGCGGTGAAATGCTTGGTTATTGGTGACTAAATTAGGGGAGGATAGATTCGTAATTTGCTTGAGTGCCTCGATGCATTTGTCCTCACTTAGATGTGGATTCAAACGCTGCAAAGCTTTCTGTACTTTGGATTCTAAAATGACCTGTTTGTAGTTTCGTAGAGGGTTGTTTCCCTTGGATTCAATATCTGGCCCATACACATAGGTATAGCCCATCCCTTCAAGCTTCTCTATTGCCATCAGCTCAATGTCTGATTCGGTCATCTTAGTCACTTGAATACTTCCCCCTTAATTCTTTCGTTAGTCTTTTAGCCATGACCACAATGCAACTGCTCCTGCTCCTATCGCAGCACCTGCTGCAATTGGTGCAAGAATAGGTGCAGCTACTGCACCACCAATGAGGCCTGCTGTTATAGCTCCACCTGTAGCAACTGTCCCACCTGTAACTGCCACTAAACCAGCAGCACTGGCTCCTCCAATTGCTGCTCCTGTGCCAAGTCCAATACCACTCACTCCTGCTGCACTTGCAATACCTAATGCAGCAGTTGTGGCTGTTGTTGCTGTATACATTCCCCAACCTGCATACATCATGCGTAAACCAATAATTGTAGTTGTTGTTGTCGTCACGTGCTTTCTTACTTTTTCAACTTGCTCACTTCTGTGTTCACCTGTAATGCACCAAACAGCAAAGTGCTCACAATTATTGGTAAACAGGTTATAGCTATTTTCATCCAACCTACTTCGTGCACGATCCACAATCTCAAACTTGGAGTAGGCAACAACTTCAGGAGAGTATTGAATGTGATACAGAGTGTCTGCATCACCTTGGAATTCCTCCAACGATGTAATAGTGATTTCGCCTTTCTTAAGAGGTTCGGAGAAACCACTATAATGGGCAACTAAGTCTGTACCATTGAAGTTTCCAAGATAAATTCCATGATGGTCATACAATCCTCTTGATGCCTTAATATGGATTCCTGACACAACCAAATTCCCTTCTAAAGGTTCTCCCACAAAGCACCATTCGACAAATTCTTCTCCACTACAAAAATGAGGTAGATGTTCTGGTTTATCCAAGGCTGTTAGGGCTCTATTCAGGACTGTGATGTCATCATATAGTCTCTTATTATCTAAGTAACGATATGTGGTATAGCTATCATAAGGCGCTAAAAAATCTTCTAAAATTTGTAGTCTGATTTGAGAATCTTCTTCGGAAAGAAATACCACATACTTACCTTTATCTCTTTCCATCAGATAAAGAGCATGTTGTTCGGATATGCCATCAGACACCATAAAGTGCGTTGCTATTTTAAGATCGTCCATAATGCCCCCTCTGAATGTAAAAAAAGGTGAAACCAATAAATGACTTCACTTAAATGAAATGCTCTTATGCGCTATCGTGATTACTCATCATAGACGTTATAGCCATACTTCTGTACTGCATCCTCAATAGATCCCTCAAACTTATGACAAGCAGAGAGGTAGAGTTCAGCATCAACCATTAGAACACCTGGTACACCTAAACCATCATTGAGTGGAATCAGAGTCTTTTGTGAACCGATCTGAACTGTTGGTCGTTTATATGAGCAATTCACAGTGACTTTATGTGGCGATCTGTTCCAGTCAATTTTCTTGGCTTCCCACTCACGGCTCCCACCCAGCAAGGTGACTTGGATCTTGGATTCTGTCGCTGTCTTGTTCAGTTGTTTGTAAGAGACAAACTTGGCGACTGAACAAGGAGAGTGATAACAAGTTTCTATGACTTTACCTTTTTGTATACCGCTATGATTGAATTTAGCTGGTGCTGCTTGGACAGTGGTAGCAAAGCCAACTACAGCAATCAAGCCAAATCCCATTTGAGTCAAGTGCTTTATCATTCTGTTTCCCCCTCCTTAATTCTCTTCTACTTAATCCATCGGCACAGTGATCTTGTGAATCTTCCAACTCAATCCATCACGAACCATGAGCACTTTGACTTCTTTGGATTGATTCTGATCTTTAATCACCACCTCAAAATCATTTAGGGACGTGTAGCCCGCTTCATATTCTGGCTTAGGTTCTTCTTTTTCTTGGTTTGATGAATCTTGACCACCCATTGAATGCTCTGCTGAGTCTTTTAAGTCTTTACCTTGTAGCATCAAGGTCATACCTTCTGGTGTGACCAAACCATCAATCATCTTATCGACCATTGTAGATGCGAGCATTGCACCTAGTGCTGCAAAACCATCATCTTTTTGGTTTGCCATCTCTTTCATCATCATGGCATTCATTTGGTCTTTGAAGCTCTGACGAACACTTGGATAGTCGATGTACTTCGAAACAGTTTCGCTGTCACCTGCCTGCGCTGCTTTCTTGATGTTATTGATGGCAAGGTATGGTGTTGCATACACATAGCCACATATCACGACGACTAGAGCTATGATTGCCCCTATCAGCTTCTTATTCATGTTTACCCCTGGATGTAAAAAAGGTGAAGCCATCAAATGACTTCACCTAAATGTTATGCAACGTCTTCTGTTTGGTATTGAATTCTCACTTCACCGCTCATCAGCTTTGGTAGAAAGGTGTCTCTTAGGTTTTCTAGGGTTTGGATTTGATATTTATTGGCTTTCACTTTAAGCATCCAATCTTGTGCAATCTCTTCGTATTCTTGAACCAATTGAACAGGTGGCAACTGTATCTCTAATCCATGTACATGATTACGATTTAATGAAGGTACTGCTGAGCCTGAGTTAAATGATTCGAGATCCAAATATTTCAAGTAAAAGTAGCTAAAAACCAAAGTGCCAAGCTTAAACTCTTTGATAAAGAGAGTAGTATTCAAAGGCCAAGACTTTTCTAATGAGATGTATACACCACCTATTGAACCGCTTCGCCCAGTGATTACAGTCGGATATTCCACTTGATAAGCATTTATCGTGTCATTTAGCCCACTAGCAGCATATAAAGGAAACTCACCTTTCACTCGTTTAGAGCTTGGTAAGTCATACCCTCTTTGCAGGATAAAGAGGTCTTCTACTTTTCCTTGAGCCCAATCCTCTTTCGCTTCCTCAATAAACCATTGACGAAACAGAGTTTCAGCCATGGCTTCTAAGGTATTGTTCTGACGATGCAGTAAGTCAATCTTGTCATCTAATGATGAAAGGACTGAGGCTATGGATTTTTGTTCAGGGAGAGGCGGAAAGCATATTTCCTCTTGATGGACATCATTACGATTGACTCCTGGCACCGCACTTTTGTCACTGAACTTTTCCCAATCTAATGTTTGCAAAAAGTAGTAGATGAATTTCTTATCATTACTCTTAAAGTCATTTACATAAAGAGCTGTGTTTAATGGCCAAAATGGTACTTCACTGAAAAAAACTGAGCCAATCGTTCCATATCGGCCAGTCACAACACCTGATTCATTTACTTTTGCTTCATTATGAAAATCAGTGAAACCTGAAGAAGCAATGATAGGCACACTGCCCGAAACTCGAGATTGCTTTGGTAGATCATAACCACGCTTTAAAGTGAAAAAGCTATCTAATCGCCCTACCTGCCACTCATTCATACAATCACCTTTGCCAAGTTCTCAGCAATGGCTTGATTCAGCTTCGCTTCTTCAGCAAGTTGTGCCTCAAATTCAGCCTTCAGGCTTGTAAAGCGTTCCTTAAAGTCGAACTCATCTTCATCATCTGCTAAACCAACATAACGACCTGGGGTGAGTACATAATCAAGCTCAGCCACTTTATCCAAGGTTACAGATGCACAGAAGCCCGCCACATCTTCATATTCACCATCTTGGTTTCTCCAATTATGGTAAGTGTCAGTGATGAGCTTAATGTCTTCATCAGACAATACTTTGGTTCTTCGGTTAATCAGATGCCCTAAGTTACGAGCATCAATGAACAGAATCTCATTGCTACGATCTTTGTACTTGGTTGAACCAACACGATCACGACGCATAAACCATAAAGCAGCAGGAATCTGTGTATTCAGGAATAGTTTGGCAGGTAGATTCACAATACAGTCAATGACATTGGCATCGTTTACCAAGGCTTTGCGAATCTCACCTTCACCACTTGTCTTAGAGGTTAATGCACCTTTTGCAAGGACTACACCTGCCTGACCTTTAGGACTCATGTGATACAAGAAATGTTGCATCCAAGCGAAGTTGGCATTACCTGCAGGTGGTGTACCCAATGACCAACGAGCATCACCAACTAACTGTTCACCACTCCAATCAGAAACGTTGAATGGTGGGTTTGCAATGATATAGTCCGCTTTCAGGTCTTTGTGCGCATCATTAAGAAATGAACCCTCAGAGTTCCATTTCACATGCTCTGAGTTAATGCCACGAATGGCTAAGTTCATCTTAGCGAGTCGCCAAGTGGTTTGGTTACTCTCTTGCCCATAGATCGAGATGTCATCGACTAAGCCTTGATGTGATTCTACGAACTTCTCAGACTGTACGAACATACCGCCTGAACCACAGCAAGGATCGAATACACGTCCTTTGTATGGTTCAAGCATATTGACCAATAGGCTCACAATAGATTTAGGCGTGTAGAACTGCCCACCCTGCTTACCTTCAGCTAAAGCAAACTCACCAAGGAAGTACTCGAATACATGCCCTAACACGTCGGCAGAGCGAGATTTCGCATCGCCTAAAGCAATGTTACCAATCAGATCAATTAGCTCACCTAGGCTCGTAGGATCGAGATTCTGACGTGCATAGACTTTAGGTAGAACACCTTTCAACTGAGGGTTGTCATTCTCAATGGCTTCCATTGCATCATCGACAATCTTACCAATGGTCGGTTGCTTTGCTTGGTTTAATAGGTATGACCAACGTGCATTCTCAGGAACAAAGAATACGTTGTATGCAGTGTATTCATCACGGTCTTCTGGATCAGCTCCTTCAAATTCACCCTCACCTTGTACGAGAAGATTGTAGTGAACTTCAAAGGTATCAGAGATGTACTTTAAGAAGATCAAACCAAGAGCAATATGCTTGTACTCTGCCGCATCAATGTTCTTACGAAGCTTGTCTGCTGCTTTCCACAGTACAACTTCTAAAGGTTCTTGTTTGGTTTGCTTTGGAGCACGAGCCATGTTGAATCCTGATTACATAATTAGTGTTTTGTTATGGTTTTGAATAGTAACGAATAATGAGTACGTACGTAAGAGGATAAAGACATGATTTGTCGCATATCACATTATCCTTTTTTACTGTTATGCACTTAGCTTAAGTTTACAACCCTCCTCCTTCGTCCTCCGTGCTTCGCACTATGGACTTGAAGGTGGTTGTAAACTTAACCGAGTAATGGGGACCATGCTATTAACATTCCTTAGGAAGAAGTTTAGGCCTTTCATCTACGTCCCCATAACGAGGAAGAAGTACGCAGTACTTATGACGAAGGTTAATGGGGAAAGTAGATGAAAGGTCATAGACATCATATAGGTTGGCCATAGAACCAACTTAACTCTCACAAGTGATCATCATATAGTCAGTTCATCTCAAAGCTGTACACCAACACACCAAACTCTCCCCAAAACTATAGGCATGCTATAGATTAGAGAATTACCCTTATAGCATATAGATAGTAATGGTTCGGGAGCTTCGCTCTCTGAAACGGTAGTTTATTAGAGACTCTTTCGTCCTCTATATATACTTATGCCGTTCATCCATACAATATTATCAAACACTTAGGTAAGTTTTCTGTATCTAAATAAGCACTTTCACATACCAGATAAGTGCGTCACAGGTACTTACCATGCTGTTGTGCTATACCGAGGTAAACAATGTCAATTGATGCAAGCCAGCTCACAGATACTTTAAAAACTGATTTAGTTTCACTTGAAGGTGGTGAAACTCTACAAATGACCAAGCTAAAAAACCAGCAATACAGGACTGCTCCGTATTTTTGTATTGGTCGAAAAGGATATACATCCTTTTATGATCATTCTATTAAAGAGAGAAAGTTCCCAGAAGGTCTTGATGTTACAAGTATCTTCCTACAACTCAAACCAACAACATTAGCATTTTTTTGGAAATTGGTTTCATTGAGAGATTCACGCACAAATATCGTAAATCTAGCTGTTCATGATTTTAATGAAACTGATAAGAATAGATTGAAAAAATGCAGGTCTGAATTAAAGGAACATCAGTTAGTTTGCGATATAAAGCGCGGTTATCTACTCATCAATCCTAAAGCCATCATCCCTGAATACTCACATTATGATTCTGTAGAGTTACGTTGGAATCAATTGAAAATGGATTTACACTCCGTTGAAAGCAAGATTCAGAATCAAAGTAACTCTAAATCAGTGGAACAATTAGAAACACTGAAATTAAGCCTCCCAACTGCAGGAATGATGACCACTCCAATTGAATTTGATGACGAAGAAGATGAAATCACACAAACTCCACCAAAGAATTTGAAGCGCACGTTAACTTTCTAACTTCAACTATATTGGTGATTCATTTAGGTAATTACATCTTCAAATCAGGAATGTTCAATTCAAGCAAAAATTCCTTTTGGAGGTCTTGATGGCATTAATTTACTTTCCTCAAATGAATTTCTGGTTTGTGTAGGTGTATTAGTGGATTCACTTTCGTCATCAATAGCGAAAAGATTGCGACGTTTTATAGGGTGACTTGGAGTTGATACTTCATGTTGCTCTGAATTCGCATCCTTATTTTGAATTAATGGCTTTTGCTCTAATGCAAATTGATTCACATTTGGTATTCCTGGCTGAGCAGTTGATTTTAAGTCATGATTTGCGCTGTCTTTGGTAATAGATTTGGACACAACAATCTGGATTTCCTTAGGTAATTGAGTTGTAAATTCAACGTCCTTGTTTTCTAAATCCAAACCATTATTTTGAATGTATTGTTTAACAGCTTCTTGAATTTCAGCTTCTGTTAATGTAACTGTTGTAATTGTTGAAATGTCCATGCGGGCAACTCCTTTAACGATAAATGAATGAGCTTCAAAGACTCACTCTCACCGCACGGAGTGCGGCATTACACTCAATGAAACTATTGCCTTCTAGGATGAGCAAAACGGGGGTTTTCATGTGTGCTAATTTTCGCCCTATAAGACCAAATCAAGCTAAGCTTCTTAACCTACCAGAACCTATGAATTTGGTTTTCAGTGATGACCTCTACCCGTTAAGTGATAGCCCTCTCATCTTTGCAGGTAAAGAAGGAATCGAATGGAGATCCGTTAAGTTTGGATTGATACCAAAGTGGGCCAAGGACATGAAAATAGGTCGTATGACTTACAATGCTCGTACTGAGACAGTCCATGAAAAGCCAATTTTCAGGAATGCTTGGTATCGAAGTCAGTTTGCACTCATCCCAGTTCAAACAATTTATGAACCTAAATATGTCAATGGCAAAGCCCAAAGATGGGGCATATACAGAGATGATGGCTTACCTTTTATGGTAGCAGCCATATATGAAAATATCCTCCTAAATGGGCAACAGGTACGCTCCATGTCCATGCTTACCATCAATGCAGAAGAGCACTCATTGATGTCTCATTTCCATAAACCAGAAGATGAAAAACGCTCGATTATCGTTATACCAAATGAACTTAGAGATGACTGGCTTCACTGTAATTTTGAAGATGCTCCACAATTTTTTAAGCTCATGAATCCTAAAGAATTCACTTCATCACACATGCCAAGGTAACTACCACTCATCAGATCAAGCTTGTATGAATCAAACTACATAATCTAACATTTGATTATGTAACTTTTTCAAGTGAGGGTCTTATGACTAGTAATCATGGTGGCAGTCGACAAGGATCAGGGCGCAAAGCCTTATATGAAGAACCAACTAAAGTCATCCGAGTACCCGAATCTAAAGTTATTGAAATAAAGCATTTCCTCGCTGAAAACAAGAAACCTATCTTTAACGATGTAGCATCCATTACTCAGGTTGACCCAACTACATTTATGCGAATTCCGCTCGCTTCTGAAAAAGTTTCTGCTGGCTTTCCTTCCCCTGCTCAAGACTATATTGAACAAACGCTCGATATGAATGAGCACCTCATCAAAAATGAAGCAGCAACATTCGTCGTAACTGTTTCCTCGCAATCAATGCTAGGTGCTGGTATCGACATTAATGATGAACTTGTAGTAGATCGTAGCCTAGAAGCTAAACACGAAGACATCGTAGTCGTATGGATTGATAATGAATTTACTGTCAAACGGCTAATGATCGAAGAAGGAAAAAACCGTTGGCTTAAAGCTGAAAATCCAGATTATCCAAACATCCATTTTCATGATGGGCAGGAAGTAGTTGTGTGGGGAGTTGTTACCTTCGTATTAAAGTCATTCAAAAAGCATAAGTAATACAGAACCTTTTCATTTTGGTTTCATCACATGAATCGTAAACATCGAATCTATGCTTTAGTAGACATCAATAACTGCTATGTCAGTTGTGAAAGAGTCTTTAGACCTAGCTTGAATGGAAGACCTGTTATTGTCTTATCAAACAATGATGGTTGTGCTGTTGCACGTTCTCAAGAAGCTAAAGATTTGGGCATCAAAATGGGTGTCCCACTCTTTCAAATTAAGGACATCGTAGAGAAGCACCAAGTCGTAGTGCTATCAAGCAACTATGCACTTTATGCAGAGATGTCACGCAGGTTTATGAAGATACTCTCTGATTTTGTTACGCCACAAGAACAAGAGATCTACTCCATTGATGAATGCTTTCTCGATCTCACAGCTTATGCTGCAAACCACGACCTCACAGAGTATGCCTTACAAATTCTACAGCGCTTACTTAAATGGCTTGGTTTACCCGCTTGCATTGGTATAGGCCGCTCCAAAACAGAAGCCAAGATAGCCAACCATATTGCTAAGAAGAATGCTTACCTTAATGGTGTATGTAATCTAGTTTCAATGGACCCTTGCTCTACTGAATCTCTCTACAGCCGCATTGATGTAAGTGAAATTTGGGGAGTTGGTAGAAAGCATACAAAGAAGCTGAAAAGCTTAGGCATTCACTCTGTACTTGATTTTGTTATGGCTTCCCCTCTCATGATCAAAGACCAATTTTCAATAGTAATGCACAGAACAATTCTAGAATTGCATGGCTTATCATGCATTGAATTAGAGCATACACCTGAAGCAAAGAAACAGATCATAGCTAGTCGTTCCTTTGGACAACGTGTATATCACATTGATGATCTTAAAGAAGCGATGACCTTTTATGTTCAAGATGCAGTACATCGTTTAAGAGATGACGGATTGTTATGTGGCTGTCTAATTGGTTTCGTTCAATCTAATCCATTCGATACATCAAAACCCTTCTACAATAAGTCTTTATCACTTCCATTACCTGAACCAACAGATAACGTCTTAGTGCTTTCTAAGCTCGCCACTGCAATGATAGATGGACTGTTTACCAAAGATATTGCATACAAGAAGTGTGGCGTTATCCTTACATGCTTAGAGCCTAAGAGCAGCCACTCCTTTGATATCTTCACTGATATGAAAACCATTGCATTAAGTGATAGCTTGATGGATTCTCTCGAAGCCATTCATACAAAATATGGGAAGAAGAAGCTGGGCCTTGGAGCAAGTATGCTACCTAATAGAACATGGAATATGGCACGCGATAGACTGACCCAGAACTACTTCCAATGGGATCAACTACTTGTTGTTAAATAAACCGATATTGCATTGGATTGTGCAGTTGCTCATCTCAAGTGTCTCACATTGATATCTAATGAATGCTAACTGTCTCAGCCTGAGATAGTTAGAGCAATAATTGGTATCACACTGAGACCTATTCATAGCAATGTGTCTAACATTGGCTTTCCTAATATGTAAAGGGGGTGGCAGGTGGACTGTCCAACCTTGTGTTAAACAAGTCGAAGATAGGACATCAACCAAAACAATTCATCTTGTGTTTTCTACCCTAAAGAATCCTTTTCTGAATAGAGGTATGGGGGGGTAGATGGGGGTATGGGGTGTTCAAATGTTAGGACACTACCCTCGTAGTAATGTGAGCATTTTTCTCAAAACTTTTGTATTGAAAATTCTCTATAAAATACTTGCGTCGCCTACAAACGAGCTCTAACTTAACTAAACCTTTTCGGTTGTTGTGTTGCAAGTTTCGAGCTAAGGCTTAGCTTGTGAAAGCTAATCTTAGGTTGCATCACAAAACAAACAGTCAGATGGCTTGATCCATCTGGCTGTTTTTTATTGGTTTATTTTCATCATTAGGCTAATTTTCACGCCTAGTAGAATTCTTCTTGCAAACCTAATGCTGATGTACATAATCAATTTAATAGCTACCTGACACATGTAGATTCAATGAAGATTGGTTATTCACCTTTCCAAGCTTAGTAATTGATAAGTGTGGAATGTGTCATCTACTACAAAAACACTCTAAGGAAAGATAATGATATCATCACTTGAAATTCAGACTCATTTAAAGACATTAGATTTCACTAGAAACCTTGAAAAATCTTATGTTATTGAATTCACACATCCTAAACTTAATCATCCAATTTATGTAAAAAAAACCAATAGATTTCCTTTAGTTATTCATGACACATTTTTCTCTAAGCGGACTAATTTACTTAAAATCTCAGGCGTACATGCTGATCCCATTCAGTCAGAATATTTCTGCTCAAATATGCGTAGCTTTAATAAAAAGTTAAATCCGTACACAAAACCGACTCCTAAGAAAAAGCCCGAAAGATTTGGGCTAGACTTTGGATTTGATGATACCCCTGAACTTGAAGAGTTCTTAAGTACTATATGTGGAAAACCAATAACATCAATAAGTAACATTACATTAGATGAATCAGATGAAGCTCAAAACCAAACAGAGAAAGATGCCTTAATCAAAGCTCGTATTGGCCAAGGTACTTACAGAAATGCTTTGTGTGATTATTGGAATGGTTGTGCTGTAACAGGTTGCACGATTAACGACTTACTCATAGCTTCACATATCAAGCCATGGAGTGCCTCTAACAACAAGGAACGACTAGATCAATTTAATGGTTTGTTATTATCCCCTACATTAGATAAAGCATTTGATAAGGGACTGATCAGCTTCGATGGTGCAGGCTCAATCATGATTAGCCCTAAACTTAGCAAGGATACATTAGATCAACTAGGTATCTCATCAAGTATGAAGCTAAGCAAGATAGATCCTCGCCATAATGAATATTTACAATGGCATCGAGACAATCTGTTTCGCAACTAATCTGAAGTACTAACCTTTAGGACAACCTATCAAACGCACTAGAGATTATTCACTCCCACATGAATAGACTTTAGAGAGCGATTGATAGGCTATGCTGGTTTTACAAGGAAACCCTCGTCAATCTTTAAATTGAAGAAAGAGTCACATAAGGCACCGGAGGTGCCAAACTCAAAAGCAATCATTGGTCTCAGGTTGAGACCAATTCAGTTCCTAAACGATCTCAATCTTAAATAAAATATTCTTCACTTGAGCACAAGATTTTATGAGAGTGCTCATATTATGTCTGACAATATTTTATGATTTCTCATGAAAATCAAGCCTCTTTAAGTACGTACGCACGTACGTAAACCACTGATTCATTTAAATTATTTCCATTATGAAAACTTCTTTGTCATAGTTTCACCCACCATTAATCGATCCCGTTGAGTAAACAATGACTAGACCAGTACAATTCCCAATACCACCAAAAGCTTATCTAATAGCTCTCGAACACTTGTCTCAGCGTATAGGAAAACCAATAGAATTACTTACCATAATGGCATACGACCTCTTACTCGAAAAATACTATGAACATACACCTCAACCCCAACAAATAGTCCCTCCTATCAGCAACCTACCTCAGCAAAGTAAAAACACCCCCATTTATTCTTCACAGTTGGAAGTGATCCCAACAGGAACTTCTTATGGACTTTTGCTTAAACAGGATGATGGTTATTGGCTCGATAGCAAGCCTTATCCCACTCTAAGGGAGGCTATAGATCGTATACAGGAGTACAGCATGCTTGGTTATACAAATCTAAAAAACTGGAGTCCAATGACTGGTGAATATCCAGTGGTAACTTTGCAAAAAATTAAGGGAACTCTACATTTATGGCTAGGTCAAGATACAGCTTGCAAAATGTGGAGTACTTCAAGTATGAATCAAAGTAGTGCCTATAAACTTACTACAAAATTATCAGAACAAGCCTATTGCGTTATGTGTGTGAAAAACTATTCCAAACTCAAGAACCCCAAATTACATTTAGTTTTTGATGAGAAAAACAAGCTTGTAAATACCCAGGATCTTTGCAATGACTTAATGTTTTAGCATGTTGATTTACAGGACAATATCCAATTTGGTATCACATTTCCAATGCCACTAGAATAAGGACTCAAGTAACCATCAACAAGGACGTTGATTAAATGATACAAAGTAACGAAGATGAAATAATACGAGCAACTATTGCTGCCTCTATGGAAATCATTGCAAGCAATACACCATTAAGAGCAAAGCCAGCGAAATCTACATTTATTGTTTCACCTGAAGATCATCGAATGTTAGAGATCATTTGCAGACTTACAGGTAAAACCAAGCAAGAATATTTTGCTACTGCCCTTCAGAATGCATTAAAGGAAAAGTCATACTTAAATGATATTCCAATTGAGAAGATCAAAGCATTAGCAACTGTATAGTTTCATTTTCTTAGTGCATTAAAAAAGCCCCTTCTTAAAGGGGCTTTTTTAATGCTTGGTTCAATCATGAATGTAACACTGCAATGTTACCAATTGACCTTGGAGGTTTACGATGCGAGTTCTAGTAGTCATCGTTATCATTATCCTAGTATTGATTTCGCAATCAGCTTACTAAGTTAATGGTCTGGGCGGCGGCAACCGCTCAGGCTCTCCTAAGTAAATGTAATTTAATAAAGGATAAACTTCAATACTCTCTACTGAGTTATCTATAAACGCGGCTCATGCAATATTTCGCACAAAAGGGATAACTTCAGGATTAGTATAGCTATAAGGTGAAACGAATCCTTTAACTGCAATATCCTCTAGATATTGGCTCCACCAATCCATCATTTTTTTTCGTTCCAACATATACTCAGCAACATGTGTATATGCACCAACCACATCATTGCGTTCTTGATGGCTCATCTGCTTTTCAATCGCATCTCTTTGGAACAACCCACATTCACCTAATGCCGAACGAGCCATAGCTCTGAAGCCATGAAAGCAAACCTCTTTTTGTGTATCGTAGCCCATACGTCGTAAAGCAGTATTAAAGGTGTTTTCACAGATGAATGTCGTTTTCTTAAATGAGCTTGGAAAAACCAACTCCGAACTACTACTCAATTGCTTCACTTTAACCAATAAACTTAAAGCCTGTTCGGAAAGTGGCACAATATGAGGTTCTCTCATTTTAGCTCCCCTATCAGAATGCTTAACTCCATTGACATGGTTTCGCTTCGCAGGAATTATCCATTGCTTCTTCTTAAAATCGATTTCATCCCATCTTGCAAATCTTAGTTCGGATGAACGTATGAAGATATGTAAACTTAACTCCAAACAAAGCTTTGTCATTTCATCACCTGTGTCAGCTTTGATTCGTGCTAGTAGCTCAGGGAGACGAAGAAGAGGTAAAGCTGGTCTGTGATTTTTAGGTGCAGTAAGATCCAGGCTCTCCATTTCTCTTGCATGGTTTACTTCAATGTATCCATACTGAACGGCATAACTAAAGATAAGTACTAGATCAGCCCTTATTCTCTGAGCATTATCAGCACTGGTCTCATAGATTTTGTTTAAGGTAATACGAAGATCTTTTGGCTTAACATCTTCGATCTGAAAATTACCAATATGAGGAAATAGATGGTTCTCAAATTTTCTCAATCTCTTTTTCTTGGTTTCTTCATCTAAAGGCTTCTTAACAGCATACAAATCAAGCCAAGTTCTAGTGATGCTTTCTAGCGAGTAGTTTCTGCTTTGAGTGCTCTCTAGCTTTTCCAAGTACTCCTTCGGATCAATGCCTTCAGCTTGAAGAGTCAAATACTCTCGTCTTTTTTCACGAGCAAAAGCTAATTTACATTGAGGATAATTTCCAATCGTAACAACTACACGAGATCCCTGCTTATTCTTGTATTGGAAAATCCACGTCTTTGTCCCAGACTTCCTTATCCGAAGGTACAAACCATCACCATCGCATAATGTATAGTCTTTGGAATTGGGTTGAGAAGACTCAATTTGAGTCACAGTTAAAGGCTTAACTAACCGCGCCATACTTTTAGACATCCAGCTTTGTATTCTGGATGTTTATATGGATGTTTATTATTGAAGGCAAGAGCACAAAAAGGTACTAAAAAGGCACTATGTAAAAGCATGAAATATCACGCAAAGTGCACGTAAACCATTGATTTCCTTCAGACAATAAAAAACCCCAAGTCTTAATAAGCTTGGGGTCTTTTAGAATTTTGGTCCCGAGGGTCGGACTCGAACCGACACATCATCTCTGATAGTGGATTTTGAATCCACCGCGTCTACCAATTTCACCACCTCGGGAAGGTGTTGAAACGTATAATAAACTGTTTCAAAAACTTGTCAACGCATGATGTTCTCATTTGATTAAAAATAAACCGTATAAGAATTTTTAGATGGATAATCCATCAATTTCAGCGTTAAAACCCAAAAAAGCTTATACTAAGCCAAATTTCATTATCCCCTTTTCAGATTTCTTAACATGCAACTTTCTGACTTTAACTTCAATCTCCCCGACGAACTCATTGCCCGCTATCCACTCGAAACACGTAGTGCATCACGTCTGCTCCATCTCGATCTAAATGGCGAATATCACGACCATCATTTCACTGACATTTTAGACTTGCTCAATGAAGGTGACTTATTGGTACTGAACGATACCAAAGTGATGAAAGCCCGCTTAAAAGGCAAACGAGCAACTGGTGGTGCAGTTGAAGTCTTAGTTGAACGTATTCTTGACCCGAAAACCGCACATTGCCACATTAAAGCCAGCAATACGCCTAAACAAGGTGCGGAATTATTTATTGGTCCAGACGAAGTTAAAGTGACCGTTCAAGGCCGTCATGAAAACTTATTTGTTGTGGAATTTTCACAGCCTATTTTACAAGTTTTAGATTTATACGGTGCTTTACCGATTCCGCCTTACTTTAACCGTGAAGCAGAAGCGATTGATACCGAACGTTACCAAACTGTTTTTAACGATCCGACCAAATTGGCTTCAGTTGCAGCACCAACAGCAAGCTTACATTTTGATGAAGCGCTACTCAAAAAATTGGCAGACAAAGGCGTAAATAAAACCTTTGTTACCTTGCATGTGGGTGCTGGTACATTCTTACCCGTGCGCACCAATGACATTGAAAACCACATCATGCACAGCGAATGGTGTGACGTATCAGAAGAATCTATGGCTTTAATCCGTGAAACAAAAGCACGTGGCAATAAAGTCATTGCTGTCGGTACTACAGCGACTCGCGCGACTGAAAGTGCAGCTCAAGCCAATGGCGGCGAACTCAAGGGTTGGACTGGTGATACACAGATCTTTATCTACCCAGGTTATGAGTTCAAAGTAGTCGATCGTTTAATTACCAACTTCCATTTACCTGAATCTACCTTGCTGATGTTAGTGTCAGCGTTGTCCAGTCGAGATAATATTTTGAATGCCTATCACCATGCCGTCGAGAGCCAATATCGCTTCTTTAGTTATGGTGATGCGATGTTAATTGATAATATTAACCACAAATAAAATTACGCCGAAATCATCCCTATGCCGATAGATTCTGTAAAGCACTCCATCCATATTCGTCGAAAAAAGAATGCTGTGGTTTTTCAGAATATCGCTCGGCTCTGGGATATAGGCCGAAATGCAAAAACACACCAAGAGCTCCTCGATGGACTGCATCCATGGAATGCTCCCATTACACTCAAATTTGAAAATTTACTCCCCCTAGCTTTAGCCGCACTGGGTATCGGATTCATGCTGTTTATTGTAATTCAGCCCGATCATGGCTGGGCACAGCTCTGCTTTGCTGTGGGGTTGGCCATGGTGTTCTGGGCCTATATCAGCTATGAAAAAGATGACCCGCTCGAAGATGTTATTGCGTTTTTGGAAACCGAATGCATCGCAAAAAAATACCAACTGGCTTTTAACCGACAGCCTCAATACATTTCAATGCCGCTGAATAATCTACAATTTATTGGCAATCTTAAACGTATGTTCCCCGTATTTAAGCAAGGCAGCCTTTCGAATGATATTCAGACCTTCGCGAGCACCGTTTGGGAAGATGAAAATCAGCAACAGCATCAAGTCATGGTCTTTCATTATCACTATGTGAATGAACTGAAAGTACGTGACAAAGACGGTGATGAAGTCACGGTTAAAGAAATTCATAAAGACCTGTGGGGCGTCTTCGTTTTTGATATTGGCATCCATGGTCTTGCCGTATCTGCAACAGGCAAAAACTTTGGCTATCCCTATAGTTTTCCTTGGCACAGCAGCGACATTCAAACCAATCAAAAATTAAAATTTTATGGCGATAACCAAATGGAAATCGCTAAATTGCTCAGCCCGGGCTTTGTCCTCCGACTAGCGGATTTTTTTCAAAACCGTGAAGGTGATCTGCTATTTCATCCGAGCCACCGAATAATGTGCTATCTTGGCTCTACAGATTTATTTAAAGTCAGTAGTAAAGCAAAACGAATTCAGGATGTTTCGGCATTGCGTGGACATCTCAGAACCTTTAAATTAAATGCTTTAGAAAATTTGAAAAACGACTTAACGCAGTTTTTAAAATAGATTTCATTCAATAATGTTTTAAATTACGACCTTTTATCTTGAGGATAAAATTTTATGGGGCTTTTGATCTTTGTTTTAATCATCATTGCATTGGTGATTGGTGCAATCATGATTCGCAACAACATTGTCCGACATCACAATGCAACCATTCGTGCATGGTCAGATGTAGCTAGCTATGAACGTCAAAAAATCAAAATTTTAGATGGATTACAGCCACTGGTTGAGCAATATTCGAATTTTGAACAAGGGACTTTGGCAAAAGTCACTGAACTCCGTCAAAATATTATGAATTTGAACGTCAATAGTACCGATGTCAGCCAATTACAGCGTATTGAAGCCTTAAATCAAGATCTAATGCGCAGCCTGAATGTTGTGGTTGAAAACTACCCAGAGCTCAAAGCCAATGATATTTATCTGAAAATGATGAATGAAATTGAAGAACAAAACGAAAATGTCGGTGCGGCGATTACTATTTTTAACCGCAACGTTGAGTTGTTCAACAACCACATTCAAGTGTTTCCTAACAATATTATTAATACGCTATTGCTGAGTAAAAAAGCGGTTCGCCCTTTCCGCGATCAAGCTGCCAGCCAAAATTTTGATTATCGTCCGAACTTTTAAGTTCGGGCTTTAACGTACTAAAGTAAAAAAATAATGATGAGGTGATCAAGCACCTCCAAAACTAGAAAGAAAAATAAAATATGCAAAATCAAATTAATGCACTGAAAAATGTGCTGATTCAGGCGTTTTTCAAACTCTATGAGCAGCACCAAGACGACCATATTTACGCATGTACGTTGGTGTTCAATTCCTATTTATCCATGGACTATATCGCTGTCTCTACGCAGCGTAGTGTTTTTGCCGAAGATGAAGATTCTGCTCAATATCTTGCAGCGCATGATCGATGGAATGTGTCGAAATGGCGCTCTCGTAGTGCCCTTTCCCTCAACCAAGACTTGGCGCAGTTTAAACTAACATCTGTAAATGAAGTGGGTCATTTAAACCTTGATCCATCTTCTATAAAAATTACGATAAAGTCTGAATCGGCTAACCATCTTTCAATCTTGCTCAATGCCATACAACAAACAAAATTCGACTTGGTTCAGTCCTACGGCATAGAACTGGACAATATTCTGTTTTTTATCACGGTCCCGACACAGCCCGAAATAGAAATTTATTCAGCTCAGGTTTTAAATCCTCCAAGTACACAACTTGACGATTTTCTCAAATCCAAACAACCCCTCAAGCTCGACAGCTTACCCAAGCGTATGAAGCTGTCTCAGTATGATAAAGACCTACTGATTGACTTAGCACAAATCGTTGAAATACAACCTTATAACTATTTACATGTTGCCAATGAAATCTATCTCTTAAGCTTAGAAAAAAGTTATGCAACCACGAATCCCTATATTCAAAAGCTCATTGACAGTATCGTAGCCATGACATCGGACCCGAAAGGCACATTTGCGATGGAAAAAGAAGAAATTTTGCAGCGAATTAACCAGTTCTATTTTAATGCCAAGAGTTCAGATGAAGCCCTGTCACAAGACGCAATCTATAAATTTACAGACTTAACACCCGACAAAGCTAGCGTTTAACCGCAGAATCAAGGAAAATAGAGCACTTTTAGCACTCTTACCATCAGCGAACTGTTTTTTCGCCTTGATCTGGACCTTGTATGAAGTTTGAAAAATTGGCGCAATCGGGCCGTGCTCGTCGCGGCCGTTTAACCCTTGAACATGGTGTTGTTGAAACACCTATGTTCATGCCTGTCGGTACTTACGGTACTGTAAAAGGCATGCTCCCACGTGACATTAAAGAAATTAAATCCCAAGTTATTTTGGGCAATACCTTCCATTTATATCTTCGCCCAGGCCTAGATGTCATTCGTGAACATGGTGGTTTACACCAATTCATGAAATGGAATAACCCGATTTTGACAGATTCAGGCGGTTTCCAAGTCTTCAGCCTTGGCGCTATGCGCAAAATTAAAGAAGAGGGCGTGACTTTCCGCTCTCCGATTGATGGCTCTAAAGTCTTTTTATCTCCTGAAATTTCGATGGATATTCAGCACACGCTGAATTCAGACATCGTGATGATTTTTGATGAATGTACGCCTTATCCTGCGACACATGAAGAAGCGCAAAAATCATTGCAGCTTTCATTACGTTGGGCGAAACGTTGTAAGACTCAACATCATGACGTGCTGAAAAACCGTAATGCCCTGTTTGGTATTATCCAAGGCGGCATGTATGAAGATTTACGTGATGAATCTTTAAATGGTCTGAAAGAAATTGATTTTGATGGTTATGCCATTGGTGGCTTGTCTGTTGGCGAACCTAAAGAAGAAATGATCAAAGTATTGGATTATCTTCCAGAGAAAATGCCTGCGGATAAACCACGTTACTTGATGGGTGTCGGTAAACCAGAAGATATCGTAGAAGCAGTTCGTCGCGGTGTCGATATGTTTGACTGTGTGATGCCAACACGAAATGCACGTAATGGTCATTATTTTGTGACTGACGGTTTAGTGCGTATTCGCAATGCCAAATATCGTCATGATCAAAGTCCGCTTGACCCACATTGCGACTGTTATACATGTACAAACTTCACCAAATCTTATCTCTTCCATCTTGAGAAATGCGGCGAAATGCTCGGTTCGATGCTCGGTACTATTCATAACTTACGTTATTACCTACGTCTAACTGAAGCGATGCGTGATGCTCTCGATCATGGCACTTTTGATGAGTTTGTTGAAGACTTTTATCGTCGTCGCGGCATGGAAGTGCCACCTTGTCCTCAAGATTAATTCTTTCAGCATTTGCGCTGAAGAAAAAGACAAGGTAAATTGCTGAACAAGTCCAATTTATTTATCAAAGTATTGATAACCAGTTTTTTTAGTTTAGGAAAATGAAATGAGCCTTTTTATTTCTACTGCTCACGCGGCAGGTGAAGCTGCACAGCAACCAAGCATGATGGCAAACCTGTTGATGATTGCGGTATTTGTCGCAATCTTCTACTTCTTGATCTGGCGCCCTCAATCAAAACGTGCAAAAGAACATCGTGCACTAATTGAAAGCCTAGGGGTTGGTAGTGAAGTTGTTTTTGCGGGCGGTTTAATGGGTAAAATCACAAAAATCGAAGGTGATTTTGCAGTTGTTGAACTGAACCGTGGCGTAGAAGTAAAAGTACAACGCGCAAGTGTGATTTCAGTTCTGCCTGAAGGCACTCTAAATAACCTTTAATCAAAAAATAAGTCGTGCACCCGCACGGCTTTTTTCATTTTAAGAAGAAAACGAATGCGTTACCCAGCATGGAAATATCTACTGATTCTAGTGGTACTAGTCATCAGTACATTATATGCCCTGCCAAGTTTGTATCCTGATGAACCTGCTGTTCAAATTTCAGGTGCCAAAGCCGGTACCCAGATTGACCAAAGCATCGTACAAAAAGCAGAGCAGATTTTAAAATCTGAAAATATTGCCAGCCATGACAATAGCTTCACCAATAATGCCGCTTTATTACGTGTTGATTCGAGCGAACAACAATTAAAAGCGAAAGAAGCACTGCGTCGTGGGCTCGGTGAAAATTATGTTGTCGCACTGAACCTTGCGCCTACTACCCCAGAATGGCTACAAAAAATTGGTGCTAAACCAATGAAGCTGGGTCTGGATTTACGTGGTGGTGTACATTTCCTACTCGAAGTAGATATGGATAAAGCCATTTCACAACGTATGGAAACGTCTGCGGCTGACTTACGTCGCCAACTTCGTGACAATAAATTAAAATTCAATAGCTTATCTTTGAACAACAACACCATTACGATGCAATTTGCAAATAATGATGACCGTTCTGCAGCTATGGATTTCCTTCGTCGTAACGGCAATGAATATACTCAACAAGCGGTTGCAACAACTGAAGGTTCGACTCTTCGTCTAAGCTACACAGATACACGTAAACAAGAAATTCAGTCTTATGCTGTCAACCAAAACTTAACAACTTTACGTAACCGTATTAACGAGTTAGGTGTAGCGGAAGCATTAGTACAAACCCAAGGTAGCAACCGTATTGTGGTTGAATTACCAGGTGTACAAGATACTGCTGAAGCAAAACGTGTACTTGGTCGTACTGCAAACCTTGAGTTCCGCTTAGTTTCTGATTTAAACGATCAATATATCGATCCTTACACAGGTCAAGCAAAAGGCTCATTACCGCCAGGTACAGAAGCATTTGCTTATGAATCTTTGGACAGCGGTCGTCAATTATTGCTTAACCGTAACCGTATCTTAACAGGTGAACGTGTACAAAATGCGTCATCAGGCTTTAGCCAAGATACAGGTGGTGCTGAAGTAAATATTACTTTGGATACTGCGGGCGGTAAGTTGATGTCTGAAGCCACTCGTAATGCTGTAGGCAAACGAATGGCTGTTCTGTTCATCGAGAACAAACAAAAAATTAGTTATGTTGCTGATCCTGCAACAGGTACACAAACTGAAGTTCGTACACCTTATACCGAATCTGTGGTCATCAATGCGGCAACGATTCAAGCCGTATTGGGTTCCCAGTTCCGTATTACTGGTCTAGATTCACCTCAAGAAGCGTCTGAACTTGCATTGATGTTACGTGCAGGTGCATTAGCAGCGCCAATGTACTTCGTTGAAGAACGTGTGATTGGTCCGAGTCTCGGTCAAGAAAACATCGACAAAGGCGTATTATCAACTCAAATCGGTTTCTTATTGGTTGCGATTTGGATGGTGGTCTTCTTCCGTGTGTTCGGCTTGATTGCCAACTTTGCACTCGTGGTTAACCTTGCCATGATTTTAACCATCATGTCTTGGATTGGCGCGTCCCTCACCCTTCCGGGTATTGCAGGTATCGTAATTACCATTGGTATGGCGGTCGATGCCAACGTACTGATCTGTGAGCGGATACGAGAGGAAATTAAATGGGGTGCCTCGCCCAAACAGGCGATTGTTGCGGGTTATGATCGTGCGTATAACACCATCTTTGACTCCAACTTAACCACATTCTTGGTTGCTTTCATTCTGTTCGCAATTGGTACAGGCCCAATTAAAGGCTTCGCGGTTACCCTAATGATTGGTATTGTCTGCTCAATGTTCACAGCAATTACTGTGACACGTGCAATCGTACAAATCATTTATGGTAAAAAACGTAACCTGAAGAAGTTGAGCATTTAGGAGATCTAAGATGACTGAAAATACTCAACCGAAACAATACGGCCGTCCTGACAACGAGCGCATTATTCCGTTTATGAAGATTGCCAAACCGGCAGCCTTGATATCGATTATTTTAACGCTCGCAAGTATCTTTTTTATTTGCACCAAAGGTCTAAACCTCGGTTTGGACTTTACTGGCGGTGTGGCAGCAGAGTTGAACTATAGTCAACCAGTAAAATCTACCGATGTGAGCTCAGCGCTGACAAAAGCTGGTTTTAAAGACCCTGTGGTACAAACCTTAGGATCTGACCGCGACCTGATGGTTCGTATGCCAGTTCAAAAAGACATTGAAGCTGAAGACCTAACCAAAGCCATTACGACTGCTGCTCAATTGCCGGGCAATAAAGCAGAAGTACATAAAGTTGATGTGGTTGGCGGTCAAGTCGGTAATGAACTCTACGTGCGTTCTGCTGGCGCTGTAGGTCTTGCCCTACTGCTCATGCTGGTTTATGTCACTATTCGCTTTGAATTCAAACTTGCGATGGGTGCTGTACTGTCTTTATTCCACGATATCGTGGTGACCATTGGTATCTTTGCCATGATGCAGTGGCCGTTTGACTTAACAGTTTTGGCTGCGCTACTCGCGATTATCGGTTTCTCGCTCAACGATAACATCGTTGTATCTGACCGTATTCGTGAAAACTTCCGTAAGATTCGTGGTGCTGAGCCTCTCGAAGTTGTCAACAGTGCATTAACTGAAACACTTCGCCGTACCATTCACACCTCGATGACACTGTTACTGGTTGTTGTAGCGATGATGGTACTGGGCGGTGATGGTCTGAAATGGTTCTCTGTTGCAATGTTTGTTGGTGTATTTGTGGGTACATATTCATCAATCTACATTGGTACAGCTTTCGCGCTATGGCGTGGTCTAAACCGTCAAGACTTCATTGTACAAGTGAAGCCTGAATTTGAAGAAGAAGAGATTCCTTAAGCTTTTCAACTTATAGTTCAGATCAAAACCCATCTTCGGATGGGTTTTTTTATGCGACTACCTTAAATAAATGAGCTAGGCAAAATCGCAATAATAGGATGTAACTTTTTAATATCGGATTGCAGGAATTCTACCTGTCGTTTTTGGTCTAGACTTGCAAATTGCCATGTATCATCTGTTTGCTGTATCACGTTTAAAATTAAATTTAAGCCATTTCGCAAATATACACAGGCTAGATCCGATCTCTCTACCCCTCGCCGTTCATCACAGACCACAAGCCAACCCTCTTGTAATACAGGGGCATAATACGATGCTGTGATGCGAATCAAATACAGGTCTTGAGTGTTTTTAAATAATGCTGAATATTGAGATGAATCATTTGAAATCGGTTTTAAAGAAAATGCCTGTGTCTCAACCACCTGCATTTCAAAAAGGACCAAGCTTGCTTGCTCCTCAGTGCACTTGTCTTGTTCTATAAACTGAACCTCATTATCTAAACTTCCCTTAATGAGTCCCAATTGTGACTCTAATTCACGTGCAAATTTCTCTCCAATCTGCCGATGACTATTTAATAATTGGGAAATTAAAGGAACCGCTAAGCCAAAATGTTCACACACAGCTTTACCATTTTTAAAGGGGCCTGTTGCCACCCAATGGTCAATGGCTTGTGTTAGATTCTGTCGACGCTTTTCAAAAAGCTCTGAAGGCAGCATAAGCATTCAATTTTATAATTTCTCTCCCCCAATATAATAAAAAACCCGCACGCAGCGGGTTTTTTATACAGCTTTATTTTTAGCTACCTTGTACCAAGCGACGTGCGCTGATAATGCCTGGTTGTTGCTCTAGACGTGCCAACAGTTTCGACAACTGCGCCAAGCCTTTCACTTCAATCAACAGCTTCATATTGGCAATACCATCACTCTCGGAAATGGTATTCACCTGACGAATATTGATTTGGTCTGAGAAAATCACTTGAGTCAGATCTTTAAGCAAACCACGACGGTCATAAGCTTCCACCACGATTTGCACACTTTGACCACGAGTTGGCTGCATTTCCCAATCCGCTTCAACCGCACGTTCAGGCTCTTGCCCAATCATACGGATATAATCCGGACATGCGACCTTATGGATACTTACGCCACGATTCAGGGTGATATAACCAGCAATCGATTCACCATGCACAGGCTGACAACACTGAGCAATGTGTAGTTCTACATTGTCCAAACCATCAATCAAAATACCATGCGCCGAAAGCGTATGACTTGCACGTGGGTTCAAGGTTGGTTTTAACACCAGTTCAGGCTCATCCTGATCGAGGTGCATATGACGGTTAACCTGATTGATTAAAGCATGCAAGCTAATGTCACCACTCACCAAGCCAATCAATATATCTTCACCCAATTTCACATTAAAATGATTGCAGTAATCATTCAAATCGATACTTTTCGGGTGAATCGCCAAACGTGACAATTCTTTATTCAGAATCTCACGTCCCACTTCCAAGTTTTTACTACGGTCTTGCTGACGGAACCAATGACGCAACTTGTCACGTGCACGAGCCGTCTTGATATAACCCAGCGAGTTCACCAACCAATCTCGGTTCGGTTCACGATCTTTCTTGGTTAAAATCTCGACCTGCTCCCCAGTTTTTAGGGTATAGGTTAAAGGTACATAACGTTGGTTCACCCGTGCTGCATAGCACTTGTTGCCCACTTCAGTATGCACATGATAGGCAAAGTCAAGCACGGTCGAACCGCGTGGTAATTCTTTGATATCACCATCACGACTAAACACATAGATTTTCTCAAAATCTTCAAACTCTTGGATTTGTTCGAAGTTTTCAGAAGCCTCATCTTCTTTATGGGCGCTAGCATCATTTCGTTCTTGATAATGTTCAAGCACTGCACGCAAAGAATGTAAGCGATGATTAAATGAATAATCTGTGGTTTTAGAACCTTCTTTGTAGTTAAAGTGCGAACACACCCCGAGTTCAGCTTCTTCGTGCATATTGTGCGTACGAATTTGCACTTCTAAAGATTTGTTCTCTGCAATCACGGCCGTATGCAGTGAGCGATAACCATTGGCTTTCGGGTTGGTAATATAATCATCGAACTGATGCGGAATATGACGCCAAATCTGATGAACGATCCCCAGTGTGTGATAACACTCAGGTACATTATCCACCAAAACGCGAACTGCTCGAATGTCATAAAGCTGATCAAAGCTCAGGTTCTTACTCTTCATTTTTCGATAAATCGAATAAATGTGTTTCACCCGACCATTAATCTCGGCCTCAATGCCATGATCTAACAGTTCTTTACGCAACTTTTCTGTCACGAACTGAATATATTGCTCACGCTCTAAACGTTTTTCATTCAGTAAAGAGGCAATTTCTTTATAGCGTTCAGGTGCTAGATAACGGAAAGCAAGATCTTCAAGCTCCCACTTAAGCTGTGCAATCCCTAAACGGTGCGCGAGCGGCGAATAAATGGTTAAAATTTCTCGTGCGACACGCTCTTGTCGCTCTTTGGTTGAGTGCGCCAACTCACGTAATGCATAGGTACGTTCAGAAAGTTTGATTAATACAACACGAACATCTTCGGTCACAGAGATCAGCATTTTATAAATGCCGGTCAAATGTTCACGCTGATTATTATTAAAATGATCTTCTAGACGTTTATTTTGCTCGATCAGGTCAGACAACTTACCCATGGCAAGCGTGCCTTTCACCAAAGCATGCACTTGATCGCCAAATTTGCTTTGGACTTCTTCTAAACTGGTTACGCCTTCACGAACACTTCGATACAGCATGGCTGCTGATAACGTATCTTCATCCGCATACAGATGAGCAAGAATATCCGCCATTTCAATACCGGTATAGAAGGTATTCGAGCGATGGTTGACCGTTGTTTCAAGTTCATTCTGTAAGGTCAGATGGGCAACTTCTTCGAGTTGCTTTAGAGGAGCCCCGTCAAACATGCCACTCACACGCTCTAGCCATTCAGCTAGATCATGCTGTGCTTGCTCGGCATGTTCTACAGTCGTTTCCTGTGACAACTCATTGAGACGTCCAGGTAATTGTTCACGTACTGTGACCATACCCTACTCCTAGTTTTCTACGCTTCATAACTTTTGATCGTTTATCTGATTTTCTTTTTCGAACAAAGCAATCGATTCGACATGCCCTGTATGGGTAAACATGTCCATGACACCCGCTTTTTTCAAACGGTAGCCTTGTTGTACCAGCATTCCAGCATCGCGTGCTAGTGTTGCAGGATTACATGACACATAAACGATTCTTTTTGCACCAAATTTGGGCACATAACGCATTATTTCTTCTGCACCAGATCGTGGTGGGTCTATCAATAATGCATCAAATCCTTGTTTTGCCCAAGAATGATGCGAAAAATCTTTTGTTAAATCTTGTGAATAAAATTTCAGTTGCGAAAGGCCATTGTTTTGTGCATTTTCTGCACCACGCAGAACCATTTCTTCACTCCCTTCAACTGCAACGACTTGACCCGTTGAACCCACACATTGAGCAAGTGGTAAAGAAAAGTTTCCTAAGCCACAAAACAGATCTAGAACTCGCTCACCCTGTTGTAACTGAAGCAATTCACATGCCAGTTTCACCATTTGCGGATTAATCGTGGAATTCACTTGCGTGAAGTCTTGAGGATTAAAGCCAAATTTCACAGCAAAGTCACTTAGACCATAGTGCAGACGCATCGGTGCATCGGGATGATCCACACGATGTAAGCTGTCTGGCCCTTCAGGTTGTAAGTACAGTTGCCACTCTTTATGTAACGCAAATTTTACTAATTGGTTGACATCTTCCGCGCAAAGTTCCGCCGTATGACGAATCAGGAGAGCAATTTCTTGATCTCCCATGGCCAGTTCTATATGCCCAATATCTGCTTTACCTTGCAAACCTTGTAACAGTTGTTTGAGTGTGGTGATTGAGCCAAACTCACGATCCAACACCATACAACGGTCAATCGAAGTCAGTTTATTTGACTGGCTTTCACGAAAGCCAACCACAAGCTTATCTTTTGCAGGTAGGTAACGCACACCGATACGCGCTTTGCGACGGTAGTCTTCACGCAATGAACGTAAAGGAGCTAACCATTGATCAGGCTGAATGCCGGCAAAATGTTGCAAATGTGATTGTAAAACATCTTGTTTTAAACGAATTTGCTCGTCGGGATGGATATGTTGCATGCTACAACCACCGCAGACCCCATAATGTGGGCAGGCCGGTTTTACTCGTAGTGTAGACTCTTCGCTCAGCAATTCCAGACTGTCTGCTTCTTCAAGACGCTTAACGACATTGGTAATACGCGCACGCACTGTTTCACCCGGCAAGGCATAACGAATAAATACTTTCTTACCGTGTTTTTCTGTAGGATGATCTGGATGCGTCCCAAAGTGCGCTATGCCTCGCCCCTCATGTGAAAGCGATTCAACCTGAAATGTATAAATGGGTTGTTGGGCTTTTTGGGGTTTGGCTTTGTGTTTCATGCGTACCTAATGTGTGGAAGATGGGAAATCAGATTGAGTGAATTCGGTACGTTGCGAGGTTTGCTGCCATACCAATAAAAAGTCAGCGTGTTGCGGCTGAGTTTGTAAATATTGAATCGTACTTTGAATCAAGTGCTGATGATCATTTAACAATAACTGTCCTTTCAGCAACAGCCAGCGTAAATAAATCAACCATGTATTGAGCACATCACCTTCACAGTAGCTGGTCAGTTCCATCCACTGTTGTTCACGCACATATTCAGGCACATGGTAGCCACCATCACCACGTTTACCGGGGAAACCAAGTAAATGTGCTGCATCGTCGAGCTTTTGAAAATGACGACCATGGAACATGGCCATGACATCCATCAAATCTACATGACGATGATGATAACGATTCTGGTAGTTATTATAGCGCTTTTGCGTATCAATCTCGCCCTGATCGAACAAACTTGGTGCAGATAGTCCGTGATACATGGCACGGAACAAAATCACAGGCAAATCAAACTGTGAACCGTTCCAACTGACCAAGGTCGGATGACGCTTTTCAAAAATAGAAACGAATTTTTTTAAAATTTCAGCTTCGCTATTGTCTTCACGGCTAAATGAAAACAACTTCATGCCCTTTTCATCAATCCATAGTCCAGAGATACAGACAATTTCATGCAAGGCCAAACGCTGAAAATCCGTGCCCGCCTCTTGGCGACGCAGTTTAGTCAGCGCAGCATCTAGATCCACCTCAGGCAGATCCAGTCCATACAAATGCGCACCTGACTTCAAATCTGTCAGTGTTTCGATATCAAAAATTAAAACAGGTAAACGCATAAGTACTCACCAGTGCCGTTCGGCCACTGTAATTATTCAGGATCAACAACAGAGAATAGACCAGTAGACAAGTAACGGTCACCACGGTCACATACGATGCAAACAATCACGGCATCCGGATTTTCTTCAGCCAATTTAACTGAAGCCCATACCGCACCACCCGATGATGTACCTGCACTGATACCTTCTGTACGCGCTAAACGACGAGCCGTTTTTTCCGCTTCAATTTGCGGAATATCCATAATACGATCAACACGTGAAGGGTCAAAAATCGTAGGAAGATATTCTTGTGGCCAACGGCGAATACCAGCAATGTTTGAGCCTTCAGACGGCTGTAAACCGACAATTTGAATATCCGGATTTTGTTCTTTTAAATATTTCGAAATCCCCATAATGGTCCCGGTGGTTCCCATAGAGCTGACGAAATGTGTAATTTTACCGCCCGTTTGTTTCCAAATTTCTGGACCCGTAGTGAGGTAATGTGCTTCTACATTGTCCGGGTTACCAAACTGGTTTAGGACTAAACCTTTGCCGTCTTTTTCCATTTGAAGAGCAAGATCACGTGCTTCTTCCATGTTTTCTGATTCGATCAGTTCGGCACCGTAGGCACGCATGGCATCTTTACGCTCTTGGCTAGAACTTGCAGGCATGATCAAAGTCATTTTATAGCCACGCATTGCAGCAACCATGGCTAAAGCAATCCCTGTATTTCCGCTCGTCGCTTCAATCAACGTATCACCCGGTTTAATCTGACCACGCTTTTCCGCTTGCATAATCATGTTATATGCAGGGCGGTCTTTGACCGAACCCGCTGGGTTATTGCCTTCTAACTTGGCTAATACTGTTGCTTGAGTATGACTTGCCAGACGCTGTAAACGCACTAACGGCGTGTTGCCGACGTAATGGTCTAATAAAAAATCGTCTGCTTGAAAATCAGGGGTTGTATTACTCATTATTCACACCTATATCGAGGTGCGCCTATTGTATGAAAAAATGCCTTTGCCTGCACCAATTTGCCTCGCTTTTTCGCGAAAGTGATTAAAGCGCAATCAGTTTTAAATAATCCATGCTAATATTCGGGGCATAAGGAATAAACTGCTTAAACCATGTCAAATATCAACAAAAAGCTTTTTAAACGCCTACACTTAAATCATGCCTATGGTCAGTTGATTGCACTTATTTTCGTGCCGATCACCATTTTGGCCTGTGTCGGTGCAATGTTGGTAATAACAGAAACCTCCAATGCAGCCAAAGCACAACAAAAACAAATGGCTGTCGCGATCCTGACGCGCTATCAACCCACGTCAGAATCTGCCATAGAGTTACTCAACCATTATCCGTGGCAGTTTGATCAAGCTCGTAATGCCATGCAAAGCATGTTGAACGAAAAACATTTGATTCGTGCTGCGATTATAGATTTCAAAGGCAATAACCGCCTGAGCATTGGCTTTCAAGATCAAGCTATTTGGCCTGCTTTTGAGAGTAAAGCATCTTTTATTGGACCAATTCCACATCAGGGTAACCATGTTTATGCCCTGAAAATTTCAGATTCAACCCAGACGCCGGCATGGTTAAGCATTGAACTGGATAATCAACCGCTGCAAATTGCCCGCTATCGCGTGTTAATCGTGTTGATTGCAACAGGTTTATTGACGCTCTTATTACTTTTGCTGTGTTTGAATTTCTATTCACGTCGTTGGATTGCACCAATGTACGAAATTCGTATGCAGTTACAACGTTTAAATGCCGACACCCTAGATCAGCACATGATCATTAACAGTACTGGAGAACTCCGGTTATTACAGCGTGATATAGCCAATGTGGTTAAACGCTTACATTTCAGTTTCTTAGAGCTACGTGAGCATACCGAACAAACGGAAGATGACTTAAGACGCACGCTTGATACTTTAGAAGTGCAAAATATTACCTACCGTCAAGCACGTGACCAAGCAATCCATGCCAATCAGTCTAAGTCGGTGTTCTTGGCCAATATTTCCCATGAACTGCGCACACCGCTGAACAGTATTGATGGTTTTATTCATCTTTTACTGCGCCAAGGCAACCTCAGTAATGAGCAAAATTTATATCTACAAACGATTCGTAAATCTTCTGCGCATTTATTGGCTTTAATTAATGACGTGCTTGATTTCTCGAAAATCGATGCAGGCAAACTAGAACTCGAAACTGCGCAATTCGACTTAGAAGAAGCCGTCTTTGATGTGATGGATATGTTGTCGCCATTGGCAGCACAAAAACACATCGACATGACCTTCTACTATGCGGACAATGTGCCGAAATTTGTGGTTGGTGATGTCCTACGCTTCAAGCAAATTTTGACCAACTTAATTTCAAATGCAATTAAATTCACTCCAGATGGTGAAATTATTGTCCGTGTCCGTATGGAGCATGATGACATCGGTCAATGTCTGCTGCACTTTAGTGTCCAAGACAGTGGTATCGGCCTAAGCGGTACCGACCGTAAGAAACTGTTTGAATCCTTCTCGCAAGGTGATGCATCTGTGACCCGTCAATTTGGCGGTACAGGTTTAGGTCTTGCCATTTCCAAACAATTGGTCAGCCTGATGCATGGACAAATTGGTTTTGAAGATAACCAAGAACGTGCCCCAACAGAAAAAGGCTCAACCTTCTGGTTTACTGCGCGCTTTGTGGTCGATGATGAAATTGAAATTGTGCATCCACAATTTAGCAATCTCCAAGTCGTTTCCTACTTAGCACATCCAGCAACTGCCAATGTCCTACGTCATTATTTAGAAAATTATGATGTTGAACATATTGAAACGCAGTCAATCCTAGATTTATTTAGTCGCCTCAATCAGTTGCAAACCAATGAAAACACTTGGTTGATCGTCGACCATAGCGGCGACTCCGAAGCCTTACTGAAAGAAATTCGTCATCGTTATAGCGGTAACTTAGCGGTTTATGGCTACCAAATGATGCTCGATCCAAGCATGTTGAACGAGTACCGTGCTCGCCCATTGCATCAACCACTCAGCCGTACAGCGCTGATTCAGTTATTGAGTAATGAGCCTTGGTTTGATCAAGAGCAGCATGAAGAATTTAATGGTCAAGGTCTGCACATTTTAGCTGTCGACGACCATTTACCAAACCTGATTGTGCTTGAAGCCCTGCTCTCTGAGTTGAATGTGAAAACCACCAAGGCTTTGAGTGGACAAGAAGCCATTGAAATCATTCAAGCTCGCCAAGAGCAAGGTTTGACGGCTTTTGACCTCATCTTTATGGATATTCAAATGCCAGTGATGTCAGGTGTCGATACCACGCGTGCCATTCGTTCACTTGAGTCGACTTTTGAAAATCATAAGCGCCTTCCAATTATCGCTTTGACAGCACATGCGCTCTCGGATGAAAAACAAAAACTCCTACAAAGCGGTATGGATGACTATGTCACCAAGCCCATTCAAATGGATCAAATTATTCAAATCTTGACCCAATGGACTACCGATAACTTTAAGAAAGTACCGGTTTTAGAGCGCAGTTCAGTGATTGAAGCCCTAGAGCCGAGTATTTTAGATTGGCAACAAAGCTTGCAGTTGGCCGCGAATAAAGAAGACCTTGCAGTCGATTTACTAAAAATGCTCGTCGATAGCTTTGAGCAAGAAATCCATGAAATGGCACAGCTCATCGAAGATGAAGATTTTCCACAATTAGAGCATGTGTTACATCGGCTTTATGGTGCAACCCGCTATGTGGGCGCTCCGACCCTCCAAGAGGTTTCAGGTCAATTTGAGCAATTTGTATCGACCTTACGTAAGGAACGCCGTAAAGCAGATGAAGCTTTTGTTCAAGAAACCCTGAACCGTTTTGATGAGTTAAAAAATGTCATGGCGCAAGTTGAACACGCGGCTCAACAAATCTTAGCCAAACAAAATAATTAAGCACAGTCCGACTAAAGTCAGTGCCGTCCAGCTTCTGTTGTGACTGCACTGTCATGTATCCTATCAGGGTGCATGCTATGCTCGGGCGCAGAAACAACAAGAGTAATTACCATGGCTTTATTACGTGTAGAAAAAAATAATGGCATTGCAACGGTTTACTTAAACCGTCCAGAAAAACGTAATGCAATGAGCTTTGCATTGCTCAAAGAATTGGTTAGCACCGCTGAAAAATTAAAAAAAGATCGTAGCTTACGCTGTGTCATTTTAACGGGTGAAGCCAATGTATTTAGTGCTGGCATTGATTTGGCTGACCTCAATGATCCAAAAAATCGTGCCTATGCCGCGTGGGAGCTGTTAAAGCCCGGTCAAAGTTTATTTCAAAAAGCCTTTCTGATTTGGCAACAACTTCCTGTGCCGGTGATTGCCGCACTTGAAGGCTTTTGTTTTGGTGCAGGCATGCAACTTGCCTTGGCTGCCGATATCCGTATTGCCCACCCGAAAACGCAAATGTCGATTATGGAAAGTCGTTGGGGTTTAGTCCCTGATATGGGCTTAACTCGCTCGCTCAAAGGTGTGATTGGACTGGATTTAGCCAAAGAATTAACCTTAACAGCACGTATTTTTGACGCAGAATATGCCAAGGATATTGGCTTAGTGACGCATTTAAATGTACAGCCTTTGCTTCAGGCACAGCAGTTAGCCGAAGAATTATCACAACGTTCACCAGATGCCTTGGCAGCGGCAAAACAAGTGCTAGATGCTATGGAACATAGTCCAAAACGCTCTTTACGCTTAGAAAAAATCTGGCAATTTAAATTACTGCTCGGCAAAAACAGCCAATTGGCACGTAAAAAAGATAAGAACCCAGAGGTTCAGTTTTTACCACGCCAATATAAGTAAAATAGTCACACAGGATAGATTGAGTACAGCACATGGCGTTTGATCGTAATACAAAAATTGCATTTCTAGGTATGGGGCTGATGGGTAGCCGTATGGCCACGCGTCTCATTCAGGCAGGATTTGAAGTTGCGGTATGGAACAGAACTGCCGCTGCGTGTGATGAGTTGATTGCGATTGGCGCGACAGCGCTTCAATTGGAGAAGATTGCCCATTATCCTGTGGTTTTATCTTGTCTCGCAGACGATGCTGCTGTTGCCGCGGTGTATGCAAGCATCGAAACCCATTTAGCGGCAGGACAAATTATTGTCGACTTCTCGAGTCTTTCTGTGAATCAAACCCATCAATTGGCTCAAGCTGCAAAGTTAAAACAAGTCACTTGGATTGACTCTCCTGTTTCGGGGGGCACAGCAGGCGCTGAGCAAGGCACCTTGGTCATCTTTGCCGGTGGTGATGCTCAAACGATTCAAGATTTGAGTCTGATTTACAATGTTTTATCTCAACGTGTTACTCGCATGGGCGACTCAGGTACAGGTCAAGCCACCAAAATTTGTAATCAGCTGATCGTCGCTGCCAATAGCACGTTAATCGCAGAAGCTGTCGCACTGGCCGAGAAATCAGGTGTAGACACCACGTTATTAGCACCAGCGCTTGCCGGTGGTTTTGCAGATTCAAAGCCTTTTCAGATTTTAACTCCACGTATGGCAACACATCAGTTCGAGCCCGTGCAATGGAAAGTTCAAACTTTATCTAAAGACCTGAATAATGCAGTCCAACTGGCCGCCGAGTTTGAGTTAAGCATCCCTGTTGCCAGCCTTGCTTTATCGCAACTCAAAGCCCATCAGGACAATGGTTTTGCAGAAAAAGATTTAGCCACCATCATTCAACATGTCGAACAAAACTAACGACTTTCACTTTAGAAGTAAATTGCTTCAAGGACGATATACATGACTCAGCTCGCGGTTAATTTATCCATGATTTTTACCGAAGTGCCGTTGTTAGAGCGTTTTGCTTTGGCTCGTGAACATGGTTTTAAGCATGTAGAAATTCAGTTTCCGTATGAGCTGAGTATTGAGCAAATCCAAACCCAGCTCACTATCAATGATTTAAGCCTGTGTTTAATTAATGTCCCTGCGGGTGATTTGATGCAAGGCGGCGATGGTCTTGCGGGAGTTCCGGGGCGTGAAAATCAATTTCATCAGGCCTTAGAGCAATGTATTCGCTATGCCACTGCGTTAAATGTACCGAGTGTCAATATTTTAGCCGGCAAACAGCCACAAGATGCAGACTTACTCCCATGTTTAAATACCTTGTCGAGCAACCTTAAACTGGCATGCCACATGTTGTCCGAACATCATATTCAACCGGTATTTGAAATGATTAATGGCACTGATATGCCGCGCTTTTTGGTGCAAAATATTGCCCAAGCTCAGGAAATGCTTGAAGCTGTACAACACTCTACTTTGAAGATGCAATATGACTGCTACCACATGGCGATGATGGGTGAAGATATTCTCAGTACTTTGGCAGAAAATATTCAGGATATCGGTCACATACAGTTTGCTGACTGTCCGGGGCGACATGAACCTGACTCAGCGCAGATTCCATTTGCAGAGATTTTTAAATGGTTAGATCAAAGCCAATATACAGGTTACATCGCGGCTGAATACCGACCACGAAGCAACTCATCACATTCTTTTGCGTGGAAAGACAAATACTTCCCTCATTTAGCCAATGGTCAATGACGTGTTGATTTGAAATTCAGCAACAAAACCGCTATATTAGACCATGTAAAATTGTCAGGAAATCATACCCTCTATGAATTTAGAACCATCGCCCAGCGCTTCTAATTCTCTCGATCTCGCAAAATCAACGCAAATCAAAGATGTACAAGCTTGTTTAGCTGTTGTACGTGAAGCACTTGAAGATGTAAAAGCCAAAGATATTGTTGAACTTGATATCAAAGCAATCAGCAATGTCGCAGATGCGATTGTAATTGCGAGCGGTACTTCAACTCGTCACATTAAGTCTCTTGCAGACAACGTGGCAGAAGAAGCACGTAAAGCTGGATTCCGCCCGATTGGCGTTGAAGGTGAACGTGATGCAGAATGGATCCTGATTGATCTCGGTTTTGTAGTGGTACATGTGATGTTACCTACAGCACGTAAATTCTATGATTTAGAAAGCTTATGGCGTACAGCTCCAGAAACTGTAGCTTAAGCTTCCAGAAAAAAGCGACCTAATTAGGTCGCTTTTTTTATCCCTTGATTTTATACACCAAGGACTATCAGCTTCATGGTGTTTTACCCCCTACACTAAAGCAGTTGATGTAAATCCACCTCAGGATAATTGGCTTTAATTTTCAGCTTGGTTTGTGCATAAACTTGGTCTGCACGCATCGGACCATAAAAGTCACAATACACTTCATAAATGCTCGTTAAAACTTTGGCATAACTGGTCAAGGGCAAAAACTCGACAAAACTCGCCGTATTTATTTGTGCATTTGCCGCAATTGCCAGCCCGATTTCTTCTAATTGCTGAATCACATCTTGGGTGAAATCAGCCTGATCTGTAGATTTCACCGTCAGCATGACTGACTCGATAAAGCCTAAAAAAGCTTCGCTAATGGTCTCTGCAATGAGCTCGTCTTCTTGCACCTGCTCCTGTGGTTTTTCAGCACGTAACAGTTCCTGCTTTTCTAAGGTAGATAACTCATACAAAACTTGCTTCAGCATATCTTTACGATAAAAGCGAAGCTCTTCTGTGGTACAGATATCATTTAAGAAGCGATTTAAGACAAATGACGGTTTCATGCTGTACTGCTGCTCCCAGTGCCGTAGTGCACTGTCGAGTAAAGTCCCATGAATAAATTGTTGTAAGCCTTTTTCTAAAGCTTCGCGGCGTTGTGCCAAATTCAACAGTTCGGTGCTCATTGCATTACTCCTGTTAATGACGTTTGGTCATATCATCCGTTTCAAAAGTCACATCTTTTTGAAACTCGGGATAAGACAATTCAGCATGCTCGGTATAGTCCAAACCACGTTGTTCATGTTGCTTACTCACCCGTAAGCCACCCAACAATTTATCCAAGACCTTAAATACAATGAACGCAACGCCAAAGCCCCATAAAAAGGCTGCAATCACTCCAAGCCCTTGTATCGCGATGACATCGCCATTAAACATATTATTTTCAAGGAAGATCCCTGCAGCCAATGTTCCCCATGCGCCACAGAATCCATGCACGGTCACCGCATCAACCACATCATCCAGTTTCATTTTTTCCATGAGCATTGGTAGGAAGGTCACCATCACACCTGCACATAAACCGGTGATGACCGCATACAGTGGAGACATCGTTGCACAGCCTGCCGTAATGGCAACCAAGCCACCCAGTGAGGCATTGATCGTACTGCGGATCAAAATGGCTTTAGATCGGATGAGACAGAGCAACATATATGCAACCACGGCAGCACACGCCGCAAGATGCGTATTTAAAGCAATACGTCCTACGCTGACATTGGCATTAATGGTCGAGCCTGCATTAAAACCAAACCATGCTAACCATAAAATAAAACCGCCTAATGCTACCAAAGGTAAGTTATGCCCTGGTAAATAATGGCTTTGCCCATTGCGTCCAAATCGACCCAAACGTGGTCCCAATACAATGATGCCAGCCAAGGCAACCCAGCCGCCCATTGAATGCACCACGGTCGAACCTGCAAAGTCGATAAATCCGAGTGCTTTTAACCAACCGTCTCCGCCAAATAAACTGCCCCATGCCCAACTACCAAAGACAGGATAAATCAGACCTGAGACAACGGCCGCACTCACCACATAAGCGACAAAATGAATCCGCTCTGCCATTGCACCACTGGCAATGGTGGTTGCCGTTGCAGCAAACATCATTTGGAAAAATAGAAGGTTCCAGTGCCAATCATCCAGTTGATCGGGTGCAAAATGACTGAAGCCAAACCAGCCCGTGGTATTGACCCCAAACATCAGACCAAAACCCACCAACCAAAACACCAGACCACCCAAGCAGGCATCCATGTAGTTTTTCATGAGTACATTCACGGTATTTTTACTGCGAACTGAACCACTTTCGATCATGGCAAATCCGGCTTGCATAAAGAACACCAAGATACCGCCCAGTACCACCCAAATACTGTCGAGCGAGATACGAATTTCTTGAATATTACTGGCGATTTGCGGGTCAACTGCCCATGCAGTCGATGTCAGGACACTCAGAAACAGTGCCATCAAGTATGTTTTTTTCATGATTATTCCCCCAAGAATAACCATGCTGTGCAAAAAGAATACCAAATTTCAGACAATTAATTATTTTTCAATGCATTGCGTCACAAAACCAGTTCGCGACAATATTTTGAATCACTGAGATCGAATTTAATGGAACAAAACAGCGCATCGATCTGCACCTTGTTTTCAAAACACGCATCAATTTGATTCAAGCACCTGATGCGCTAAATATTTGTGCACTTTTAGTGTGAAGCATTCATTAATCAAAAGCCAAGAAAATAAAAGCGAAGAAAACAAAAAACCACCCGAAGGTGGTTTAAATCTTCCTCAATCCCGCTTTATCACAGCGGGACTTTGGCAATATGGATTAATGACCACCGCCATTAATGGCTTTTGTCATATCTTCCACAACTTTCTTCGCATCACCGAAGATCATCATCGTTTTATCGTTATAGAACAAGTCATTGTCTAGACCTGCGTAGCCTGTAGCCATAGAGCGTTTGATCACCATAATGGTACGTGCTTTATGCGCTTCAAGGATTGGCATACCGTAAATTGGAGAACTTGGATCGTCTTTTGCCGCTGGGTTCACAACGTCATTCGCACCAATCACGAGTACTACATCTGTTGCAGGGAAGTCAGAGTTGATCTCGTCCATTTCAAGAATGTCTTCATATGCAACGTCAGCTTCAGCTAAAAGTACGTTCATGTGGCCCGGCATACGACCTGCCACAGGGTGAATCGCAAAACGAACTTTTACACCTTGCTCTTTTAAGATTTCACACAATTCTTTCACGGCATTTTGTGCACGACCTTGCGCCATACCATAACCCGGTACGATCACAACGCTATCCGCATTTGACATCAAGAAGCCAGCATCGTCTGCAGAACCTGAACGGTGATTACGCTGTGCTTTTTCAGCATTATCCGCCGCCGCTACTGCTGTACCACCCATTGCACCACCAAACAAGACGTTGATGATTGAACGGTTCATGGCTTTACACATGATGTAAGACAGAATCGCACCCGATGAACCAACCAGTGAACCTGCAACAATCAGCATGTTGTTTTCAAGCGTGAAACCAATCCCTGCTGCAGCCCAACCTGAGAACGAGTTCAGTAGCGATACCACCACTGGCATATCACCACCGCCTACTGGCGCAATCCATACCCAACCAAATGCAAGTGCAAGAACAGTCATTGCCCAGAAAGCATTCATGTTGCCTGTAGTGAAGAAGTAGATACCACACGCCAACATCGCAAGGAAAATTAAGGCTTGAACAGGTTTTACCCATCCACCTGAAATGGTTTTTGCCCATTTCTTCGCAGCCAATTTACCGTAAGCAAATACCGATGCTGTGAAGGTAATCGCACCAACGAAACAGCCTACAAACAATTCAAATAAATGAACTTTGCTCATATGAGCATGTTCTACACCCGCAGCTGTTAATACTGCTTCATTTTCCGCGAATGCCGCAGTCAATTGGTTGTTATGTAGAATTGCAGCGATCGCAATCAGTACCGCAGCCAAACCGACTAATGAGTGCATCAGTGCCACAGTTTCAGGCATTTGAGTCATCGGAACTGTTTTTGCACGTGCAATACCTACGACTGCACCCAACACCATTGCACCCACAATCATCCAAATCACTGGATGATCTGCGACAAAGAATGTGGTGATTACAGCAATCGCCATTGCGATCATGCCGTAACGGTTACCTTGAATCGCAGTTTTCGGACCAGACAAACCACGCAACGTTAAGATAAAAAGAACGGCACCAATCAGGTAGAACCAATCCGCATATTCTTTAATGAATTCCATGGATTAACCCTCTTTTTTCTTTTGCTTAGGTTTAAACATTTCAAGCATACGTGCAGTCACCGCAAACCCACCAAAAATGTTGATACTTGCAAGGAAAACGGCAACCGCACCTAAAATACTTACCACGTTAATGCTTTGGAACTGTACGCTTGCATCCACAATGCCTGGGATGCCAACGGTTTGAATCATCGCACCAACGATAATGATCGATGACAAAGCATTGGTTACAGCCATTAATGGTGTATGTAGCGCAGGTGTTACCCCCCAAACCACGTAGTAACCAACAAAGATTGCCAAGACAAAAATAGTAATCGTTTCAACCATGATGATTCTCCTTAACCACGTTTCAGCAGCACTTGGCCGCCATGAGTGACAAGTAGTGCTTTTTGAATTTCTTCTTCAGGGTTAATCGCGAAGTTCTTTTCGCTATCAAACATGGTTTCTATGAAATTCAAAACGTTACGTGCGTACAGTGCCGACGCTTCAGTCGAAACTGTTGAAGGAATATTTGGAATACCGAGAATTTTCACACCATTTGCAGTCACGACATTTTCGCCGCAGACAGAACCTTCAACGTTACCGCCAGTTTCAACCGCCATATCTAAAATGATTGAGCCCGGTTTCATTTTGGCAACAGTTTCTGCTTTGATTAAACGTGGTGCGTCACGGCCCGGCAATAATGCAGTCGTAATCACGATGTCAGCATTCGATACGGCTTTATCAACAATAATCGCTTGATCACGAATGTAGTCTTCACCCGGCATCCAGCCATAACCATTTTTTGCAGCATCAGCTGCTTTCTGTTGCTCTTCTGGTGACATTGGTACGTCTAACCATTTACCACCCAAAGATTCAACTTGGTCACGTGCTGTAGGACGTAAGTCAGTTGCTTCAACTACGGCACCTAAACGTTTCGCTGTTGCAATAGCTTGTAAGCCTGCAACACCTACGCCCATGATCACAACACGTGCAGGTTTTACTGTACCTGCTGCTGTCATCAGCATTGGGAACATACGTTGATATTCTGCCGCAGCCAAAAGCACAGATTTATAACCTGAAAGGTTGGCTTGAGATGAAAGTACGTCCATGTTTTGCGCACGAGATAAGGTCCGTGGCAAAAGTTCCAATGCAAATGCAGACACGTTTTGTGACGCAAATTGGTCAAGTTCGGTGTTGCGGTAAGGGTCAAACATCCCCACAACGGTGGTGCCCGCTGTGAGTTTTTGAATTTCGTCACCTTTAGGCGCACGAACTTTCAAAATCATTTGACTACCGGTATAGGCATCATCCGTAATTTTGGCACCAACTTGTTCATAGGCGCTATCGATGTAAGCAGCGTTTACCCCTGCTCCACGTTCAATAACGACGCTATGACCAGCGCTGATCAACTTCTTTACTGTTTCAGGCGTCGCAGCGACGCGATTTTCACCGACAACAGTTTCGGCTGGAATTCCGATCTGCATGAGCGTTCCTCAAGCTAATTTTTCTTAAGTAAACATCGCAATCCGCGATGTCTCCCCTCAGGATGTGTTTTTGTACAATTTTTGGATTCTAATTGAACTTTTTTAAAATACTACCCAATATTTATTTAATAAATGCCCATATTTTGAACTCATGATTCATGAAAAGAATGATGTGATATTTCATTTATTCAGTTTTATTTGTCGATTTATTACTCATTTTTATTCTACTTATAACTTTTTAATATTACTTAAGACTCAAAACATAAATAATTTAGTCGGTTTTAGCGCGTATTGTTTCAGCGCGTTGATCATTGTGACATTTTCATTCGACAACTAATGATTCGAACTTGTCGTTACAAATCGACTTAAGTCAGGTAAAGCCAGTCGTTCATTCAAACTGCATCAGCTCGTTGACTCATTTGACAGTTTTGACGTGCTGACTGGTATTGAAAACTGACTTTTTTCTACCACAGTCTCGTCAAATCGGTCAGCTTGAATATTCGATGAATTTTTGCGCACGTTTCGGGTTTATCGAAGTCTTGCCCTCCCCACCTGATGCTTCGCCTTAAGTCTTAGAATTGGCTTTTTTAGCTAAAAAAATAATTTTTTGAATATTTAGCATTATGATATCGCTATTGGCTTTGTATCACCAAAAACAATAATTGCACCATTTGTGTGCAATTTTCACCTTAAATGTTTCAGCCTGATATATTTGACCTGCAGAGTCATGTTGCGGTGAAAAAATTTAAAACCAAATTGGTCATTTCTTCCGCTGTTTTCATGTTTGATCTAGCAATCACTTATGCATAAAGGAATAAGTACTATTCTTTTTTTGCATTTTTACTCGCACGATGCATTTTTTATAATCAAAATGACAGTTCAAACTTATCAGAACAATGCTGTCGAATTCGTTCAGTCGTCTTGAGGCACACCTTAACTTATGTCAAGAAACCTTAGTCCGCACTTCATCGGTGCAATTTTTGCGCTGATTGCTGCCTTCTTGTTTAGTACCAAAGCGATTTTTATTAAGCAAGCCTATGCACTTTCTCCTCTTGTCGATGCCACTGTCCTCATGGCTTTACGCATGATGAGTGCATTGCCGTTTTTCTTGGTCATTGCATGGCTGAGTCGACGTTCCTATCAAACGATTCAACGAAAAGATTGGGTGCTCTTGCTCATTTCCGGTCTAATCGGCTATTACTTTTCGAGTTGGCTCGACTTCCGTGGCTTGATGTATATCAGTGCTTCGCTTGAACGGATTATTCTTTTTCTATATCCCACATTAACTGTACTGGCTTCCGCTGTTTTATTCAAAAAGCCACTGAGTTTTAAAACCATCCTTGCCCTGATTTTAAGTTATGGCGGGACAGTGTTAGTGATGCTACAAGAACAAAGTACCACACCACATGATCAGTATTTTTGGCTCGGATGTAGTTTGGTTTTTGCCAGTGCCGTGTTATTTGCAATTTACTTATTACTCACGCCAGGCCTCATGCAAAAGTTTGGTTCTTTACACTTTACTGGTCTAGCCCTGAGCATAGCCTGCGTTGGGACGATTATTCATTTTCTATTTGCAACACCACAGCCTATCGCCTTGCTCCAACAACTCCCGAGTCAAGTCTGGCTGTATGGTTTAGCGCTAGGACTATTGGTAACCGTGCTTCCAACCATTTTGATGATGCAAAGTATCATCCGACTGGGAGCTGCACAATCGGCCATGATTGCCTCTATCGGGCCCATTTTAACGATTTTACTGGCCGTCGCGTTATTGAATGAACATTTAAACCTATGGCAATGGGTCGGTTGCGGTCTGAATATGCTGGGTGTCTTGATGATCAGTCTCAGTAAGAAATCCTAAACGCGTGCGTGGATACAATTCACAGAGAAACACTTTAAGACCTGTTTGATTTTCCTTATAGTGACCACAACAGCGTGGCAGCAAATTCTTTGCATACGCTTCCGCCCAATATCTGGACAATTTATGAAAGCCTCGATCGACATTAGCCATGATAAAACCCTGTTGTGGCTTATGGCTGCTGCATGTGGTTTATGTGCGGGTGCCAATTATTATTGCCAACCTTTAGTGGCTTCTATCCAACAGAGCTTTCAAATTCCACAATCTGAAGTTGCGCTAACCGTCACCTTTGCGCAAATTTCTTATGCTTTGGGTCTACTGTTTATTGTGCCGATTGGCGATATTGTGAATAAAGCCAAATTTATTCCATTACTCATGCTTGGTGCGACTGTCGGTTTAGCCCTCTGTGCTTTTTCGACCAATCTATACATGCTTTGGGCAGGAACCATTATCACGGGGCTATTTTCAGTGGCTGCTCAGGTTCTTATCCCTTTGGTCACTGTTGCGATACGACCTGAAAAAATTGGGGCAGTTGTTGGCTTTTTAATGAGTGGGTTATTGGTCGGCATTCTGTTATCGACCAGTCTCTCTGGCTTATTGTCCTATCTGTTTCATTGGAAATCGATTTACATCCTCAGTGCGCTCTTGATGTTGGTATTAGCACTCTTACTCAAAAAACGTCTGCCCGTGGTCAGCATCACACGGATGCCCTACAGCCAAGTTTTCCAGTCAATGGGCGCATTACTCAAACATGAGCCACGGTTAATTTTCCGTTCTCTAATTGGAGGCTGTGTCTTTGCCGCGATGAGTATGCTGTTTTCCACCATTGCCATGTTACTGACTGAGCCACCTTTTCAATTGGCCGATGTTTGGGTCGGTGTCGTGACTTTAGTTGGTGTGTTTGGTGCCCTATCAACACAATGGATTGGGCGTTGGGCGGATTTGGGTTTTAACCGAAAATTAACTTGGCTCGGTTGTAGCATCTTAGCCCTCAGTTGGGGACTGCTGTATTTGGGTGGATCATCTCTTGCTTTTTATATTTTAGGCTATGGTTTAATCAATCTAGGTTTGGCAATGGTGCATAGCTGTAATCAAAATATTATTTTCCAACTCAACCCGATTGCACGCTCTCGAATCAATTCAATTTACATGACTTTTTATTTTGTCGGTGGTGCATGTGGCTCAGCTTTGGGCGTATTCGCCTGGCATCATGGCGGCTGGACCACCACCTGCATGACAGGGATAGCCTTAGTCATTGCTGCTGGATTTTTTGTATTGATCGATCAACTCTATACTGCACGGCAACTAAAATATCCACAATGAAATGTCTGGATCATTATTCTAAAGCCACATTACTGTGGCTTTATTTTTTTGAAATTAACTGACCTGCACCACAGGATAAAAGGGTTTGCCTAAATCCAAGGTTTCTGCATTTTCCAAAAGAATCACCATAAACACCGGTAAGAGAGCCAACAGTATTGTGCAGCCATCTTGAAGTTGTTTCCGATTGACCGAACTTTTATAGGTCGCGCCGCCATGAACCATTTGATTGCGTAGCGTATACATGCGATTGAACAGCACCATTAAAATATCAACGGAATCTTTTTCTTTAAGCGCGTGCAGTACTTTTTGTTTTTCATGCGCCAAGCCCTCTTTGCATGCGTCATGGCTAATTTTTTGATTTTGATAATCCCAAAAGCCCTGATAAACATAGGGATTATCCAAAAACAACCGTATCGGCTGACTAAAACGCTCCCATAAAATATTATAGATTTTATGCTCTGCATCCTTTTGGCAAATCACATATAAAAACTGCCTTAAGCTTTGCTTGTCCTGTGCAATCTGTAAGTCTTGCGCGTATATTGCGTTGAAGGACACCCACAAACTGATAAATTGCAAATCGAGGTCATCTTGAAGATCAATCGACTTTTTCAGCCAACTTAACCCTCGATGAATGCGTAAATTAAATTGGTCGGTATGTTCCGACTTTTTACTTTTAAATATTTCTTCAAGTAGCATCATGGCTGCTAAATTCCAATGGATAATTCGTTTATTTTTCTACCATTTGAACTTAGCGCAATTGTTTACCGGCATGCAATCAAAATATCTCTGTATTCAACTATTTGGTCTCATCTTGTGTGAGATAGGTATAACGTTCTAACTGATCATTTTCATCAAAAATCAATTCATAAGACATTTTCTTCCCGTTAAAAACGGATTCGGCTGGTGTTCCTAAAAGTTCCCATAACCCCACGGTCGCCACATCTGCAGCACCATGCCAAAACGCACGTCCGACTTTACTGGCAGTCGAATAACCTTGGGTAAAGGTATAAATTTCATGGCGTTTGCCATTTTTATATTCAGAGGTGATCGGTGCGCCAAATTCAGCAATCACCAAGTTACGAGACAGCCCTTGTTGAATCATTTCGGTATTTTTCTTGTTTGGCTGCTTGCTTGCCATAGCAACAGAACAGCCTGTTGTGCCTGACAATGTGAAAACTAAAGCTATTCCTAAGCAGGTCTTTTTCATCATGTGGTATTCCCCAAATTCTTCACATTTCTATTTTTAATTTTTGATTTTCATCTGCTGTTGATCTTAATTGTTTATTTCATCTTTTTCATTTTTTTATACGACTATTCGTCTGATTTTTAGAATGATTAGCGCCTTAAAGATTCACATTTATAAAGTTTCAGACTGAATAATGCTTTAAGTTAATTATTGTTCTGTTGGTGGCGATGTCGGTGGAACGAACCAGTTTTTCCAAGAACTACTGTGCCGAGTTTCAATTGCAACGGTAGGGATGAGCTCTTGCTTCAGCATTTTTTCTTGACCGACGGCTTTCGCCAACCGCGCTTTGACCGAGTGTATACACTCACGGTCTTCAAACTCACAGCGGTCAAGGTTGGAGCCACCACAGGGTCCATTGGCTAATCCTTTGGGACAGGTTTCAGGACAAATATATAAGGTTTCGCCTAAACGACATTGTCCACAACTTTCACAGCCCACAATGCCATGTTTACTGATAAATTCTGTTTTCAGCAAGGCCGCATCGGCTTTCGGTTTTTGCCATAATTTGGCCGAAAAAATATAAGATCCCGCCCCTTTGGCCAGTTTTGAACTAAAAAATAACTCATGCATGACATGCATACTTTTATATTTCAAAACCTGTTCAACTGGAGCCTTATGGTTATTTGCGCCCGTCGGTTGGAAGTTCACCTCAACACTAGAGCGCCAAAGCATTTTCCATTTTGCTAAACATTGTTCAAACGTTAATGTGGCAAATTGCAAAATTGCTTTTTGCAACTTCTCTTGTTCTACTGCTTTATGGCAAGCCGATAAATGAACCCCTGCATAGCCCAGATGCTGACACATTAAAATTTGTAAAGCGCAGCGAGCATAGACATTCTGTTCTGCTTGTATGGCGTCTGTTTGCTGTTCTTGTTGCAAAAAATTTAATACATCTGCTGAAAGCACGATGCCTGCGACTTTTTGCTTGGCCATATAGCGGGCACGGGCAAATGTCAGCGGCATGACACAAGCCAATACAGGCACACGTGGATAATATTGCTGCATATAGCGTTGGTAACTGCTCAACACATCCATGTCAAAGCCCAACTGTGTAATCACATAGTCAGCGCCAGCTTGAATTTTTTTATTCAGTTTAAAATACTGCGCATCCTTTTCTGCTTCTGCATATTTAAAAGGATTAAACGCCACCCCTAAATAAAACCCGTCAAAGTCTTTGGCTGCCATGACTTGATTGACCGACTCTAAATAACGACTCCGTAAACTCGGATCATTTGCCCCATCCTGATGCTGCTTGAGTTTATCACCACTGAGCAAAAGTAAATTCTCTACCCCGTGCTGCTGAGCATCTTTCAGAAAAGTTTGAAAATCTGAGATATCTCGACCTTTCCCCGAATAATGCAGAATTTTTTCAATGTTTTGAGGGTAGTCTTGCATTGCTTCTAAAGGAGCAATATCCGTGTCACTTTGTACTCGGTCAGCCAATGTCATGCACACAGGAAAGCCTGCAAATGTCGTTGGGACCAGATGCGTTTTTTGCGTCGTTAGATATTCAAACGAGATACAAAACTGGCGTTGCAATAGATATTGGGAAAATAAAGACATAAAGGCAGGCAGTTAAATCTGCTGAGAAACCATACAATAAAGTTTATAAAATTATAGATTAATCATATAAAAATTTAAATTACTTAAGCCACACTTCCGACTTTTTCTAGCCTGACCTTGAATATGTCACGCTAGCAAGACCATGCCCCAAACCACAATTTATGCTAATATTGCGCGCGTCTTGAAATGCGGTTTTTTTCATCGTATTTCAGACAGCTTTTGGTATTTCTTCACCATTTTCCATTTCGTTCTTCCATCTTGTTCTTTTAAGGCGTGTTTTTTTAATGACTGATCTCCAACCCATTGAAAATAAACTTCAACCACGAATTAGTGTTGCGCCGATGATGGATTGGACGACTCGTGACTATCGTTTCTTTGCACGCTTGTTTAACCCTACTGTGATTCTCTACACCGAGATGGTCACCACAGGTGCGATTTTATTTGGCGGTGCGAATCGTCATTTGGACTATAACAACGAAGAACACCCGATTGTGTTACAGCTAGGTGGTTCAAATCCTAAAGATTTAGCAACCTGTACCAAGATGGCACAGGACTGGGGCTATGATGAAGTAAACCTCAATGTCGGCTGTCCGAGTGACCGCGTTCAGAACAATAAAATTGGCGCATGCTTGATGGCAGAGCCTGATTTGGTTGCAGAATGTATTGCTGAAATGCGAAATGCTGTTGATATTCCAGTGACCGTGAAACACCGCATCGGGATTGATGACATGCAGTCTTATGAAGAAATGCTGCATTTTGTTGATACGGTGGCAAAGACTGGCTGTAACAATTTTATCGTGCATGCCCGTATTGCCCTGCTGCAAGGTTTGTCGCCAAAAGAAAACCGTGATGTGCCACCTTTACGTTATGAAGATGTTTATCGTCTGAAACAAGAACGTCCAAATTTATTGATCGAAATTAATGGCGGGGTGAAAACCTTTGCTGAAACGCAGCAACATTTACAACATGTTGATGGCGTGATGATTGGCCGTGAAGCTTATCACAACCCGTACTTATTGGCTGAGATCGGTCAGCTTTGGGATCTCGAATTACCCAACCGTTTCGATATTATCGATCAGATGCTACCGTATATTGCTAAACGCATGGAAGAAGGTGCGCCGCTTTCTATCATTACCCGTCATATTTTAGGTTTATTCCAAAATCTACCAGGTGCTCGAAAATGGCGTCAGGCTTTAAGTGGTGGCAATGCCAAAACCTTTGCAGATGTGGAAAATGCCATCCAAAATATTAAAGATGCAATGCAACGTACTGAAGACTATTTACGTGATCATCCTAAAGTCGTTTTAGAAGATTAATCTTCAAAAAGTGAAAGCCTGCTATTTTGCGGGCTTTTTTTATTTTTCATGTTTCTTAAAGTGCTTGCTTGGTAAGATCGACAACTCAGCTAAATCATCTAAACAGTCACATCATCACTCAATGACTATTGACCGTAATATTCCCTTTGGGAAAAGGTTCATCATCATAGCCAGTCCATTGATAATCAGATGGATCTTCTTCCTCACGCATACCCACATAACTCTCAGGCGCCGATGTAACAGGTTCAACCTCTTCTGTTGGTTGTTCCAATTCCTCAACCAAATGATTCAACTCTTGATCTAACTGCGCCTGATACTTTGCAATTTCAGCTTCGTCAATGAAGGCAAATTGTTCTTCATCTATTTTCCATGCATAGCCTTGCAGGTCTTTGTAGATCTCGACCAAAACAGTATAAGGCTGACCATCGTATTGCAGCGTCGCCTGAGCCTTAAAACTTAATCCCTTACGTTCTAATACTTTTATATTTTGAATCCGTAAATGGTACTGCCGATAATCTGGATTCTGATCAAACTCGTGCTGCATCTGCTGCTCAATCTGCCGAGATAATTCATCTGTCGAGACAAAATAGCTACAACCAGCCAAACTCAACAGTAAAAAAATGGTGAGCCATCGAAACATATTGCATCCCCCATGATGCATTTATTCTTGATGAAAAAGTCAGACCGATCACAGATTCCGATCCAAACATTCCTCATTGTTTGCTTCATAATAGCCAATAAAACACACAGTACAAGCCAAATTATCAAGATTTCTCAATTTTATATTTAATTTTGATATCAATCACTTAAATTGCATTTTTACTGTTTTAAAACACTGACAGCCTTGGTCTCTTGCTGACATATTTTTGTTGAAAATGACCATTTTGGTAGTAGTTTCCTAGCCGTCAAATTTTCAATATGAAACCGGTCCCCCTGTGATTTCTTCAATAACGAGCCTTAAACAAAACATCTAAAAAGCGCCATAAAAAAATCCCCGAACATTGCGGGGATTTTTAAGGAATCAACTGAAATTATTCATCGTCCGTTTCAGGCTCATGATGTAGCGCATCATGTATGGCTTCCACCAATTGCTGTGCAATTTCTTGTTTTGAAGCTTTCTCTAAATCACGCTTTTCCATTTGATATTGATCGGCGAAGAACACGGTCATGGCATTTTCATCTGAAGCAAAACCAATGTCTTTACGTGAAACATCATTGCACGCAATCATATCGAGTTTTTTTGCCACAAGTTTGCCTGCAGCATACTCTTCGACATTGCGTGTCTCAGCGGCAAATCCCACCATAAATGGACGTTTTGACTGCTGCGCAATTGTTGCAACGATATCTGGATTTTTAATTAAAGCCACATTGAGTTCATCGCCAGCTTTTTTGATTTTATGCTCTGCAACTTCTGCCACGCGATAATCAGCAACAGCCGCTGTTGCAATAAAAATATCACAGCCTTCATCTAACATTTGCAGACTGGTGTCTAACATTTTAATTGCAGACTGCACATTAATCCGTCGTACACCATTTGGTGTATCTAAACTGACGGGTCCTGCGATCAGCGTTACTTTAGCACCAGCTGCATAACATGCCGCTGCCAGAGCAAACCCCATTTTACCTGTGCTGTGGTTGGAAATATAACGTACAGGATCTATCGACTCACGTGTTGGACCGGCTGTAATCGCCACATGTTTACCTGCAAGCATGCCAAATTTTTCAGCAATGGCTCGCTGTGCTTGATGAAAATAGGCCGTCACTTGATCCGCCAAATCTTCTGGCTCAGGCATACGTCCTAAGCCCACATCTCCACATGCTTGAGAACCGGCATCAGGCATGATCACATGTACGCCATCTTCAACCAGTGTATTTAAATTACGCTGTGTCGCTTTGGCTGCCCACATTTGCTGATTCATCGCAGGGGCAACCCAGACGGGTGCTTTAGTCGCAAGATAAAGTGTCGAAAGAAGGTCATCTGCTAAACCCGCCGCAAATTTTGCCAGCGTGTCACAACTTGCAGGAGCAACCAATACCAAATCAGCCCAACGTGCCAATTCAATATGCCCCATGCCCGCTTCTGCTTCGGGATTGAGTAATTCGGTATGCACAGGGTTGCCTGAAAGCGCCTGAAACGTTAGCGGGGTCACAAAGGCTTGCGCACCTTGAGTCATCACCACGCGCACATCAAATCCGGCATCTTTTAACCGACGGACAAGAATGGCACTTTTATAGGCTGCGATACCACCAGTGACACCTAAAAGAATATTTTTTGTGGGCATTACACTTAAATCAAAGCTCACGAACAGGCTACCTATCTGTTGCAGTGGCGCTCACAATAGCATTAAATATGCACTGACCCAACAATCTGCTGTGAAAAAGCCGATTGACTGATAATAAAAAAGTCTAAGAATAATGAATAATTCAATTAAAAATTGGCCTGAACAAGAGCGCCCACGTGAGCGCCTGATTCAACAAGGCGCACAAAGTTTATCCGATGCTGAGCTACTGGCTATCTTCCTACGCTCAGGTTCCCAGCAGCACTCTGCTGTCGAACTCGCACGAGTCTTGATCCAACACTTTGGTCAGTTGCAAGCGCTGATGGATGCGTCACTTGAGGATTTACGCCAGTTTCATGGCATTGGAAACAGTAAATATGCGCAGCTCATGGCGGTAAAAGAACTCGGTAAACGCTATGTGAGTCAACATTTTCAAAATGAAGCCTTGCACTTGCAACACTCTGAACAATTACAAAACTTTCTTCGCTTTGAATTTTTAGCGGAACGTCAAGAAGTCTTTGGCGTGCTCTGCCTAGATGCGCATTTAAGAAAAATAAACTTTAAAAAACTTTTTTATGGCAGCCTCAATACCTGTGAAATTTCCATCAATCAACTGCTGCGATACGCCATTTCTGAACACGCCAGCAGTATCGTCATTGCACATAATCATCCTTTCGGTCGTGCAGAACCTTCTGCTGCCGATCTTGAATTGACTCGACTCATTCAGCAGGCTTGTCAGCTGGTGGAAATTCGACTGATCGATCATTGCATTATCTCAACAGAAGGGAGTTTTTCCTTTGCTGAACATGGCTTGCTCCAAGCACACTCATCTGCATGAAACAGTTATTGACAAGTGCTTGAGCAAACCCGAAGATCATCATAATTTTTTAAAACTAGAAATTATCATTCGAACATGATCGTCCGTGACCAACCGAGTATTTTTAAGCTGCTATTTTCTTGGCGAGGAACGATTTTACCTAAGGTTTTACCTCCGCTCGGGATCGTTATGTTGCTGTCTGCCATTGTGGGCGGCTTATCCTATGTCGATATCTTCCATTTTACCGAATTTCCTTTGGTCGGCTTTACCCTGATCGGTGTTGTGCTGTCGATTTTCTTGGGCTTTAAAAACTCAGCCTGCTATGACCGTTGGTGGGAAGCTCGGCGTTTATGGGGCATTTTGATTGCCAACGCGCGACATTTTGACCGTGACTGCCGTTTACTCAGTCAAGGCCGTCGTGAACGTGTGATTCAACATGTAATCGTCTTTGCCAACGTTTTACGTGACCGACTCCGCCATCAAACCGCCAATCCCACTGAACTGGTTGAAACCAGCGGCATGAGTGCGAATGCCATCACCCAGTTATACCAACAGGCCAATGCACCGCAGTACACGTTGAGTTTGATTCAATGGGAGCTAATGCAAGCGCTCAAAGATGGTGAAATTTCAGATATTATTTATACCCAGATGAATCAGCATGTGATGGAACTCAGCACCGTACAAACCGGCTGTGACCGTATTGCCACCACGCCATTACCGTTTGCTTATTCGGTCTTGCTAAATCGAACCGTTTATTTTTTCTGTTTTGTCTTGCCGTTTAGCTTGGGTTCTACTTTAGGCCTTGCGACCCCCCTTTTGGTCGGGATTTTGGCCTATACCTTTTTAGGCTTAGATGCGCTGAGTTCAGAGATAGAAGAACCCTTTGGTACACAAAGTAATGACCTTCCATTGGACTCGATGGTGCGTACTATTGAAATTGAGCTACTTGGGACTTTAGGAAAACCCACCCCACCACCGATTCAAGCCAAAGATCATAATTTACTGTAATTGATCAATGGGTCTAAACCCTCGCTTACATAGCCTTGCGTACACTTTTTTGTACATCGAAGATATGTAAGCAATTGATGTTACGCAGCAAGATCAGAAGCGTAATTTGATTTAAATAAAAGAACGATACGCGGCAAGGTCATCCGCAAGTGTTTGAGTCAGGACGACTTCTAATCAAAAATGTTTTTGCAGTACTGTGAATAATTTAACGGTAATGATCGAGTTTTGCGGTGAGGAGCACTGCTCTGCAAGATGGTTTCCTTACGAAGCACGCTTCTCACTTTATCGAACGAGAAACAATGTGTCGTAAGCGTACCTCCAGCCGAAGGCTAATCCCTATATTCAATCTCTAGATGCAAGACTCCGTCGAATCGACTCAAAATGATTTTTAAAAATTCAAAATTACTTTTATGTGCCTAACATCTCTAAGTAAGGAAAATCTTAGAGAACGACTTTAAGCAAAACTCTCCCAGATTCCAACTTGCCCTTCTTTCACTCGAGGGATGTTGCCGAGTTTGATCCATGGCATATTGTCACCATGAAAATCACTGCCAACAGAAACTTTTAAGTTAAAGGCAGCAATCATGCGATCCACCATTTGACGAGTCGATAATGGCTCAATTGCCGGTGGTAATTCCACCGCATCGCCGCCCGCTTCTGCAAAGATTTCGATCAAATAACGAATATTGGTCGCAGATAAATCATAACGCGTCGGATGCGCCAACACTGCAAAGCCACCACTGGCATGAATCACCTCAATGGTTTCAGCAAGACTCGGACCTTCAAATTTTACAAAGGCTTTTTTGCCTTCTTTAATATATTTATCAAAAGCTTGTTGTGGACGCGCAACCACACCCTTTTCCACCAAAGTTTTGGCAATATGGGTACGTGTAACCCGATCTGGAATATGGTCGACTTTGGCAACCACATCGCTATAAATATCTTGACCAATTAACGGTATCAGTAAGTCACAAATCTGCCGAGCACGTTCCGCTCGAATACGCTTTTGATCCATCAATAAGGCTTGTATGGGCGCAGGATTTTGCATATTTAAAGCGACGATATGCACACCATAACTTTTTTTGGTCGCAGGTCTCGACCACTGGCTGGAAATCTCCACGCCAGAGATTAATTGCAGCTTTAATTCATGCGCGACCTGCTCTGCTGCCAACAATCCGTCCATCGTATCGTGATCAGTCAAAGCCAGCGTATGAATTCCAATAGCACTTGCGGCCTGCACCAAAGCCTCTGGTGACAAAGTACCATCAGAAATATTACTGTGTGTATGTAAATCTACGCCTTGCATCTCTATACTATGTCATTTATTTGATCAGATTTAGATACTCTAACATGAAAGCACTTTTAGACTTTGTGCCACTCATTATTTTCTTTTATTTATATAAAACTGTAGATCCAAAAGATACGCAGCACCCATTATTACAATTGATTGGTTCTGCTGGGGGTGTCGATAACAATAACATTCTTGTGGCAACATCAGGTCTCATCATTTCCATGCTTGTGGTTTATGGTGCATTGTTTGTCATGCAAAAATTCCGTCTAGATAAACAACAATGGATTGTGTTGTTCATGACCGTGATTTTTGGTGGTATTACCCTGATGCTAAGCGATGATTTTTATATTCGTTTAAAAGCCGTTTTACTAAACTTGGTATTTGCTGGCGCGTTTTTACTTTCTCCACTATTTAGTAAAGATAAGAAACCACTCATCGAACGTTTATTTGGTCCAGTCTTAAATTTAACCGCTGTCGGTTGGAAACGATTGAACTATGCATGGGCTGCAATGTTCGTGGTGATGTCATGTTTACACACCTTTTTCGCTTATTTGTTTGCAGACGGAAAATATTGGGGTGAATTCACTGCTTTTGGTGACATGATCGTGATGTTTTCCTTTATCATTATTCAGTTTATTGTATTACGTAAATACTTTAAGACCTCAGAATAATCCATTCGGTCAAAAATCAGGAAAAGTCATGCCATTATTCGTCGTAAGCTGTACAGATAATGAAGGTACAGTGGAAAAGCGCCTTGCGGTTCGTCCTCAACATCTTGAACGTCTACAAAAACTTGATGATGAAGGTCGTCTGATTGTTGCAGGTGCGATGCCTAAAGATCCGGCAAACCCGCAAGCTGGTTTTTATGGCAGTACGATCATTGTCGATTTTGATAGTCGTGAAGCCCTAGACCAATGGTTGGCAGATGAACCTTTCCTCAAAGAAGGGGTTTATGGCCAAATTGATGTCAAACCATTTAACAAAGCATTTCCTAAAGGATAAGGTTCATGCGCGTCGTTGTTTCTAGTTTACTGGGCTTATCTTTAATTTGTTCAACTGCATGGGCTGAAGAACCGGCTCCTGCACCTGCTGTAGCCCCTGCTGCTCAAGCAACGACTGCAACACCTCCTCCCAATCCTGTGCCGCATACTATTCCTGCCAATAAACCGGGCATCATTAAAGTGGCGGCAACCGTCAATCCCAATGGTCAACCTCAAGATGCAAATCCATTGACCATTGAGCAATTGGCAAAAAATAAAGCGCTGCAAGATGCCAAAGTCAAAGCGATGGTCAAAGACCAATCTGTACGCTTACAACAGTTAGAAAAAGCTAACCTTGAAGCCTTGGCGCAAAACCAAGAATTACAACTTAAAAATGATAGCTTGGGCGTACAAGTACAAGTGCTACAAAGTGAACGTAGCGCGCAGATGTTTTTATACGGCGGGACCACACTGGGTGTTGGCGTGATTTTAGGTTTCTTGTTGGCCAGTTACGTCTATACCAAACGTCGTCGTCAATGGTAATTCGTTTTTCTACTTCAATTTAAAGGTTGCTTGAGTTTTGTCAGGTGCAATTCAGACTGCCGATCTCGATTGGCAAATGATCGATGGCATTGATATTCCAGTGTCTAAACAGTTTGGTGATGTGTATTTTTCGAAGGACAACGGTCTGCTCGAAACACGTCATGTGTTTTTAAAAGGGAATGACCTCGACACTCGCCTCGCGGCTCTGACTGATTTTGAATATTTCAGTGTCGGTGAAACAGGTTTTGGTACAGGATTAAATATTTTGGCCCTGTGGCAATTATGGCAACAGGTTCGTCCAAATAATCACAGTCATCTACATGCTATTTCTGTAGAAAAATTCCCTTTATCTAAAGCAGATCTCATTCGTGCATTAAATGCATGGCCTGAATTACAGCCATTGGCACAGCAACTGATTGCGCAATATCCTGAACCTATTGCTGGATGTCATCGACTCAATTTTCCAGAAGAACGTTTTTCGATTGATCTTTGGTTAGGCGATGCACACGACGTTTTTCCGGTCATGGCAAAAACTGCTACAGTCAATGCATGGTTCTTGGACGGTTTTGCACCTGCCTGTAATCCTGACATGTGGGAAGAAAACGTACTCAAAAATATCGTGCGTCTATCGGACATTGGGACGACCTTCGCCTCATTTAGTGTGGCCGGTGTACTCAAACGCGGCTTACGTGAACATGGCATTACTATTACACGACCACGTGGCTTTGCTCATAAGCGTGAAATGCTCAAAGCCTTTTGGCTCGCACCTGAAAAGTTAGATGATCAATCCAATGCTGCTGACATACCCACTTTAGACGAAAAAAAAAATCCTGAAATCACTGTAGGTCATAAGCCCCGTCAAATCGCGATTATTGGCGCTGGCATCGCCGGTTTAAGCTGTGCTTGGGCATTTGCTCAACGTGGGCATCAAGTGCGTATTTACGAGAAATCAGCACCACTCAGCGGTGGATCGGGTAATCCTCTTGCCCTACTCAACCCTAAACTCTGTCCAATTGAACAAAGTGCTGAACATTTGATGACCTTGAGCTGGTTATATGCACTCAAGCATTATCAAAACTTCAAGGCATTTCGTCCCTTACAGATTCACCAATCTATTTTAAAAAATAAAGCAGAACACCTTGATTTAGCTCAAAGTTATCCTTCAGAGGTATTAGCTGCTGAAGAAGGCACGCTAAATCAATTAGCCTCAACATATCCAACCCTGCTCCTCAAACAAGCAGGCGCAGTCAGTCCACATCAGCTTCGTGACCAAATCTTGGCGCATTCACACATTGAATTGTTACAAGCAGATATTCAACGCATTGAGCAGCAACAAAATGGCGTTGCGCTATTTACACAGGATCAGCAGCTTCCATCTGTCGAACATGTCATTCTCTGTGCAGCACGTGAAAGTATGCAGCTACAAACAGATTATCCAGAGCTGCGTGCCATTCGTGGACAAGTCAGTTGGTTGAACAACCCCGCTCAACAAATGGATATGCATACCGCCTATAGTTATGGAGGCTATTGTATGCAACTGGATGCCGAACAGATGATTATGGGCGCGTCATTTTATCCCGGCCGTGATGACACCGACGTTCTCACCGAAGACCATGTGCATAACTATGAACTTATCCACAGTGTGTTCCCTGACTTTGCCAAAACCTTAGCACCGATTGAGCAATGGCATGGACGTGCTGCGATTCGCGCACAGACGAAAGACTTTTTCCCGGTAATTGGTGCAGTCCATGAAGATCAGCACATTTATAGCTGTAGTGGACTCGGTTCTAAAGGTTTCCTGTATGCACCGCTCTGTAGTGAAATCATTGCCGCGCTAGTCTTAAAAGAAGCCTGCCCTATTCCAACACAGCTACTCGATAAAATTCATGCAGCACGTTTTATACGACGCGCCAAAGCGAAACAAAAAACCAAGAAACCTTATTTTCAAGGTCAGGTGCCCTCAGCACCACCTCAAGAAAAATAACTTGCAATAAAAAAGCGCCTTTCGGCGCTTTTTTTGATTCGATCTTATTTCCCTTGTTCCAAAGGAAGACCGGCATCACGAGCAGCACGCGTGCCGCCCATTAAGATTACATATTCACGTGAGCTGTCAAAACCCTCTAGTAACTCTGCTGCACGTGGAGCTTTACTTCCGCCACCACATAAAATGTAAATGGGTTGATCCGTTGACACCTGAGTCAGTGCATCTGATGACAATGCGTTGATCGGTCGGTTAACCGCACCTTTCACATGTGCTTCAGCATAAGCACTTGCATCGCGAACATCCCAGATAATCGAGTCTTCTGGGAACTCAAATGTTGTAATTTCTTGTTTACGGATCATTGCGCACTCCTTTTGATGTAAACAACACTTGGCAAATGAAGAAAACATCCCTAGCATCTCAGATATTCTTTCCCTTTGTAAAGGTCTAATCTATGCCTTCTTTTGATATTGTTTCCGAATTAGAAGTTTTTGAAGTAAATCATGCAGTTCAAAACACGCAAAAAGAAATTGCGACGCGTTTTGACTTCCGTGGTCAAGACGTTTCAATTGAGTTAAATGAGAAAAATAAGGAAATCAAAATCTCAACAGAAAGCGATTTCCAATGTGAGCAAGTGTATACCATGCTCGAAAATCATTTCTTCAAACGTAAAGTCGACATTCAAGCACTCGATCCACAAAAAATGACGGCTTCTGGTAAAAACGTCATTCAAGTGATCAAACTAAAAGACGGTCTTGACTCTGATACTGCAAAAAAAATCAATAAAGCCATTAAAGAAAGCGGCATTAAAGTGCAATCTTCTATTCAAGGCGACAAAATTCGTGTGACTGACAAGAAACGTGACACTTTGCAACAAGTGATGGCGTTCTTAAAAGAGCAACAGTTTGGTGTGCCGCTTCAATTTAACAACTTTAAAGATTAAGGCAGCACAACTGCCATTGAGGTCAATATGGCACGTCCAAATCGTCTAAATAAACTGGTCAAAGCAAGCTCTAAATTACCCAAAGGTATTCAAAGTCGTTTGCTCAGTCGAGCTTTTGGTCGTGTCGTGCCCATGGTTGGAACGGCTAAAATCCAATATCAACATGTCAGCCCTGAGCGTGTTGAGGTGAGCATCGCCAATCATAAGGCGATGCAAAACCATATCGGGCAAGTACATGCCTGTGCCATGGCGCTGATCGCAGAAACAGCCACAGGTTTTGTCACAGCAATGAACGTCCCTGATAGCGCCATTGTCCTAATTAAAAGTTTCAAAGTTGATTTTAAACGTCCAACCCAAGGTGGGATGAAAGCCATCGCAACGCTTACACCCGAACAGCAACGACAAATGCAAAGCACAGAAAAAGGTGAAACCTTAGTACAGGTCTTAGTCACCGATGAATCTGGTGAAGCACCGATTCAATGTGAAATGCTTTGGGCGTGGGTGGCAAAATCCGCTCTGAAAAATAAATAAATGTAAATAAAACTTACTTTTAGGTAAGTATAAGTTTTACCAAATTTCAGCAAAATCAAGACTGTTTTTTACTATTTATACGCAGTAATTCCGCTCAATATGCTTGCACGACACAAATATATTGAGCACTTTATGAAAAAAATCATTCTCCTTTCATTCATCGGCATGGCGGTTTTTTTAACTGCATGTCAAAGTACTATTCCTGCAACGCCAACGACTCCAAATCAAGCGGCTGATAGCAATATTCAAACCAGCCAAGCAGCGGAAAATAAGAAAATCGTGATTGATTTTTATGAAGGTGTCTTTCTTAAACATCAGGTTAAGACATATGCTGACCGATATATTGGCAATCAATATATTCAACATAATCCGCATGTACCTGATGGCAAAGCGCCTTTTGTCGATTATTTTACCCAGTATTTTAAACAAAATCCTGAAGCAAAAAACCAGATCAAACGTGCCGCTGCCGAAGGTGATTTGGTCTATTTACATGTGCATTCTACGCAAAATAAGCAAGACCGCGGAGAAGCCATTATTGATATCTTCCGTGTTGAAAATGGCAAAATTGTTGAACATTGGGATGTGCAACAAAGCATTCCTGAAACCAGTGCCAACTCAAACACGATGTTTTAATTTCTCAGCCACTATTCATAAAAAAAGCCACTCGATTGAGCGGCTTTTTTTGTCTTACTTTAATTAAGCTTGATCTGCAGCAAATTTAGCTTTTGCATCCGCAGGAATTTGACGCTTAGCACCTTTCACATCGACAGCGACAAATGTAAATACACCTTCGGTTACGCGAATTGGATCACGTGAACTGTCGTGACTATCCCAAACTTCAATCTGCATTTGGATAGAGGTATTACCCACTTTTAAAATTTTGGTATATACACTGATGACATCCCCGACTTTCACAGGAACGAGGAAGGTCATTTGGTTAATTGAAATCGTTGCACAGCGTCCTTGACTGAAACGCTCTGCGTGAATTGCACCGGCCAAGTCCATTTGTGACACGATCCAACCACCGAAAACATCACCACTCCAGTTGGTGTCTGCAGGCATCGCGATGGTTTGTAGGGAAAGCGTTCCTTCAGGTTTTACATGAGTTTCTGACACTTTAGCTCCTGGCGCTGACATTTATTGAGGTAGATTTAACTGCTGATTGAGCCATTGTTGTAACTCACCAGCACGCATTGCACCGCTTATTCTAGCAATTTCGTTGGTTTTATTCATCAAAACCAGTGTAGGAATACTACGAACATTAAATGCACCGCTCAATCGAGGGTTTGCTTCGGTATCAATTTTGGCAAAAACCACCTTCGGATTAGATTTTGCAACTTGTGCAAAGTGTGGCGCCATCATCTTACATGGTCCACACCATTCAGCCCATAAATCGATCAGCACAGGTAAATCACTATTGCTAATAAAGTTGGCAAAGTTCTTTTCATTCAACTCGATGGGCGCCAATGGAATCAATGCTTGATGACATTGACCACATGCAGGTCCAACTTCGAGTTTTTCTTCAGGTACACGGTTTTTTGCACCACATTCAGGACACACAACGATCATTTAGCTGACTCCAACATGTTGATGTAAAAATTCTAATTGGGTTGCCATGGCTTTTTCAAACCATTGCCCATGATAAATATCAAAATGTTGCATTTCCCACTCATAATATTGCACATACGGTGCAATATTGGTCGCAGTTTCTCGGCTTGATTCGATGGGAATCAAACCATCTTCTTTGGCTGCAATAAAAAGTACTGGTATGCTAATTTTACGGACATCCAATATTGGACGATAACGAATTAATTTAAAAAAGGCCCGAGCCGGAATTTCGCCACTCCAATAAAAATCAGGATTTACAATCGATAAATAGCCCGCATAACTGTCTTCAGACTGTAAAAAACACAATCGATGTGGATGAACTACAGGCAAAGTCGTTGGGCTCATCCCAACTTTTGAGCCCATATAGTCCTGACTTGATAATTTTAATGCTTTGGGTAATTGCTGTAGGGGATACAATTTTGCACTTTCAGCGCCGTCGACAAATGGAACTTGTACCATCACCGCTTTAATATTTTTAAGCTCTGCCGCCAAACTGAGTACATAGCCACCACTCAGCGATGTTCCCCATAATACAATGCGCCTTGAATCAATCGATTTACGCTGCTGTAAATGATCGATCATGGTCCGCCAATCTTCAAGTTGAGCTTTAAGGTTCACTAATTCTCTCGGACGCCCCGTGCTACCCCCCCAATAGCGATAGTCAAACAACACGACAGCATAGCCCGCTTGTACAAAGCGCTTGGCATATTGCACTAATTTAAACTGGCGTAATGCCGCCAAACCATGTGCCATGAGAATGACTGCAGGTTTTTCAACAGATTTTGGACGATAAAAGTCAGCAGCTATAACATCTTGTCCGCTTTTGACATACAGTGGTTCGACTGTATAGGCGTGCATACGCGCTCCATTGCGTTATTTTATGGTTGTAATCGCTTATAAAAATTTAAGAACATTCTGCTCAAGTTTGTGCTTAATGCTATCATAAAGCATAAATCTATGAATTAAATTATGGAGTGACTCAATGAGCGAAAATGTTGGTTTTGCAGGTCAAATCGGCCCAGAACATGTAGCGCAAGTGGTTGAAAAAGGCTTTAAATCGATTATCAATAACCGCCCTGACATGGAAGGTGGTCCTGAGCAACCAACCAGTGCTCAAATTGAAGAAGCAGCTCGTAGCGCTGGTTTAGACTATGTTCATCAACCTGTTGTTGCGGGTCAAATTTCTGAGCTAGATGTCCGTAACTTTGCTAATCATTTTAATGAATTGCCAAAGCCAGTACTCATGTTCTGTCGTACAGGTAACCGTTCAAATAACCTATATCAACTAGCAAAACAGATGGATCTTTTGGATGACTAAGGCTTTCATTCAAAAAGCTTTATTGATCGCAACATGCATCTTTCCAGCACCTACATATGCAGATAATAGCAGTCAGCCTTTAAATGCAAATTTAAGTGTCTCTGGACAAATGACCACAGATAAATTTTCAAGTTTACTCAAGCAACTTAAATTTAAATCTGTGATTGTGAATCGACCAGATAGTGAGGCGGGCAATGAAGTGACTGTTTTACAGTTAAGAGGGATTGCTGAAAAGTCTCATGTGAGTGTTGTGTATCAACCTGTGCAAAGTGGTAAAATTTTTCAAACAGACGTGAAGGAATTTGCCAAATATTATAATGAGCTCCCTAAACCCATTTTGATGATTTGTCGCAGCGGCTCTCGTTCGACATCTCTTTTCAATCAAGCTAAGGCTCAAGGTTTGCTCAATGACTAAATTCGTGTTTGTAGTTTTATTTACAACGTTGTTGCTAACAGGGTGTAATTCTATGAATGTACGTCCAACCGTTGGTGTAAGTGTCGGGACTGCACTATAAAATGACGAATATAAAGATGGCGCTATTTGCGCCATTTTTTATGTGTGGTATCTTTACGCAATATAACTTTTTCTATACATAAATAACTATTTTGGGGTACTTCATGAAATTCGTTCAAGGGACACTTGTACTTACTTTAGCCACTATACTTACAGCTTGTGGTGGTGGTGGTAGTGATGGATATTTTAATAACGAAGGAACAGATTCTTCTAATCAAAACAATAATAATAACAATGGTGGTACAACAACCCCAACTGAAATTGCAAAAGCACAGTTAGATATTCTAAAACGTGAAGGGCAATATTTATTCGGTAATTATGATCCTAACGATGCATCAACAGCAAAAGGCTATATTGATCATTCAATGGATACATTTGCGCAAGGTCCATTACAAATAGCTCTAGATGCAAAAAAATTATTCGACAAAGATAAAACGGCATTTTTTTATCGTGAAAAATGTATGGATTCAGGTACATATGCAAATACAGGTTGTTATATCCTTTTTGGTGACGAACAAATTAAAACTGCGCTAAATAGCGTAAATCCTCAAAAATATAATAACTGGGACTTTGATGTTAATGATGATGAAGTTTCAGGTATGAAACTATCACAAGAACAAATTGATGCATTTACTGGAAAAACGATGATTATCATTTTTGATAATCGCAATACTGATAAAAAATATAATGATATTTGGGTTACTGGTGTATTTGGCTACCCTTATAAACAAAGTTGGGGTTTAAGTCAGACAGAGCAGTTAAGAATCGTTTCAATGAATGAAACAGATAGTGAATATCAAGTAACATTAACATATGAAGACGAAACAACTGAAACTAAGGGTGCGTTAAGCATCTATAAAGACCCAACATCAACAGATGGGGAACTGTTTGTATTACAAAATAACTCGTCATTTGATGTTCTAACAAATGACAACCCAAATACACCTGAAGTCGAATCAGTTTCTTTCACTATTAATTCATTGCCAGGGAATCCATCTACTCTTGCTACTTATCGAATTAAATCTAATTCCGTGCAAGTATTAGATATCCCAAGCATTTCAACAATTTCTGGTAGTCGAATAGAAAATGAAACTCCAAATTCAAATTCCCAAAATTTTTCTGGAAGTATTTATTTAGAAGGTACTAATATTTTTACATTTAAAAATTCTTTAAATGGCACAGTACTCAAATTTAAACATATTTTCAATAATATTACTTTTGAAGGACAATCAGTGAATAATAACGGCGTTATTACAACAACTTTGAGCCAACCAACATCCATTAAATATTAATATGTAAGTATTTGAAATAAAACCTTCCTTATGGAGGGTTTTTTTATATATTTAATTATAATTATTTAAAATGAAATTTAGAAAAATGTACGACATCATCATTATCGGTGCAGGAACAGCAGGCATTTCAGCCTATAAAGAAGCAATTAAAAAAACACAAAATATTCTTATCATTAATGATGGTCCTTGGGACACCACCTGTGCACGTGTCGGTTGTATGCCCAGTAAAATACTTATCTCTACTGCCAACCGTATGTACGAAATAGGACATGCTGATAATTTAGGGCTAGATGTCAAAAGTGAAATTGATACCTCTAGCGTCATGCAACATGTTCAAACCTTACGTGATCGTTTTACAAGAGCCACGTTAAAAGATGTTAAAAGCTGGCCAAGCCAACATAAAATTTCAGGAAAAGCTGAATTTATTGATTCAAATACAATTCAAGTAAATAACCAAACATATCAAGCCAAGTCATTTATCCTTGCAGTAGGTACAACTCCTGCTATAGATACTGAACAAAAACAAATATTAGGCGATAAATTAATTACATCCGATCAGATATTTGAATTAGAACAACTCCCAAAATCTGTCGCAGTTATTGGAAGTGGCGTGATTGCTTTGGAATTAGCTCAGGCTTTAACACGGCTTAATATAAACACCACCGTTTTTGCACGTAGTCGAAAAATTGGCTCACTGAGTAGCCCTATATTGCAAAAGCTCGCACAGGAAGAATTAAGTAAAGAGTTAAAGCTAAAGTTTGAAATTTTACCTGAACATTACTCTGTTGAAGGCGATCTAGTTCATCTAACCTACACTGAAGAAAACGTACAAAAAACGCTACAAGTTGACTATGTCTTAGCTGCAACTGGCAGACATACATTATTAAATACATTAGGTTTAGAACGTATAAGTGCCGAATTTAAAGATTTAAAAAAATTACCGATCGACCCTCATACAAAGCAATTAGCAGATTATCCTATTTTTATCGTCGGTGATGCACATACCAATACCCCTATCCAACACGAAGCAGCTCATGAAGGCAAGTTTGCTGTACAAAACTGTTTAAATTTTCCACAAACTAAATCCATCAAGACGCTAACACCTTTAGGCATCTTATTTTCTACACCACAAATGGCAACTATTGGTCAAAGCTATAAGCAACTACAAGATAAAAACACAGAATTCGTCATTGGTTTCGTTTCTTACGAAAGACAAGGTCGTGCGATTGTTGCTGCTAAAAATAAAGGGGCTGCCGAAGTATATGTGGATACAATTAACCATACACTATTAGGAGCTGAGCTATTCTGTGCAGAAGCTGAACATTTAGCACATTTGCTAGCTTGGATGATTTCAGAAGAACTAAGCATACATGAAATTTTGGATAAACCTTTCTATCATCCAACTTTAGAAGAAGGGTTAAGAACAGCATTAAAGCATGCACGACGTCAGTTAAGATAATTTTATCATTCTATGTAAACTTATAGCGTTGGATATCCAACGCTTAATTTCCGTATCCCCCTCTATCCTTTTTCCTTTCCCTTTTTCTTTTTCCCCACGCATAAAAAAACACCCCCTGAGATATCAGGGGGTGTTTCGAATAATGAGCTGGCGATGACTTACTCTCACATGGGTAACCCCACACTACCATCAGCGCTAAGAGGTTTCACTTCTGAGTTCGGGAAGGGATCAGGTGGTTCACTCTTGCTATTGTCGCCAGCACAACTGTTAT
>NZ_VPDJ01000015.1:0-110203 GCF_013417755.1 Acinetobacter sp. YH12231
AGGCAAATCAAAGTCGCTTGCAGGCCTTGGTTTAAGACATGCTCCCCATCAATACGTTGAATAAAAAGCTCGTCATTCAACGCAGGGTTGGAAAATTGCACATGAATGGCACGTTTTTGGGCGGATAAGCCTAATTTTTCAAGTATAAGAGCAATCGAATTTGACATTTTAAAAGTCTGTTTTTTAAACTTTGTATAATTATGCTGCGAATGATATAGGCTAGCCATCAGACTTGACCAGCCTATTTTATTAATAAAAATGTAACATCTTAATAATTATTATTTTTTACAATCTCTTAAATTAACCTTTCTGAACCAAATAATGGAATTCTTTATTTCCATTTTCATCAAGACGTTCTTCTTGAAGCAAAAGCTCATGACCTAAATGCATACAAAATTTCGGAATATCCCAAGAGGTCGAATTATCTGTTGCAAAAACCTCCACAATATCACCCGATTTTGATTTACGAATGGCTTGATGCAACATCATCACAGGCTCAGGGCAACGTAAGCCACGGGTGTTTAATTGAATTGATGGGGGCACAGAAGGCTCAGACATTAGAAAACTCAGCATTAAAATCTAGGGCTATTTTAGCATAATCCTGACGACCGAATGTTAGCTTGAAAAATGCAAACGATAGCGTCTTAAAATGACTTGATCGCTCATCATCGAGATCAACATTAACAATAGACAACTGTATTTTCTACGGTATGATAAAATCATCATTTATTAGATATTAAGAGTCTTTAGGAAAGATCATGCAAGAGGAATCCGGCCCGTCGTGGGGCATGCGCGGCTTACGTAAATGGCTGGGCACTGCACCAGAAACCCGTGACGAACTGTTGAAATTGGTACAAGATTCACGTCGCTTCTTAGAACCCGATACAGTTGCCATGCTCGAAGGGGTACTCGACTTACCTGCAACTAAAATCCGCGAGGTCATGACCCCCCGTACTGCGATGATCAGCTTACAAGAAGATGATGAGCTATTAGATATTTTGCATGTACTTGTTGAATCTGCACACTCACGTTTCCCAGTCTTTTCCTCAGACCAGCCAGACAATGTTGTCGGTATTTTGTTGGCCAAAGATTTGTTGCCATTTTTGACAGAACCGACCACCAAAGTCGATATTCGTGCATTAATGCGTCAACCCTTATTTGTACCCGAGAGCGCGCGTTCTGACCAAGTTTTACGTATGTTGAAAAATACCCAAACCCATATCGCTGTAGTGATTGATGAATATGGCACAACTTCAGGTTTAGTCACTTTAGAAGACATTCTTGAAGAAATTGTGGGTGAAATTGAAGATGAACACGACAAAGTTGATGAAGAAGCTCAATTTATCATTCCAGATGAAGACCCGTTAAGTGCAAATACATGGTTGGTTCAAGCACTTACACCAATTGAACACTTTAACAATCTTTTAGATGCTGATTTTTCAGATGATGAAGTAGAAACTGTGGGCGGCTTACTGCTACAAGAAATGGGCTTGGTCAGTGATTTACAAGGTCAAGTGATTGAACTTGAAAACTGGGAATTTACCATTTTGGAGGCAGATGCACGTACTATTCATCTGATCCGAGCTGTCCGTAAATGAGAACCTACTTTGATAAGCTGCTAAACCACTCAGAACAAAAAAAACAGCTACCTTTCATCTATCCTTTGCTGATTGCATTATTTTCAGGTGCCATCTTCAGCTTGTCGCTGGCACCTTATCATTATTGGTGGTTGGCAATTTTATCTCCAGCCCTGCTGTATGCTTGCTTAAGTCAGCGTGCCCCTAAACAATCGTTTTTCATTGGTCTAGCTTATGGCTTTGGCTTATGGTTTGTCGGGGCTTTTTGGCTGTATACCTCGATCCATGTCTATGGTGATACCAATTCAGCACTCAGTGTTTTGATGATTGCCATTATGGCGATTGTGATGGGCCTGTTTACCGCAGTTCAGAGTTGGCTCTACCGCCGCTTCTTTCCAGAAACACCTCTGACCTTTGCGCCACTGTGGGTGTTTTTCGAATGGAGTAAAACTTGGGTCTTTACCGGTTTTCCATGGCTGTTTGCAGGTTATGCCTTTACTGAACGATTCCTCGATGGCTATGCGCCATTATTCGGGATCTTTGGGGTATCTTTTGCGGTCATTGTATTGGCCTGTGCCTTGGTTGAAATCCTACGTAAACGCATCTTTTGGATTGTTCCCTCTGTCCTTGTTTTGCTCGGTGCATGGGGTGCAGCACAACTGCAATTTGTTCAGCCTAAAAATGAAAAACCGCTGAGTGTTTCCTTAATTCAAGGCAATATTCCACAAGATTTAAAATGGTTAACAGAATACCAAGCTCAAACCTTAATGAAATATGCATCATTAAGTCGGACAGAATGGGGCCGTGATGTCATTGTTTGGCCAGAATCCTCCATTCCAATGTTCCAAACTGATATTGAGCCGTTTTTGGATGCGATGAAAGTCCAAGCCAATAAAACAGGTACGGCTTGGGTGACAGGTATTCCCTATTGGGATTTGGCAGAATCACAGCAAAACCAACACCCTATGTATTACAACACCATCATGGCAACTGGTGATGAGTCTTCTGGCCTATACAAGAAGCAACGTCTAGTTCCCTTTGGTGAATACATTCCGCTTTCAGGGATGCTAAGTTGGGTACTGCCTGCCCTACAAAATGACCCGTCGATGAGTGGCTTTTCACGTGGTGCAAACAACCAAAAGCCTTTGAATGTTAAAGGTCATGATTTAGGTGCAGCGATTTGCTATGAAGTGGCTTATCCCAACTTAACGCGCCGTAATGCCAGTCAAAGTGACTACCTAGTGACCATTTCCAATGACGCATGGTTTACTGGAACAGCGAGCCCGCATCAACACCTACAAATGGTTCAAATGCGTGCCAAAGAAAATGGCCGTTGGTTTATTCGTGCAACCAATACAGGTATTACCGCCTTTATTGATCATAATGGTCACATTGTGAAACAGGCACCGATGGATAAAGATGCGGTACTTCGTGGTGATTTACCTGCCATGCAAGGCGAAACACTTTACACTCGCTTAAGTGATTGGCCTGTGTTGATTTTCTCATTCTTGTTATTGGTTCTCGGTTGGATTTATCGCCCGCGTAAAGTTGATATTTCTTTTAAATCACGCCGTTAATTCCGCTACAAAAGATCAAAAAACCGAGCTTTGGCTCGGTTTTTTATTGATAAACTTTCAGGGTGCCAGCTCACCTTACTTTTTCAAAGTAACTTAGTGCCTAGGGGAATCTGTGCATCAGGCACACAAAGAGCAACATGCCCCTCTGCATTATGAAAACCTGTGACCAAACACTCTGACTGGATCGGCCCAATTTGTTTTTTTGGAAAATTCACGACGGCAACGACCAATTTTCCCAATAGATTTTCCGGCTGATATAGCTGTGTAATTTGCGCACTGGATTTTTTAATGCCCAGTTCCTCTCCAAAATCCACATAAAGAATGTACGCAGGTTTACGTGCTTGCTCAAAGACTTCCGCCTGTACAATTTTCCCCACACGTAATTCAACTTTCAAAAAATCTTGCCAATCGATCTGTTGCATTTTTCCCTCTTTCTTTTCTTTGTTGTACTTCATCTAACTATCTAAGATCTGATATCTAAAGATTATAAAAATTTCATTCAGGCTGACCATATGTGAAACAGACATTCGATGCGTCAAAACGGACAAAGCAAGGTTATGTTAGAGCGCGTACCATGTAGAAGTATGCAATGATGTACGCTACGAACTGTTCATTAACACGAGACATAAAAAAACTGGAGCAAGCTCCAGTTTTGAAGGTTTAATTTTGGGGTTATAACTGCGTAACTAAATAGGAAAGCATGGCAGCTAAAGAAACCATTGGAATATATCGATAAAGACGAACAACCATTTGTTCGATGGCAGATGCATGTTCTTGTTTTAAATTTGCCACAGTCGCTTTTAATGCAGACCAAAAACTTAAAGCTAGTAATGAACTCATTAAGCTCATGGCAAAGAAGCCCACCATAATTTGGCTACTGCCCTCAGTGCTTTGCCATAAATACACAATGCCTTGACTGATCGGCAGAATACTTAAAATCAATAGAACAGATTTCAGCATAGACCAATGAAATTGGTTAATTTCATCCGTTAATAATAATGCTTTCATACTATTCTCCATGGCTAAAAAAGTACCATAAAAGATATTATGCTCGGTTTTATTTAAATGAAAAGCCTATATTTATTCATATTTTGCGATTATTGTAATCAATAAAATTGGGAATAATTCTTATTATAAATATCACATATTTTGCATTATGTAATTTAAATTAAATTCAATAACTTAATATTAATTTTATAATTAAGATTTATTATCACTTCACTCAATATTGAAACACCCTATTAAGTGAAGTGATTAATTCCATTAAAACTGAATTTATAATTATTCTCAGTTAGTGTTTATAGTAAATATCAGCATCATTTTCTTCACCACCAGACTGACCGTCCGCACCAAATGAATAAAGATCATAAGGACGGCCTTCAGAACCGGGAATCACATATTGAATGTCATTGTCCCAACTGTCTTTTGGATAGCCACCTTTGATGTAGCCACCTGGCAACCAGTTTTTAGCAGACTCAGGTTTAGTGACCAAAGCATTTAATCCGCCGTCTTGCATTGAAGGGAATTTACCATTGTCCATTTTGTATTGATCTAATGAGCCAGCGACACTTTTTAAAGTAATCGCCGTAGTATCGACTTTAGCTTTTTCACCACGGCCCATCACGTTCGGTACAATCAGCGCTGCCAAAACACCTAAAATGACAATGACCACCATCACTTCAATTAAAGTAAAACCTTGTTGCTTCATATTTTTTGTCTTCACTTGCATGTTACAAATCTCTGTTCACATCATTGTTCGAATGTTTTAAATCATATTATTCATATTCACGATTGGCAGCATCACAGCAATCACGATCACTAGTACAATGCTCGCCATAAATACCAACATCAGCGGCTCAAGTAACGCCAATAAAGTTGAAATTAAGGTCGTCACTTCTCGGTCTTGCATCGTCGACGCACGTTCGAGCATCCGATCTAATTCGCCTGAACTTTCACCACTTTTGATCATTTGTACCATCATCGGTGGGAAATAACCACTTCGCTCAAGCTGTGTTGCTAAATTACCACCTTCTGTTACTTTCTCTGCCGCAAGGTTGACCGAATCTCGAATCACCCAATTATTACTGACCGCTGCTCCAATTTTTAAAGCGTCGACCAAAGGCACACCAGACTTGGTTAAAATCGATAAAGTACTGGCAAAACGAGCGGCATTAATGCCTTTAGACAGTTTGGAAAATAACGGTAATTTCAAGGTCAAACGGTCAAAGGCATAATGTCCCGCCGCTGTTCTGAGGAATCGAACCAAGAGAAAAATCGAGACTACGCTACCGACCAATAAAAATGGCCAGGCCATTCGAATAAAATCACTGGCTTTCATTAAAGCGATCGTTATCCACGGCAAGGCATCTTTGCTTTGGTCAAAGGTTTTGACAATATCTGGGACCACATAGGTCATGAGTCCCATCACAATACCGAAAGACATTAACATCAGGATGATGGGATAAATCATCGCACCCTGCACTTTTTTTTGCATGGCAAAGCGGTTTTCGGTGTAATCGGCAAGTTGGTCGAGAATGAGATCGAGATGACCTGAACGCTCACCTGCTGCAATCGTGGCAATATACAGTTCAGGAAAGCGTCCCGCTTGTTGTAGTGCGTTGGCTAAAGAATGCCCTTCCAAAACTTTAGAACGCACCGACATCAACAGGTTTTGCACATGGGCTTTTTCGTTTTGTTTTCCCACAGCACGAATCGCTTCTTCTAATGGAATCGCAGCGGCAACCAAAACTGAAAGTTGGCGAGTCAATAAAGCCAAGTCATAGGCATTCAGCCCTTTTTGAAACAAGCGCTGCTGCGCGTGTTTGTCTTTTTGCTCTATCGGATCGACAGCAACTGGAATAAGTGACTGATCTCTGAGCTGTTGACGAATTTGACGCGCAGAATCACCCTCAAGTACACCCTTCTGCTGCTTCCCTGAAGCGTCTATGGCAATAAACTGATATGCAGGCATTGTAATGCTCTAATTTTCCAAAATTTCTATCAGCGCAGTTGCGTCTGACCATCAAAATCATTCATATTCTTAGATATAAAATATGAGCTCACTCTAACACAACTCCTTTACGATCACGACGAAATTTAATCAGGAACTTATCCACGTTTTATGGCAAATTCAGCGAGCATTGCAACACCTATTTACCGCGTTCGAGTCGCCGTTCCGGTATATTTATACGACTGCTTCGATTACAGCTTAAACCAAGAGCAATACCAACAAGCTGAAGTAGGTGCACGCGTTGCTGTATCTTTTGGTCGGCAAAATTTGACCGGTATCATCGTGGAAAAAATTGCTCCCGATGCACCACTCAATTCAAGCTTTAAACTCAAGGCCATTACCGAACTTCTTGATGATCGTGCCATTTTAGATGAGAAAGTTTTAAATTTATTGACATGGTCTGCACAGTATTACCAATTTCCGATTGGTGAAGTGATGCAAAGTGCCCTTCCGACGCTGTTACGCCAAGGAAAGCCTTATAATTTATTGGCACGGACATGGAATCTGATTGACCATAATGCTGAAGCCAAAATTAAACGTTCAGAGCGTCAACAAGAAGCCTATAAAATACTAAAATTACATCCCACAGGCACAGGTGAAAATCTTTTAAATTTGTCAGGTGTTGAAACAGCAACACTCAAAGCCTTAGAGAAAAAAGGCATCTGCGAATGTGTGTTAGCAGAACAAGATTTTAGCCCGATGCCGATGAGCATGGCGCAAATGCCACTTACAGCAAACCCTGACCAAAAAAAAGCGATCGATAGCGTATTAAAAGCACGTAAAAAATATCAGGCCTTCCTGCTCGATGGCTTAACTGGCAGTGGTAAAACTGAAGTCTATTTACAAATCATGCAAGAGGTTCTCAAGCAAGGCAAACAGGTCTTGGTTTTAGTTCCTGAGATTGGACTCACCCCACAGACCATTAGCCGCTTCCAATCACGTTTTCATTGCAATATTGCCCTATTACATTCGGGGTTAAACGATTCAAAACGTATGCAAGCTTGGCAAGCTGCGCAAACAGGTAAGGCGTCAATTATCTTAGGCACACGTTCTGCGATTTATACGCCACTGCCTAATATAGGTTTAATTGTGATTGATGAAGAGCATGATCTGTCCTTTAAACAACAAGAAGGCTTTCGCTATCACGCTCGGGATGTCGCACTTTACCGTGGGCATCTGGAACAATGCCCTGTAATTTTAGGTTCTGCCACGCCTAGTATCGAGTGCTATGCACTGGCGAAACAAGGCAAAATGACCGTACTGGAATTGAACCAACGTGCGGGCACCGCGGTCATGCCGAAAATGCACATCCTTGACTTGAAAGTGGCACAGAAACAGCATGGAATCAGCCAACTTTTGATTGGTGAAATCCGTAAACGGCTTGAAAAAAAAGAGCAAGTATTAGTGTTTTTAAACCGCCGGGGTTATGCACCTGTACTGATTTGTGAAAGTTGTGCATGGCAAGCTAAATGCCCACATTGCGATGCCAATTTCACGGTTCATCGTACACCTTATCAACATTTACATTGTCATCACTGCGGCACCATTCACCGTATGCCAGATCACTGTCCACAGTGTAATCATCAGGAGCTCAAATCTATTGGGATGGGCACAGCCAAAGTTGAAGAAAGTTTAAATGAGTTGTTTCCTGAACATGACATCATTCGAGTGGATCGTGACTCAACCAGCCGCGTTGGTAGTTGGCAAAAGATTTATGACAAAATTCAAAAAAGTGAGCCTGCTATTTTGCTTGGTACGCAAATGCTGGCCAAAGGTCATCATTTCCCTTACGTCACCTTGGTGGCGATTTTAGATATCGATTCAGGTCTGCTGAGTGTGGACTTCCGTGCCATCGAACGTACCGCTCAACTCATTGTGCAAGTCACAGGGCGTGCCGGCCGTGGCGAACGTAAAGGCGATGTATTCCTACAAACATTAAGACCCGACCATCCGCTTTTGAATATTTTGGTCAATGAGAACTATCGAAAATTTGCCAAAGAAACCATGAAAGAACGGGAAATGGCACAAATGCCACCGTTTCGCTATGCCGCATTGGTACGCTGTGAGTCAAAAAACCAAGAACTCAATACTGAATTTTTACAGCAACATGCCCAATTGCTGCGTCAGGACTCTGCTGGAATTATTGATATTTGGGGGCCGATTCCTGCCCCGATGGAGCGCAAAGCAGGGCGTTACCAATCCCACATGGTTTTACTGTCTACAGATCGTGCGCGCTTACATTATTATCTGCGTTATTGGTGGCAAAATATCTTGCATAACAAGCCATCAAATATGAAATTAAGCCTCGATATAGACCCACAGGAACTCAGTTAAACGCGTACAATTCAGTCTGAAAATATCAGTCATACTGAATTGCAACTTTCGACCAAAAACACAACTCTAGGACGAGTAAATGTCACTACTGTTACAGATCACAATTTTCCTTGGCGCATCCTTATTGCTTGTCCCTTTGCTCAAGCGCTTTGGTATTGCAACGGTATTGGGATATCTGTTCACTGGTATTTTGCTCGGCCCCGATGTCTTTAACATTGCCAGTGATCCCCAAGCGATCCAAGATCTCGCTGAGTTTGGCGTGATCTTACTGATGTTCCTGATCGGCCTCGAACTCCGTCCACAGCGTCTATGGAGTATGCGTAGTTCTATTTTCGGCATGGGGAGTTTACAAGTCGGTCTGACCGGTCTTGTTTTAGCGCTAGGCAGTTTTTTTGCATTACAACAAGGCATTGCAGCCAGTATCGTTATCGGTTCCGCTCTCGCTCTTTCTTCTACTGCCTTTGTCTTGCAGATGCTGAGTGAAAAGCAGCAATTGAACACCACCTATGGGCAGCAATCCTTTTCGATTTTGCTGTTTCAAGATATGGCTGCAATTCCCCTGATTGCAGTCATTCCCCTGCTCGCAGGGACAGAATCATCACATCACGGAATCGCCTATTTCGCTGCAATCATTGCGACTTTTTCAGGCTTATTTTTATTTAGTCGATACTTAATGCGACCGTTTTTCCGCTTCGTCGCGAAAAGTGGCGCGCATGAACTGATCACCGCCGTCGGCTTATTTATAGTGCTGGGTGTGGTGGTATTGATGGACGTACTTGGCATCAGTACCACACTCGGTGCATTTCTGACTGGCGTGCTACTGGCAGACTCTGAATTCCGCCATGAACTCGAAGCAAGTATTGCTCCGTTTAAAGGGCTTTTACTTGGTCTGTTCTTTATGACCGTGGGCATGACCACGGAACTGTCATTATTCGTTGAAATGCCATGGTTCATTATCGGTGGTGCGTTGGCACTGATGCTCATCAAAATGGCTTCACTTACCGCGATTGCGCGTTATCTTAAAAATTCATGGCGCAACAGTATTTTACTGGCGACCTGTTTGGCTCAAGGCGGTGAATTTGCCTTTGTAGTCTTTAGTGTGGCGAAAAGTGAAAATGTCGTACAGCAAGCCATTTTGGAGCCATTAACCCTCATCGTCACTTTGTCGATGGTGTTGACCCCTATGTTGTACTGGTTAATACAATCACAAATTTTGCCGCGTTTTAATCCTAAAACCATCCCAGAGTATGACGACATTCCGGATGAACATAATCCTGTGATTATTGCGGGCTTTGGACGTTTTGGACAAATCATTGCTCGTGTGGCGCATTTACAGCATTTGTCTTTTACCGCCATTGATAGCAACTTAGACAAAGTCGATTTCGTACGTAATTATGGTGGTCATCTGTATTATGGCGATGCCACACAACCAGATATTTTACGCGCTGCGGGCATTGAACATGCCAAAGTGTTCGTCCTTGCTATAGATGATATTGAAGACTCGATGAATGTGGCGCGTCATATTCGCCTGAATTACCCTCAGTTAAAATTATTGGTCCGTGCGCGTGACCGTCATCAGGTGCATTTGCTGCGTGATTTGGGGATTGAGCATATTTGGCGTGAAACCTATTTATCCTCTTTAGGAATGGCCTATCACATGCTGTGTGACTTAGGCATCAGCGATGAAGATGCCTATAAAAGTATCGAATTGTTCCGTGATTATGATGAAAAACTGCTGACTCAACAGCAGCAAATCTATACCGATGAACAAAAGATTTATGAAACGCATCGTAACGCTTTAGCTGAACTGGAACATTTGTTTGAAAGCGATGCGCAAGCCCGTGAAAAACCTACAGGTGTTGATTTACAACGCAGCTTACAACGTCATCGTATTGATGTCACAAGAGATGATAATGAATGACTTGTGTTTTACAATATCGTCACCATTAAAGCAGGGTTATGGAGAATTTTATGTCAGATTTACGCCAACGCTTTTTTATTGAAGATAGCCCTGTTCGTGGAGAAGTGGTTCATCTTGAAGAAGCTCTACAAACGATTCTTGCACAGCGTGACTATGCACCTGCTGTACAAATTCTCTTGGGTGAAATGCTCAGCGCGACTGCCTTGTTGGCCAGTACCTTAAAAATTAAAGGTCGTATTAGCTTACAAATTCAGGCTGCAGGCACTTTTAAATGGGCAATGGCGGAATGTAATCATCTCGGTGAAGTTCGCGCACTTGCAGATTATGAAGAAGACCCGCACTTTCAAACCGCTGAAGACAGCAGCACGGTACTGAAAGCCTTGGTAAACCCAGTACTTTTCATTAATATCGAGCCTGAATTTGGTGAGCGTTATCAAGGGATTGTACCTTTAGACAAACCGACTTTAGCGGGTTGCTTGATGCAATATTATGATCTATCTGCACAGATCCCGACACGCATCGTCTTAGCAAGCAGCAACAGCCGTTCAGGTGGTTTACTGATCCAGTTATTGCCGCGTAACAGCGAAGAAGAACAACGCCGAGTTGATGAAGATCTATGGCCACGTTTAACCATGCTGACCGAGACATTAAAAGCAGAAGAGTTAACGTCTTTATCTGCAAACGAAATTTTATATCGTTTATATAACGAAGAAGAAGTTCGTCTACCTGAAACTGAAGCCTTAAAATTTGGCTGCACATGTTCAAAAGAACGCTGTGCGACAGCACTTGAACAAATTGGTGTTGCTGCAGTTCGTGAAACCTTAGAGTTTCAAAACCCAATTGAAATGGACTGCCAATTCTGTAATACAAAATATACCTTTACGGCAGAAGAAGCTTTATCCCTTTTTGGTCAACACCTTAGCTAAATCATTGCATGATTAAAAGCCTAAATCTAAGCATCCTTCGGGGTGCTTTTTTATTGTCCCGATAAAATTTAGACCTACTACTTTCTTGCGCTTAGTCGAATGGGTTCGAACTATAAAGCATCAACATGATCAGCTGTATTTGCGATCAATTTTTTTTCGAGTAGAATCGCGCCAGAAATAAAGTCAAAAAAACCAACAAAGCTTTATTTTTAATAGAAAAATAATGTAAAAAAATTGGATAAATTATGAAACTCAAAACACTCGCTATTCCCTTAGCCATGATCTGCTTTGGCCCAATAACAGCACATGCAGCAGACCTCGTCGGGACATGGAAAACCATAGATGATAAAACAGGCTATGCCCGTGCTGAAGTCCAAATCACTAAATTAAAAGACGGCAGCTATAGCGGTAAAATCACCAAAGTACATGCCATCCCCAACCGCCCTGTCACCACGATTTGTGAAAAATGCGAAGGTAAACTCAAAAATGCACCCTTAATTGGTTTACCGATCTTCTCTGGCTTTAAACATAATGCAAAAGAGAATGCCTATACCGATGGCAAGGTGATCGACCCACTTTCAGGCAATACTTATCAAGGTAAAGGGCAATTGAATGCGCGCGGCAATGTCCTGACACTTCGAGGTTATGTTGGAACCACGCTTCTCGGCCGGACGGTATCTTGGATCCGCGTCAACTAAAGTCGCCATTTGGCTTTCATTGGCATGATGAACTCAACTCCAGACGAGTTCATCATGCCGATAATAATCTACTTTGAGATGAATTCCGACTATTTTACTAGTGCGTAGACGTTCAGCATAAACCTCATTTAGCGCCAACTCGTTCATGTTTTGGCTCAAAATATAAATACCAATTCTTAAAAAATCACTAGAATATTCATATTATTTCAGGCTACATTAAACCCATAATATTTTTATGCCTTTAAGTTTTAGGCATCCGCTTTTTGTGTAATGTGGGTAATTATATGGCTGTTAAATTCCTCCCTTCTATCCTGTTCGGCATGTTCTCCATCTGCAGTTTATCCTCTGCTTTTGCAGCGATTGACCCCTTAGTGGGGACATGGAAAACCATTGATGATCGAACAGGATATTCCCTTGCCGATGTGGTGATTCGTAAAGATAAGCATGACCTGTATTCGGCCACCATTATCCAAAGCCGAAGCGTACCCGGAACAGCAAATGTTTCGACATGCACGCAATGCACCGGTGCTCAGAAAAATAAACCCATGGTCGGTTTAACCACTTTAAGCGGCTTAAGCGCTGATCCAGAAAAGCCCAATGAATTTGTGGGTGGAGTGATGCTCGATCCCAAATCAGGCAAGCACTACAATGCACGCGCTCGTTTGATGAATAATGGCAAGCATTTGATCATCAATGGTCGTACTGAAGGCTCTGCAATTGGACGCAATGTCACTTGGGTCAAAAACTAAGCACGAGGCCTTTAAATCATTAAAGGCCTTTTTTAACTTAAAAATTAGAGTAAAAACTCCATATTAAAGCAGTGTTTTAAAAAAATCTGCCAAATACATCACAAACCATCACATTGATTTTGTAGGGCTTTATATATAAATTAGGCAACTTACTCTAAAAACACAATTCTGAATTTTCAGGGGATGAAATGAAAAAAATATATCAACAATTATTTGCCGGAATAGTACTTAGCACTTTGTCAGGATTGTCAATCGCTGCGGAAACCGATCCGCTAGTGGGTAAGTGGAAAACTGTCGATGACCGCACCGGATATTCACGTGCAGACGTTGAAATTCGCAAAAAAGCCGATGGAAGCTATGAAGGCATCATTGTCACCACACGCAATGTCCCTGGCACTGAAAAAATGGGCGTCTGCTCGAACTGCCCAGGTGAATTGAAAAATAAACCTTTTATCGGCTTGCCATTTATTTGGGACTTTAAACAAGATCCAAAAAATCCACGTGAATTCCAAAACGGTAAAGTTCTGGACCCGATTGGTGGAAAAATCTATAAAGGCAAAGCAAGACTTAGTGCTTCAGGAAAACATTTAACTATACGTGGGTATGTTGGTGTATCTGTGATTGGTCGTAGTGTCACTTGGATAAAATATTAATTTTAAATGTGTTTTTAAAAGCCTCCTCGTGAGGCTTTTTTATTGTCATGTTTTGAAACAATATGCTGCAGTTTGCCCCTATGACAGTTTGATGAACCCTTCTATATTGATTAAAACATGATTAATATTTATACAGAGAGTATGCCAGACAATCACTATCAAACTTTAGGGATCGCCCGAGATGCTTCGGCAGATCAAATTAAAAAAGCCTATCGAAAATTGGCGCGTAAATATCACCCTGACGTCAGTAAAGAGGCTGATGCTGAAGCGCGTATGCAAGCGATTAATGTTGCATACGACACCTTGAGTGATGCCGAAAAGAAAAAACAATACGATTTTGAACTCGATCATCCTCAAGGATTTGCTGGGTTTAATGCTGGCAACCAAGATGGTTTTGACCAATCTCAGTTTTATCGCCAATCGACGACTGATGGTCAGCATGCGGACTTTAGTGGATTTGAAGACTTGTTTGGTCGTTTTGGGCAAGGCTTTGGTGGCGGTGACTATCAGTATCAACGTGCAAACCGCCAAACCAAGAGCTTCCGTGGTGAAGACCAACACGCCAGTTTAGAAGTGGATTTAGAAATCGCATTTCATGGTGCAACGCAGAATATCACCTTGCAGATTCCGAGCTTAAATGCCCATGGTGAGCCTGAAGTTCAACGTAAAACCCTACAAGTCAAAATTCCTGCAGGCATGAAATCAGGTCAACAAATTCGACTCTCGGGCCAAGGGCAAGCTGGCTATAACGGTGGAGCTGCTGGTGATTTATACATTGAAATTTTGTATAAACAAACCGAGCAAACCCGTGTAGAAGGTGCTGATATTTTCCAACAACTGAATATCAGTCCTTGGGAAGCAGCATTGGGTCAAAAAATTGCATTTACCAGTCCTGATGGCAAAACATTAGAGCTACAGATTCCTAAAAATGCGCGTACTGGACAGCAGCTACGATTAAAGGACAAAGGGATACCAAACAAAACACCCGGACAGCTTTACCTGGTTTTAAATATAGTGATACCAGCTGCACAAACAGAACAAGAGCAACAAGCTTATGCGGCTTTTGCTCAAGCTTTTCCGTCATTTAATCCACGACAGTCTTAAGGAGAGCACCATGACAACAATTCATTATCGTGAAATTGTCTGTGACGGATGTAAACAGACTGAAATCGTAGACGAAAAAAGTAGTTTTGATCTACAACACTTTGCCTCTGCCTGTGGGCAAAGTCCAGAATGGGTTCTGCAACTACTCGAATACGATATTCTGCCTAGCCGTTCAGAAGACAGGATTCATCAATTTTTTGGCGATGATATATCTCGCGCACGGCGTGCCTATCGGCTTCAACGAGATTTCGATGCCAGTTTTACTGCGGTCGCCATGATGCTCGACCTGATTGATGAAGTCCAACAACTACGTCGCCAAGTGAAACACCAACAGCTTCATTCGCACTAAATGTATTCGTGAACGCTCTGTCCTGCAGGGCGTTTTTCTTTTTTCTTGTAGAGGAAATGATCGACAACCATGAAAACACGAGATTGCAATAAAAAAGTCAAAAACATGTTTCCTGAGTACCGTGATTTGGTCACTCAGTTACGTGATGAAAATCCGCATTTTGCGCGGATCTTTGAAGAACATGATGAGTTGGATCGCGAAATCATTCAATTGGAATTAGATCCTGTTAATCACTACAACACGGATATTGAGACCATTAAGCGTAAGAAATTAAAGCTAAAAGATGAAATTTATCGCTTACTGAAAAGTAATGAAAATGATGATATATCTTGAGATATCGACTCGTATAGGGGAATTTTCATGATGCATGTCGTTCGCAGTACAACCCACGAGGCTAAGCAATTGAATTACTAAGACCATAAGGATCGGTCAAATCGCGTTGTACTGCAGATTTTTAAAACAAAATTTAAAAACAATAAAATCATGACAAAGGATTCATCATGCAAATGCATCATGTGCTATTTGGAGCATTACTCAGTTTCAGCGCTCTGTTGCATGCCAATGATATGACCAGTGTTTGGAAAACAATTGATGACCAAACAGGATATTCACGCGGCGATGTCACCGTCGTTAAAAATGCCGACGGGACGTATAGTGGAACACTCACTGCAATATGCCCATTGCCGTACAAACCCTTGGTTGAAGTATGCTTAAAATGTAATGGCAAACTCAAAAATGGGTTTTGATAGGTTCCGAAATTATCAAAGAATTTAAACCAGACCCACAACATCCAAATCAATATAGCAATGGAACCGTGCTGGATCCCCTCTCGGGCAATGTCTATAAAGGCAAAGGCAAGCTGAGTGCAAATGGCAAACGTTTAACCATGCGCGGCTATATTGGCGTGTCTGCACTCGGACGTAGTACCACATGGATTCGTAATGATTAGCAACTAAACCCACCCATCAGAGAAGCTGACACGAATTATTTGAGTTTCGTCAGCTTCTCAATTTCTTTCATGGTTTTAACCGTACCTTTGACTGTGCCCTTCACCGTCTGTTTGATTGGTTCATAATCCATAAACCAAAACAGATTCATGTGTTGATCGCCGTGCTGCTGTGCTAACATATCAATCACACTTTTTTCACCGCGCCCGACCAAATGCCGTCGATAAAAATAATACAGTAGTAAAATCGTGGTCATCAGCATGATGCCGAGCATGATCCAAAAACCGGTTGGCGATTTGAGTCCCGGAATAAACTCAAAGTTCATACCGTATATACCGGTTAATAAGGTTAATGGTGCGAAAATTGCCGTAATAATCGCCAGAATCCGCATATTTTCATTGGTTTGGTTAGCAACGGCTGAAAAATGCAGATCAATGGCGGCCTGCACAGCACTGCGTAATCGTGTGGTGTGTTTTTGAATGCGTTCGATATGACTGGTTAAATCATCTACCCGAACCAGCATGATATCCTGCTTTTCACTGCGCTTTTTGCCTTTCAAATGTGGGTAATTATCTACAACTTCATCACGCAGTTCTTGCAAAGCTTCAATTTGCTCTTCACACAAATTTTCCACTTGCTGAAAGGCCATATTTTCCTGCAGCAACTGATGCCACTTGGTAAAACGCCGATGCCCTTGCAGCAATTCTTGCTGCCAAAACTCGACACGGCGGGTCAAAGGAACGCGTAAATCCAAGTATCCATCTACCATATTATTCAGTAAGCGCAATGCCAAATCTAAGGGTGTCAGGGCTAATTTTCGCGGCTTATTTTGCTCTTCTATCGGCCGAGAAATTAAGGTTTCAATTCGTTGGATATAACTTTCAATGGCTTTGTTGCCTTTTTCGCGCACCGTGATCAGCACTTGGGGTGTGAGCAAAAAACTGATCGGGGTGGTCGCCAAACCAAAGACCCGCTCATGCTTTTCAAGCGCATCGGCGCCGGCAGCAATTTGGTCATCGGGTGTGACCATTTTTCTAAAAATTAATAAATCGTAATCATCAAGTGTGTCAAAAGCACACGGATGCTCTAAATTTAAAATATCCCGCAGATGGTATTCATTGACCCGCAAGTCTGATGCCTGAAAAATATCACTCTGCCACAGCTCTGGGCGGTTGACGACATCTTCACGGGTACAATCAATCCAAATAAACTCAGGCTCAAGTTCAGGATGATGCTCACATTGCACTTGGTCTTGCACATAGATATGCGCGGCTGTTGGATGCTGAAAAAAATAATAGGTTTGCATATCTCATTTATTATTGTGTTTACTTTTTGCATGATGCCATAAAAAAAGCCTTGAGCAAGTCAAAGTTCATACTCTGACTGCACTCAAGGCTTTTTAGAATCCATTCACAGAGCCGAAACCCTGTGAATCAACAAACCATTAAGCTTGTTCGATGTCTTTCATGGTTAATTTGATACGACCGCGGTTGTCGACATCAGCAACTTGTACTTTGATCTCTTGACCTTCAGATAATACGTCTGAAACGTTCGCAATGCGTTCGTTAGAAATTTGAGAGATGTGAAGTAAGCCATCAGTACCTGGAAGGATGTTTACAAACGCACCAAATTCAACGATACGAATCACTTTACCAGTGTAGATTGTACCTGGTTCGATTTCAGCAGTAAGCGCTTGGATTTTCGCAACAGCAGCAGAAGCAGCCGCTTTAGTTTCACCAAATACGCGAACTGTACCGTTATCTTCGATATCGATTGCTGCTTTAGTTTCTTCAGTGATCGCACGAATCGTTGCGCCGCCTTTACCAATCACATCACGGATCTTATCAGGGTTGATGTTGATCACTTGGAATGTAGGCGCGTGCATAGAGATTTCAGGACGAGCGCGTGAAATCACTTGGTTCATTGCATTTAAGATGTGCATACGACCTGCATACGCTTGGTTCAATGCAACTTCCATGATCTCTTCAGTAATACCTTCGATCTTGATGTCCATTTGAAGTGCAGTAATACCGTTTGCAGAACCTGCTACTTTAAAGTCCATGTCGCCAAGGTGGTCTTCGTCACCCAAGATGTCAGAAAGAACTGCGAAACGCTCGCCTTCTTTGACTAGACCCATTGCGATACCCGCAACTGGTGCTTTAAGTGGAACACCTGCGTCCATAAGTGATAGAGAAGCACCACATACAGAAGCCATTGAAGATGAACCGTTAGATTCAGTGATGTCCGATACGATACGGATCACGTACGGGAAGCGGTCAGCTGCTGGAAGTACAGCTTGTACACCACGACGCGCTAAACGACCGTGACCGATTTCACGACGTTTAGGACCAGATTCACGACCAGTTTCACCTACAGAGTATGCAGGGAAGTTGTAGTGCAACATGAAGTTGTCAGTTTTCGTACCCGCTAATGTATCTACCATTAACGCATCACGTGTATTACCCAAAGTTGTTGTTACCAACGCCTGAGTTTCACCACGTGTGAATAATGCAGAACCGTGAGCACGGTCTAACACGCCAACTTGTACGTCAAGCGCACGAACTGTTTTAGTATCACGGCCATCAATACGTGGTTTACCTGACAAGATGTTGTCACGTACTGTACGGTATTTCAGGTCTTCGAATAATTCAGCTAAGTCGTCAGCGATACCGTCAACGTCTTCTTCTGGAACAAATTGAGCAACAGCTTCAGCTTGAAGCGCATCAAGTGCTGCATAACGATCGTGTTTAACAGCGATTGTGTATGCTTCAGAGATTTTCGCTTCAAACGCTTCTTTTAATTTTGCACGAAGGTCTTCGTTTTTCGCAGGTGCAGTCCAAGTAGACTCTGTTGCACCAGCAGCCGCAGCAAATTCTTTAATCGCTTGGATCGCGATTTGCATTTCGTCATGACCGAACAATACAGCGCCAAGCATTTGGTCTTCAGAAAGTTCTTTCGCTTCTGATTCAACCATCAATACTGCAGATTCTGTACCTGCAACCACAAGGTCAAGGTCAGATTCTTTAAGCTGTTCGTGGTTCGGGTTAAGGATGTATTCACCGTTGATTAAACCAACGCGCGCACCACCGATTGGACCACGGAAAGGCGTACCCGCAATTGCAAGTGCAGCAGATGTACCTAACATTGCAGCAATGTCAGCATCCATCGTTTTGTCAGAAGAAATCACAGTCGCAGTCACTTGGATTTCGTTGTAGTAACCTTCTGGGAACAACGGACGGATTGGACGGTCGATTAAGCGTGAAATAAGAGTTTCAGCTTCAGACGCGCGGCCTTCACGTTTACCGTAACCGCCCGGGATACGACCTGCAGCATATTGTTTTTCTTGGTAGTTAACAGTCAATGGGAAGAAGTCTTGACCTGCTTTAGCTGTTGGTTGAGCAACAACGGCAACAAGAACTTGTACACCACCCATAGTGATGATTACAGTGTTCGCTTGACGCGCAACACGACCTGTTTCTAGGACAACTTGATGCTGACCGTATTGGAATTCTTTACGAATAATATTAAACATCGACATGTTTTATTTTTTCCTGATTTTATTCTAGTGGAGACCCCTAAGGTTTGGCATTCACTCAACGCCCCAAACGCTGCAACATAAATGACAAAGCTTAGAAGCCGACCTCACTAGATATTAAAAACATTAATTAAAAATGCTAATTTGAGACACAAAGAAGGAGCGAATCATCGCCCCTTCCCCATTATCCAACCAAGGTTGGATAGACTTTAGTTTTCAGTAATACAGCACTAAGCATGCAATAGTCCGAAAATAAAAGTTTAAATCGAATTAACGACGTAAACCTAAAGCAGCAATCAATGCGCTGTAACGAGTAGCGTCTTTACCTTTAAGGTAGTCAAGAAGCTTACGACGTTGGTTAACCATACGGATAAGACCGCGACGGCTATGGTGGTCGTGTTTGTGCTCTTTGAAGTGACCTTGTAAATCATTGATTTGAGCAGTTAAAAGAGCTACTTGAACTTCTGGTGAACCAGTGTCGTTTTCAGCGCGAGCGAATTTTGCAACGATCTCTGCGCGATCTGCGTTTGTTAAAGCCATTCGATTTCTCCGAGATGCTTATAAAGTTAACTTTTGATACGAATCAACTGATAAATCAGCTGACTGCCGTGCATCACTACAGCAAGTGCATTATATTAAGGGAAAATCGTCCCAATTGCAAAAAGAGATGGCCGACTTCGTCAGGTTTTCATGACGATAATAGCGCCTTTTTTTTCACATCGATTCCATTATAAATTTTTTATATGTTTCGATACTTTATGCGACACAAAACCGCATATTTCTAACATGTTGAATGCGATGTCATTGAATGAATTTTAAACTGATTTTTTGATATATTTTGCCACTCGATGTTTAGCATGCAAAACTCAAAGTGGAATGATTAAAAAAAAAGCCCGAGCTAGGCTCGGGCTTTTTTGCGCTGTAGTTTCTTCTTTTTTAGTTATTGTTTTATTATTTATTGTTTTATGTGGCGCTTTTCCGCGTCCTTATGTCAAACATTCCATGTTTTAACTTGCACTTCCTTATGTGGTAGATTTTGCCACAACGGCTATTAGATAAAAGTCGTATTTTTCGTATCTATATGTAAGCTTTTTCGTACATCAGTTAAGCTCTATTTCTTTTCTGTTACAGCGTATAGGCATTTCTTATTTTCCAGACATAAAAAAGCCCTGTAGTCTCTCCCAAAACTACAAGGCTTAGCGGCTGTAAGTTTCCTATTTCCTTACTTCACTGTAAGTTCGCTGTCTTTTGACGTTATTCTTATACTTTTGCGATTTTACTCAACCATCCGTGTTGAGTTCTTTTTCTGTGAAGTCATCTTCTCAAAAAGCTCTAAAAAGCTCTATGCGCAAATCTCCTGAATCGATGTAAGCCATTTCTTACAAAATACGGTACATTTTGCCTAGGCTTTACAAAGGTAGGTGATTGTTAATTTTTTCTAACAGACCACTAACTCGCGCTGTTCTTTTTATAAGCGCTTTTGCCAATGCATCTTTTGCAACAAGCAAACTCACCACTTTTTTGGCACGAGTGATGGCGGTATAAATCAGCTCTTTACTCATCATTTCGGTAGCATGATTTTCCAAAACTACCGCCGTATGGGTAAATTCAGAACCTTGAGACTTATGTATGGTCAAGGCATAGGCGGTTTCTATACTTTTAGGTAACCGTGTTGCCACCACCCATTTATCCAAACTTGGAAAATAAACCTCAAACTGCGACTTTTCCGTCATCGGTCGTTTTAAGCAAATCCCGATATCACCATTTGATAGTCCAAGTTGATAATCGTTATAGGTCATCATGACTGGACGACCGACATACCAATCCCCTTGTTTCAACACACCCAAGGTATTTAAGACCCGAAGTTCAATCTGCTGATTGAGTTCGTGTAAGCCTAATTTTCCATGTCGAATGGCCGATAGAATCCGATAATCATCAAAATAGCGAATCAATTGGGCTGACCAATTTGCATATTCAGCGGGTTGCTCTGGCCATTGTTTTAACCATGCCACATAGGGCTGAAAACCATACATCAGTTGATCATAATATTTTGCCCAATGTGCCGCACTGTTCGTAGCGTCGGGGAGATATTGCAACTGAATCACATCGCTCATATTCGGTGTCAGTTGAATCGGCTGAAGTTCGGATGCAGATACCACCTGATGTTCGAATTTCGCCAGAACTTCAGTGGTTGTTTGCTGTTGTTCTTGTTGTTGAATAAAACGAGCAAACTCACCAATGGCTGCACCCTGTACAAAACGGCGGCTGGTCTGTAAATGGGTACGGTTGGCTTGTAAGGCATCGACATCCTGAAGGTTGGCCAAAACAGCGCCAACATCGACCGAAGCCAACTGTTCTGCATCCCCTAAGAGAATCAGCTTGCTGTGTTGAGGGATTGCCGCGAATAGCATCTGCGCCAAACTTAAATCCAACATGGAGGCTTCATCGACCACAATGACGTCATAGGGTAAGCGTTGGCGCTCATTAAACCGCGGGATAGCGCGCGTCCCTAAACCCAATAGACGATGCAAAGTTACGGGTTTCAAATGTTTGTGAATAATCGAATAATGCTGCAATGCAGGATCTTTAAACGCTGCTTGTAAGGCTTCTTCCATTCGCTGCGCCGCTTTTCCTGTCGGCGCTGCCATCGCAATTCTTAAATTTGGATTTTGCTCATTCAACACGGCAATAATCCGAGCCAAGGTATAAGTTTTACCTGTCCCAGGCCCACCGGTAATGATATTAAAATTGTGCTGACACACCATGTGCAGTGCTTGGATCTGATGGGGATCGGTCAGTAAATCCTTTTCAATATTAAGCATCTGCGTTTGATTGAGATTTTGCTCTGTTTGCTGTTTTAAACGTGCAACTTGCTTGGCTAAAGCATTTTCTAGTGCCCAATAGCGATAGAGATACAGTCGCTGTGAATCAAAAATAAAAGGCGCAACAGGTGTTTTTTCAGCTTGCTCATGCTGAACCATCTGAGCCAAACATTGAATCTGCGCATCTTCGGCCAAAATACAACTATCGCCTTTTTCCACGGCTTGCATCAATTGTTGAATTAACTGATTTGCAGCAGGATGACTGGCCTGATTGGGTAAATAATGTTGGATTAAATAGTCAATCCAATCCGGCAAAACCGCATCTAAATCAGCAGTTTCTTGGGGATTTTGGGTAACTAAAACCTGCATTTCTACAGTGTTTTCTTGTCCCGCGTGCAAAGGCTGTGCTGACAAGGCTTTTTGATCATTTTCCACACAGTTATCCTCAAACTTATCCACAAAGCAACTTATTGTTTCAGCGTGAATATTTTTATCTTTTTCGTGCTTTTTCACGTTTTAGCCACAACCTTTTCGCTCAATATTGCATCGAGGTTTTGAATGAATGTATCCGCCGGCTTCCAGTGATATACCCCACGATCGGACTGTCCATCCATACCACGAAGATACAGATAACTCGCCCCACCCAAATGCTGCGTCATATCATAGTCTTTCATCACGGCTTTCAAATAACGATGCAGGGCCACCAAATATAATGCAGCCTGCAACCAGTAACTGGAATGACTCATACTTTCTCGAATATAGGCATGATCATAATGTGCGGTCTGATCGCCTAAGAAATTACTTTTATAATCGGCAATGTGATAGCGCTGACCATCAAAATACACCAAGTCAATCGACCCCGTCAGATAGCGTGCCGTAAACACATCATTCAAATCTTGTATCTGTAAATCTGGCTCATTTAGGCTTTCAAATAGCATGCGTATTTTACGTATCGCCAATGCACGATCTGCCATACTTAAATGAAAGTCCATTTCTGAACGATATTCACCATCGTTTAACTGATGCAGGCTAAAACCATCATGCAATGGTGTATGAATAATTTGACTGTACCATTCCCGCATTTCTTCAATCAGTTCAGCTTCATCTTGCTCAGGGTTTGCCGTTTGCCCGAACTGTTTCATTAAGTTTTGCAACATTTGCGGCGAATCAAACTCAACATCACTATGAAAACGTGATGCGATGGCTTTGGCCAACTTCTCTTCAGGGGTGCTAAATCGAACTTTTTCCATCAATTTATGCAAGAAACTTCCGGGCTTGGTTCCCTTTGGAAAATGCCGTTTAATCCAGCTAATTTTCTCTGCCGTTTCTGCTTCAATAATTTCAACTTGTTCAACTTCATCGGCAGCACTGTCTTCCTGCTCGGTCATTGCCGCTGCCAGTTGGTCACGTTGTATGTGCGCCTTATGCGCCGTGCGCGTGAGCGCGGTAAAACTGGTGGTTTCTCGTGGATAAAAATGGCTGTTGGGAATCTCTTCCGCCTCTAACACAACAGCTTCAACCTGAGTCTGAGTCAACATCGGTGGTGCTGCACGCAAGACATCGGCATCCACACTATCTGCGTGTTGGAACAGATCTGGTGCGCTTCCACGCCAAAAAGTCAGTCCTGAACGCGCTTCTGCCATTTGTTTCTTTTCTACTTCATGATGACGTAGCACGGCATAAACACGATAACTGGCACGGGTCAACGCCACGTACCACAAGCGATGATGCTCTGCTTCATTGCGCGCATCATTTTGTTGAATATCATCTTCGGGTAAGTCCGAAGACTTCACGGCAATCACACGTTCTAACCCAAGGCTTTTTTGCTGATTGTCTTTAAGGGAAAAATTCAAATTGCTTTTTTCACTTAAGCCCGCATTTGCTCCCAATAAAAACACACAACCAAACTCTAAGCCTTTGGATGCATGAATCGTCATCAGTTGCACCCCCAATTGCCCAGTCAATTTTCGCTCTTGGGTACTTTCATTATTGATGCCTAAATTGATTTGGCGAATAAACCATTGATAAAGCTTATGTGCACCTGTGTAATGTTCACTTTGCTGACTTAATAATTCTGCGATATGGCGTAAATTCACCACTGTGCGTTCATTATCTCGACTTTGCCCAGCCACCAAACGCGTCCACACCTGAAAGACCGTCATGCAGCTATTCCACGCGCTGCGGAATCCTTGCTCATTCCAAATTTGTCGAATCTGTTCGAGTTTTTCGATAATTTCGCTCAGCCCATCTGCCTGCTGTTCGAGTGCGACCAGTTGTTTCAGATCAAAACCCAATAAACGGCTCAGCAGCGCACGTTTCACCTTGGCTTCTTGATAAGGATTTAAAATTGCGGTCAGCAAAGCGGCAACGTCTTGTGCGACGGAACTTTTATAGACGCTGTCCCGCGATGCTTTATAACAAGGAACACCCAGTTGCAATAAACATTGTTGCACTTGCTCTAAGTCGAAATGGTTTTGCCCTAAGACCGCAATATCGTTTGTTGTCAGTGCTCGCTGGATATTGTTTTCTTGAAAATATAAATGTCCTTGCTGCGCTTGGTTGAGTAATGACTGAATCTGCCAAGCCACTTGCTCAGCTTCATTCAGCGTTTCATCCAAAGCCAACCAACGCAGAGGTTGTGGATTGACTTGATCATGATCAATCAACGGCGGATGCTCACGCTCACCTGCTTGAATCGGGGTGTATTCAACTTGCTCACCAAAGTCCGTTTGCCGATGAAACAAGGCATCCACCACTTCAACCAAGTTTTTGACTGAACGATGGTTTTTGTTCAAGGTATAACAACGTCCACCCTTGGTTTGAATATCATGACGCGCTTTACGATAGGTCAGCATGTCACCGCCACGGAATCCATAAATCGCCTGTTTCGGGTCGCCGACCATAATCATACAGCCCTGATGTAAGCGCTCCTTGACCCGCCAAATACTGGACAGCATGTCATCTTGATCTTGGTTGGTGTCTTGAAATTCATCGACTAAAATCAGCGGATATCGTGCTAAAACATGGGCAGCAAAACTATCTTTCCCCGCTGCTGAACTTTGCTGTAAGGCTTCCGATAAGGTCCGAATTTGTTGTGAAAAGGTGGTTTCCCCAGCGTGGGACAACACTTGAGGCAAACGCTTTTTGACTTCCTGCGCCAAATAAAAATTCAGGTATTGTTCTGCTTGATTGATATGTTCATAAGCGCTGAGCACCGCTCGGAGTTGTTGAACAAAAGCATGTTGATAAAACGCTTTTGAGACATCAGGCTGCTCTTCAACGACTTTGTCTTTAAAGACACGTGGCTTAAATTCAGTTTTATTCGGATCATAAAACAATGAGCGAATGGCTTTCATCGTCGGTTGTAACACGTCGGACTGGGTCAAAACCCCTTGGCTACCCGCAGCTTCAAAGTGCTGTAAAAACTCGGGAATGCGTGTGTTAAAGGTGACAAAAAATGCCCCTTTATTAAAACGTCGAGCGTCCACCAGGTTTTTATAATGACTTGCGGCATCAAAACACGCTGCAAGCTCTACACGAGCGGCAGGCAGCATTTGTGCAAGCTGATGACACATCGCTTCAAAATGCGCCAAAGCATTTTCGGGTAATTCAGGGACGCGTAAATCCACCGATGGGAAATTTAGACTTTCCTTTACTACACTAAGATAGTATTCAGGACCTTTCAACTGATGATTCAACATCAAATATTCAATCAAATGCGCAGGCTGCTGCTGAATCCAATCTCTTAATAAATCATGAATGATCCGTTCAATATGCAGGTCTTCATCATCACTGATTTGCACCTGTTCAATACGACCACTTTCAAAGGCAAATTCACGTAATAACTTTTGACTAAAGCTGTCTAAAGTTCCGACAAAGAGTTCTTCATATTGTTGTAAGACCACGTTCAGACGATTGTAGGCATAATCTAAATGATGCCCATGATCTTTCAGCACTTGCTGATACAAAGGGTCACTCAAAATTTGCTGAAGTTCGGCCAACTCATCTTGAGATGCCGCGAGCAGGCCATAAATAAAGTCACGGGTTTCTTCAATCCGCAGCCGAACTCGCGCTTTGAGTTCCGCTGTGGCTTTACGGGTGAAAGTGGTGGCAATGACCTGATTCGGCATATAGCGATCGAGAAAAATCCGTACCATCAGACTGGAAAGCGTATAGGTTTTACCAGTACCCGCAGAGGCTTCAATCCAGTGCAGCCCCGTAAAGCTCATGTCTGCAATCGGGTTGGTGGACATTTTCATCGTTTGCTGTGGCATATTCATTTTTTCACCTCAGGCTTGATGACATTAAGTTTTTTTAGGCCGTCATCTGCCTCGGTATCCATCACATGATATAAACGTTCTGCATAATAACGACAGGACAATGCCAGAAGCTCATCTGCCGCTTGTTGCTGTAAAATAAAAGTCCAATCACGATGGTGGCTATTGGCTTCATTCGATTCCAACTCCACTCCACCAAAACTATGATTTTTCAGCCATTCCTCTTGAAGCTTTGCAAAATTATCTGGCATGAGTTGGCCTGTTTCATTTTCCACCCAAGTGCATTTTTCTTGGCGAATTAAGGCAGCAGGCAGCACCACTGGACGTTTTTGTGCATGTTTCCACATCGCCACCCACTCACTGAGCTGCAGCTTGGCTTGTGCAGAGCTTAATCCACAACAGACTATGCTTTTATCATTACAAATCACTTCACGACGATACGCAGCGCCCTCATCCCCTAAGTCTAAATAGCTCAACCACAGTAGATATTCGAGCCACGTTTGCGTCTGACGCTTAGGCTTTGCCCCTGACGCCATACAGCTCAACCAATGCATACTCTGAGGGTCTTCAGGCACGGTGATGCTCAGTATCAAATGCGGTTCAAGCTGTAGGTTTTGTAGGGTGGTCACGGTTACACAACGTCCATCTAAACGCTCTAATAACTGTGCCTGCTCTTGCAAACTGAGCTTCCAAGTCGCTATTTGGCTATGTCCCACAGGCAGTACATCTTGGAACAAGGCCATATCGGGTTCAGCTGAGGTCGTAGAGTTCTGATCCTCTGTTTGATCGACACGAGAGGCAGGCTGCACATAATGCTTTTGCAATAAGTCACGGACATGATATCGCTGTAAACGGTCCAGCAACAAAGGCTCTTGCTGCGGCAATTGGTCACCAGTATAGACACTGGCCACGCCAAGCGTTTTCAAATATGCACGGGCAGGAAACACCACATCTTTAATCCATTCCTGACCATCTAATACCCGTACTTCTTGCTCATCATGCACAGGATAATCACGGTTAATCCACGATTGGCGTTGTCCCGACTGATCTAAAATATGTTCCGCCACAGCAAACCATTGATCTTTATATCGTAAGTTTTTCGACTGCTGAAAACCCATCGGGTCAAAAGGCTGCAAAGGATAAATATGGTATAGCGGCTCGAGCTGCTGTGGAATGCGTAAGCCATCCAAATCCAGCATGGCATCATGGGGTTGGTTCAATTGCTGCGGCTGAATCATCCGTGCGAGGAACTGGCTAAATTCATATATCACAGAGGATGGCTCCCGACTTTCACCATCATTGACATCAAAGCCATTATAGAAAATCCACAAGGACTGTCGGGCAAATAACAAGGCATCTAGAAATGCACCTTTATCATCTTCCAAACGAGAGCGATCACCCAAAACCGGTTTAAACACATCCATCAAATCAAAAGGCACTTGCTGATCACGACGCGGAAATTTGCCGCTATCCATGTTCATTAACACCACCAATGAAAATGGGACTTGGCGGATTTTCCCCATGTCCGCAAAGGTCACTGATCCTGTCGGTTCGATCTGATCGGCAGAGCTATCGATGCCTTGTTGTATTTCTTTGAGCAGCAAAGATAACGGCAAATTAAAGCTGTTTGGGAGCGACTCAACTTTATCACTTTGGGCATTATGCAGACGTTGCGTCATCGCACGCATCACACTGCGAATGGTTTCAAATGCTCGACCACTGGCTTCCACAAAAGGCTTTAAATCTGCATCTAATTGTTGCAACCACACTTTGACAGTCTGTGTGCTGAGATTCGGATTGAGCCAATCTCGACGCGCACTGATATCTCGGTAGATCTGAATTAAAGTTTGAACCAACTCAAAATCACTACTCGACACCCCTGCAAAACTTAAGGTGTCCTCAAATACGGCATGTTGTGGTATCGCAATTCCTAACGCCAAACGGTCTAATGCAAATTTAAAGGTATAACGATAATCTCGGTCTTGCTCGGACAAATAAGCCAACATGTGCTGTTCGTCTAAACCACGACGGAAACCGGCTTGAATCAGCAGTTCCATCATACGTTCCATTTGCACATGGTCGAGCTGATACAGTTCTTGCACCGCATTCAAATTCAGCCAATCATGAAAATCTTCTGCGGTAAAACGACCTTGACTAATTTCAATGCGTCCAACAAAGGCTTGCCATGCATTTTGAATATCTTGACTGACCACCCCTGCAATTTTGACTGGGATATAAGGTAAATCCACAGCACTGCGACCCATGCCTCGAGTCGTCGAAAAGACCGTCCGAATATGCGGTTCCAGTTCTTTTAAGTTTGGCACCAAGACCAAGATATCACTCGGATGGCGTGGCTCTTGTTCCGTGCCATCGGCCAACCAATGCACCAACTGTTCACGTAAAACCTCTAACTGACGCAGGCTAGAATGACAGACATGAAATTGAATCGATTCATCTGCCCCCGCGAGTGCATATTGATGCTGCTCGGGTTCTTCTAAGGTCATGATGTCATATTGAATTTGAGCGAGCAGTGTTGTCGGCTCGGTGTCTGGAAAAATATCTTCCCAGCCTTCGCCACCAGACATATTCACCAATAATGCAAAGTTATCCCGCGCACGCTTGCCTAAACGCGTCAGTAGTGAATGCTGTGATTCACGAAATTCGGCATTGGTCGTACTCAGATAGGCCTGAATTTGCGCTGTGCTGACATTGGGATTTCGCTCAATATAACGCTGTTGTAATTTCAAGTTATAACGATCTTTCCAAACTGGATCGACCATGTCTGCCCAATACTCACGCGATGGGTTGAAATACAACAAATGTACTTCGGTATACGCTGCCAAGCGATATAAAAATTTCAGTTGTGCAGGGGGTAATTCTAAGGTCGTAAAGACGAAAATCTGTTCAGGCAAACCGTTATAGGTTTGGTGACGCTCATCATCATCGCGCTCATCATCCTCAGCATCCAAATCAAATTGCTGCTGCCGATTTTGCTCAGCATGCGCCAAGGCAAACCAAAATTTATTGTCTATTTCCTGACGGTCATTAAAGTCTTTTTGGAATACTTGATGCCACAGCCAACGCTGCCAATGCTCCAGTTGTCGAGCCTGAGTCGGTAGATATTCATCAGCTTGTTCAGGTTTCAGACCTGTAAGTTGCATAATATTTAACGGCTGGTTATAACTCCACGCTTTTAGCCAGTCAGTATCGCAATGTGGACAAACCCAGTGCTCAACACCTTCATCTGGGGTATGAATACAACTGCCACGAAAGGCCATGTAGTTGGTAAAAAGCCGAGTGACTTGAGCAGCGATCCAATACAACATTTCTTGCCGCTTTTGCTCACGTTTTTTTCGATCTGAAAGCTGTGCTGTACTGTCAAAAATACGCTGGACTAAGGGCTGCACATCTGTCGGCATCTGTGCAGCATCAAACTGATCAGCCGCAATAAAAACCGCTAAAACATTATAAATACGCCATTGCATAATCAACGGCGGCATGTTGATACCTTTAATCCGCTCACGGTCTTGTTTATTCGGCAAGGCCCAATCGTAGGCTTTCCACTGCAGCCCTAAAATTTTACGATGATGCTTAATATTGGCACTAATACTGATTTTTTCAGCAATTTGTTTTTCTAACCATGCAGCAATGGCTTGATCGGGCACCACGATATGTCGTTCTTGCAAGACGGACAAAGCATTGGTCGATTGATTCGATTTCAATTTTTCGATTAGACAATCCACCAAAACTTCGATTCGTTGACTTTGAATTACATGTATTGCCATGGATTACCTTTACAGCCTGCGTGACCAACTACTACAAAACAACAATGATTATTTACTATACATCTTGGGCTGTCTATGCGACTTTGACAAGAGAATAGATTGCAAAAAATGCTTTTAAACAAGTATCTTAATGATACTTTATGAGAAAAAAACCAATCCAGTATCAAGGGTATCTGCTTATGAAAATTGATAACATTCCTGATTCCATCGACCCTAACTTAAATCTGGACATTATTCGCGCTGAATGCTTAGAGCTCGTCAAAAAACGTGCTTATTTTTCAGCAGGTGCAGCTATTATTCCTGTGCCATTTTTGGATGTGGTGATTGACGTCGGAATTTTGTCACAGCTCATTCCAGAAATTAATGCGCGTTTTGGTTTAGCGCCAGATCAAATTAGTGTGTATGATCCAAAAACCAAACAAATTCATTGGACGGAACTGCGTAAACGTGGTGTCGAATTTTCTGGTTTAGTGGTTGCACGAACCGCCATGAAAAAATCGCTGAATAACATTGCAGCAAAATATATTACCAAACAAGTCACTAAATTTATTCCATTAGGTGGACAATTGGTGGCAGCCAGTTTGGGTTATATTGTGATGAAAAAAGTCGCTGAAACCCATGTAGAAGAAAGCTACCAATTGGCGAAGCGTATTCAACAGAAATTTCCGAACCAACCTGTCCCAACGCCTAACAATGGTTAACGAAACGATGTATAGCGCATCAACAAGATTTAATAATCAAAGTGATCTAAACCATAGATCTAAAGATGAAGTAAATCTGAAAATGAGCGAGTTTTGAAAATGAAAAAAGCCACGAATATCGTGGCTTTTTTCATGCATTTAATCTGCTTTCAATTGCGCCAAGATCGTCTCTAGCACTTGTAAGCGCGCACTGTGCTTGTCATTGGTGGCGATCACATGCCACGGCGCATATTCTGTATCCGTGCGTTGCAACATATCTGCGGCAGCTTTGAGATAATCATCCCAACGGTCACGATTCCGCCAGTCATCTGGAGTAATTTTAAAACGCTTATGCGCGGTTTCTTCTCGGGCTTTAAACCGTGCAGCTTGCTCATCCTTTCCAATGGCTAACCAGAACTTGATGACAACCGTTTGACTGTCATATAAGTCCTTTTCAAAACGGTTGATTTCATCATAGGCTCTCTGCCATTCAACCGTATTGGCAAAGCCTTCAATTCTCTCAACCAAAACGCGACCATACCAACTGCGGTCAAAAATCGTGATCTTTTCTTCAGGGACAATTTTATTCCAAAAGCGCCATAAGTATGGACGGCGTAGCTCATATTTTTCGGGTGCTGCAATGGTATGAATTTCATATTCGCGTGGGTCCAACTTTTTGACGATGCGTTTAATTGCCCCGCCCTTTCCTGCGGCATCCATTCCTTCAAAGACGATCACCACATTGCGTGAATCAAAACGTAAAGCTTCAGCCACCTTGCGGCTTAATTTTTTTAATTCTTTTTTATAATCAGCCTCATCAGCCACGACAGTGCTGGGTTCCAATAACGCCTGTGGTGTTTTGGCTTGTTTCCAGCGCCCCACCGCTTTGGTTTCATGTGGTGGACAATGTTTTAAAGTGCGTAAAATATGCTGTGCAAATTGTTGATCACGGACTTGCTCATCTTCACAGTCGATGATGACCCAGTCATGACTAAAACGCTGACGTAAACGTTGTAGGTTGTCATATTGTTTTTTATTGCGCCAATCTAAACCATGCAATTTATGCCAACGCGCTTCACTCGGGTCCATTTCATCCAAGCGCTTTTGTAAGGATTTCCAAGATAAATCGAACCAGACCTTAATCACATCGACATGATTATTTTTTAGGTCTTGTTCATAGGCTCGCATGTTCTCGACATATTCATCAAATAAGGTTTCATCCAAAGGCTTCGACACATGCATGGCGGTACTGAGCAAATCACTGTACCAGTTTCCAAACATCACCATGATTTGCCCTTCGGCAGGAATAAACCGTGCATAAGACTGCCAAAACGTTTGTTTTTGATTAAACATGATCGGGGCATCCGCTTTCACCCTTAAGTAGCGTGGATCGACCCATTCGCGGAGCTGTTTGACAGCCTCTCCCTTACCCGCAAGCTCGATTCCACTCACTAAAATCAACATGCTTTTGGCATTGGGCTGACGGCTGGTATTTTTCAGTTGATACTGCGCTTCAATCAGCTCAACCGAGAGTTGTTCTTCATCCATCAATTGAAATTCTGTTTCTTTTAAGCTCATGGCGGACCCTTGGTTTTATTCTGTTTTGAGTATAACCATGCCGTTCATCACACAACAATGCTTTCATGTATGTGCTGAAATGCAAAATATGACCGTTTCTGCAACAAACTGACTCAGATTGACCTGTAATTTCGTCACTTTGTCATAGCCCTAAGCTCCAACACCCACTAAGATTCAAACATCTAAAAAATAATTGAGACACTCAATGTCCAAACTTGCAGTATTAGATGATTTACTTGAACTGTATTACCAGTTGAACTACCACAAAAAGCCAGAAATTTTACAGCGTTTACAAGATGTCCAGCAGTGGCAAAAACAGCGCATGCAACGTACGCATGCTGTGCAATTTGCTGAAAAACACAATGTACTGATGTCTGAATATTTTATTAACCGTTTATATGGCGGTCCTGATTTTGATGCATTAGCTGCACAAATTGCACGTCTCACCCGCTATGCGCATAAAGCAGAAAAACTAATTCCAGACAATGCCATTAAGACCGGCACTTCGGGCGTACAACTTGCGATATTGGCCGTACAGCTTGACGAACAAGTGGCCATTCAATTACTGGAAGATTATCCAAATAATCCAACCCTGACCGATGAAATGATGCGCCAGACCTATCTCAAGCTCGATCAGGGCAAAGACCGCATGTTGCAACTGCAACTGTTAGACGATTTAGGTCGTAATTTAGATAAATATATGCGCTCGTTTATGGTCTATACCGCCTTTAAAATGTGTAAGGGCGCAGCAAACAAATACAACTTCGAAGTGATGTACGACTTTATGCAAGATGGCTTCTTGGCGATGAAACCGCTCAAGTCAGCAGAAAAATTTGTCCGCGAATTTACCGCTGTAGAACGCCAAATCGTTGACCGTGTACATGCCGGTGACCCGAACCCGTTTCAGCCTGCGGCTTAACAAAACTCACATCCCACAAAGCCCATGTTTGATATAAAACAAACTGGGCTTGCAAGACTGAATTCAGATTTTTTATAGGGGATTTGCAAAGCAATTACAGCAGACCCTTATTTTTTCTGTATATTATTCACAACAAATGCAAATGACTGCTGTATAACAACAGAGAATCTGTCATCATGCTTGCAAAGCAACATTAACCCTATTTATAAGTTAGGAGTGACTCTAATGTCTAACGAGAATCAAACGCCTGCCCCTACACCTGAGTCGGCACAAAATACAGACAAAGTGAGTCCATTCTTAACTGAGCCTTTACCACAAGGGACAGCGCAAGGTCAGCAACAATCTTTAGAACAACGTCTGACCGACACACCTGTTACAGGTTCAGTACCCAAATATAATCTGCCACGTGGCGCGAATACTGGTAACGTTGGGGCAACCACGCACTTTGGTTATCAAACCGTGAGCAGCGAAGATAAAGCACAAAAAGTAGCGGAAGTTTTCCACTCAGTGGCTGCAAAATACGACATCATGAATGACTTAATGTCATTTGGTATTCACCGTCTATGGAAACGTTTTGCCATTAACATGTCTGGTGTACGTCGCGGTCAGCACGTCCTAGATATTGCAGGCGGTACTGGTGACCTTGCCAAAGTATTTAGCCGTGAAGTTGGCCCGACAGGTCATGTGGTGCTTTCAGACATTAATGAATCGATGCTCAATGTCGGTCGTGACCGCCTCATTGATGCTGGTTGTACCAATGTCGATTTCGTTTTGGCCAATGCTGAAACTTTAGAACCTTTTGCAGACAACAGTTTTGACCTATTGACCATTTCATTTGGTCTACGCAACGTGACTGACAAAGATGCTGCACTAGCTGCCATGTACCGCGTACTTAAGCCAGGTGGTCGTTTACTGATTTTAGAATTCTCTAAACCGGTATTTGAACCTTTCTCAAAACTGTATGACTTGTACTCATTCACTGCATTACCGATCATGGGTAAAATCGTAGCGAATGACTCTGAAAGCTATAAATACCTTGCAGAATCAATTCGTATGCACCCAGACCAACGTACTCTTAAAGGTATGATGGAAAATGCGGGCTTCCAAAACTGTGATTACCACAACTTAACGGGTGGTATAGTGGCTGTACACCGTGGTTTCAAACTTTAATACTGCAGGCTGAACTATGTGGTCGATTCTCGCACTTGGTGCAGTTGAACGCTTAATTCATCATGTCATTGATTTGGATGCGATTACCCGCATCCAACTGAATGAATTGCAAGGCAAAATGCTTCGTGTGGTGATCGACTCACCACAGTTGTCGGTGGATGTGTTTTTTGACGATCAGAAAGTTCGCTTAGAACCGACGCCAACAGGACATACTGAAACCGCATCCATCTTTGAGCAACGCCCTTTCGAGCAGCAGTCAAACATAACTGAAGCAACGGCGACCTTACATGTCAAAACGGTCGTCGAGCTCCTCAAACTGCTGTTGGCTGAAGATGTCGGCAATATTCCATTGCAAGGTGATTATCACTTATTGCAGGATATCCAGCGCATTATGCAGCAAGCTGAGCCTGATTTAGCTTCGCATCTAAGCCCTTGGATTGGTCCAAGCCTTGCGCATGAAATTGGTAAGTTACAACTTGCACCCAAACATCTCAAACGTACTTTACAAAGCCATTTGTTCTTTGCTGAAGACGCGTTAAAAGAAGATTCAGGCTTGCTTGCCCCACGCTGGCAAATGGATGACCTGAATCAAGACACCCGAATTTTGAATCAAAATCTGGACCGTGCAGAAGCAAAAATTCAGCAGCTGCACAGCCAAATTGACTCATTACAAGACAACACTTAAGACTAGGTAATTGCATATATGATTCCGCACGTTTCACGTTTACTCGACCTTTGGCGCATTGCTGCGCACTATAGACTCGACACGTTGTTTCCTGCGGAAGAATTACCGGAAAAAGCCCGTCATATTATTTCCCTCATTCGTATACATCCTGCAGCACGTTTAAGCAAAGAACGTAAAAATCCACTGAAGCTAAAACAAGCTTTAGAAGATATGGGACCTTTGGCCATTAAACTCGGTCAATTACTGTCTACCCGTCGTGACTTGATTCCACCTGAAGTTTTACAGCAATTGGTGCTTTTACAAGACCGTGTAAAACCTTTTTCAAATGACGTTGCCAAAATGCGCATTCAGGAATCACTCAAAGCCGATGTTAATACCTTATTTGCACGCTTTGACGAGCAACCTTTAGCCGCAGCATCTATCGCACAAGTGCATACTGCTGCACTGCATGATGGTCGCGAAGTCGTAGTGAAAGTGGCTCGCCCGAATATTCGCAATCAAATTCTGCATGATTTTGAAATATTAGAGTGGCTTGGTCAGTTCCTTGAAAAACGCCTAGAAGCCGCTCGTGCCCTGCATCTATCTGAAATTATTCAAGACTACCGTCAAATTATTCTCAATGAATTGGATTTGACTTTAGAAGCGGATAACACGCGTCGTATGCGTCATTACTTCACCGGTTCAAGCATGATGTACGTGCCTGAAGTCTATATGGACAGCCGTGATGTCATGGTCGAAGAGCGTATTACGGGTGTACCAATTTCAGATATTGCGACCTTTGATCGCTTGGGCATGGATCGTAAAGATTTAGCCGAAAAAGGGCTCACCATTTTCTTTACCCAAGTGTTCCGCGACAACTTCTTCCATGCAGACATGCATCCGGGGAATGTCTTCGTCGAAACCATTAATCCAAGCAATCCACGCTTTATTGCCTTGGACTGCGCGATTATGGGTGAGCTTTCAAAGCACGACCAAATGACCGTAGCACGCATGCTGCTTGCGGTTATGAACAGCGACTTTATGCAACTGATTCAAATCGTGCATCAAGCGGGTTGGATTCCACCGGGTACAGATCAAGATGCCTTAGCACGTGAAATGCGTCGTACCGTTGGCCCAATGGTCTCTAAACCAATGCATGAATTGGACTTCGCCGGCATCCTGATTCAAGTGATGGATATTGCGCGTCGTTTCCATTTAGAGATTCCGCCACAACTGATGTTGCTGCTCAAGACCTTGGTCCATGTTGAAGGTTTAGGAACTGATCTCTATCCTGAATTGGATATTTGGAGTTTGGCAAAACCAATCCTCACCGATTGGATTAAAGCGCAAATGAATCCGCAGAAAAACTTAAAAGAACTCGGGCAAAAAATTCCAGACTTACTTTTAGGTGCGCAAGATTTACCAACGCTGATGATCGACAGCCTGAATGGTTTAAAAAATCAGTCGGCTTGGCATGCCAAACAACTGAATGAACTGCAAAGCATGCGCCTGCAAATGGAACATCAGCAAAAACGTAGTTGGGTTTTTGGCAGTATTATGGCCATCTTCCTCTCCATCGCGATAATTGCGCCATGGTATGTTTCCATCGTATTAATTGCACTTTCAAGCTTACTTGCCATTTGGCGTGTGTTTAAATAATCTGTGTTTAAATGATCTTGATGTATCCATAGCTCCTTTAAGCCTTTTGACAATAAAAGGCTTAAAGCCATAAAAACAAAAAATTCAAAAATTTAAATAAGGCTGAACGCCATGTCATACAGTTATTTAGGGGTACTGTATGGTCGAAACCCTCTCCGAGCATGTGCAACGGCCTTGCTGTATAGTTTTTCGACCCTGCTCGATGTGTTGGTTCAATTAAATATGCACATGCCTTTTCTAAACTGGCAACCGCCAGCCAACACCACCCTGTATCGGATGCAGCATAGCGCTACATTTTGGTGGATCATTCTCTTTAATGCACTTCCCTGTTTATTCCTACTTTGTTTGCCACAGCAAAAGCTGATGGCGGGGTTAAATTATTGGTTATTAGCTGGGGCCGTGATTTTTATCATTAACCTATTTGCTTGGGCGGTCTTTCCAATGGCGACATGGGCAATCGTCTGCCTCAGTTTGTTTCAATTGCATCGGCATAACGAACAACTATTACAGCATTCCTGAGAGACGCCCTGATATGACTGAGAAGTCATTTGTCGGAAGTTTCAGCCATTGGGTCTGTGCAAAAACGCATTAGAATAATTCTACGACTGTATTTTAAGCGACTACCATGACTCAAATTTTGCAAAAAAGACCGCCTGCGCTCAATATCCGTGCTGGCCATTTAGCCCGCCAACTGATTGAACAAGAGGGTTTAAACGCTGCTCAAGTGGATATCCTGCCCGGTGCTGCGGGTGGTCCGAAAGGCATTGGTATTCAAGGTTTAGATCAGGCGATTTTTGCTGACTTTTTGCCACGCGCGCAACAAAAGCGTACTTTAATTGGTTCATCGATTGGCAGTTGGCGCTTTGCCAGTATTGCTGCTTGGGGAGCCATTGAAGGGACGAAACGCCTCTCTGAGCTGTATACCAATCTGAGCTTTCATAAAAAGATGAGCCGTCAAGAAGTCAGCGATGTGTGTCGTGGCATGCTGATCGATTTGATTCAAGGTCAAGAAGCGGCACTGGTTAATCACCCGGATTATCACCTCACTGTGCTTTCAGTCAAAGCTCAGCATATTTTCCAAAGTGATAAAGCTCTGCCGCTATTAGCCTCTGTCGCAGGAATCGTGGGAACGACAGCGCTCGCACGTAAACACAGTCGTTATTTCATGCAGCGTGTAATTAGTCAGCCTGTGTCAGGTCATCAATTTACCGTGGCGGATGATGGCTTTACCACGCATTACCATGCATTGACTCAAAATAGTGTTATGCCGTGGCTTATGGCATCTGCATCTATTCCTGGTGTTATGGCCGCGATCCGTGATATCCCTGATGCACCACAAGGCAGTTACCGCGATGGCGGCCTAATCGACTATCACATTGACCTGCCCTTCCAAAGTCAAGGCATCGTACTATATCCACATTTCACAGATAGCATCACCCCCGGTTGGTTTGATAAATTATTTAAACGTCAGGCTAATCCAGACAATCAAGCGCGTACCTTGTTACTATCACCTTCACAAGAATACCTTGCAAGCTTGCCGCTTGGCCGACTGCCTGACCGCAAAGATTTTACCCTCAAAGGTTTAGACAACCAACAACGGATTAAAATGTGGAACCAATGCGTGGCTGAAAGTCAGCGTATGGGCGATGAGTTTTTGGAAATGGTTGAGAAGCAACATTTCCCAGCAGTCATGCAAGCACTCTAAGCGTTACAGTAATCTCTTGCGAGGGACGCTATAATCCTGTTTCAGAATTTTGAGCTTATTTAGTATAGATTTATGCGGATATTTTTAACTGTTTTGCAGTATGCCTGCATCGCTTTTGCACTTTTCCTTGTTTATCAAGTGTCAACCGCCTTGATCAGCGGCCAATACGATTTAATGGAAGTAGTGGCAGATGTCGGTACCATTTTAATTTGTATCGATTTGGCGGTATTTTTATTTACTAGTAATGCAAAACAAGGCATTAGTATCGAAGACTATGCGAAACAATTGGAACAAAAACCGTCTAAATTGGTATATGTCACCCGTAAATTGGGACACTTCGGTATTTTGCTGATCATTACCAGTTGGATCGTACCGATGATTCGCTAATGTATTTTAGTTCAATAAAAAGGATCATCATGTGTTCATGATGATCCTTTTTTATGTCATCGGATTTTATTTATCCGAAGAAATTAACCCGTCCAGTTTTTACATCATACACTGCACCAACAATCGCCACTTTACCTTCTTGCACCAACTGCTGTAGCACTTCACTATTTTGCAAAATATAGCGGATGTTGTAATGCACATTCATTTGCGTCACTTGCTCTAAAAATGCCGGACTCAGCGTTTGTGGTTGCATCAATTCGGCAACACGCGATACAGACTCATTGAGTGGCCCCAGCACATATTGAATATGTGGCATACGCGTCAGGCTCTGAATCGATTGACCAGCTAAATGCAACTGACAAGCACTGCTAACCGCACCACAGTCCGTATGACCAAGCACCACGATCACTTTGGCACCTTTGGCTTCGCAGGCAAATTCCAATGATCCCAAAACTTTTTGTCCCGCGACATTCCCCGCAATGCGTAAACTAAATAAATCGCCAATTCCAACATCAAAGATCATTTCAGTCGGCGCACGAGAATCCATACAACCTAACACTGCCGCAATCGGATGCTGCCCTTCTTCAGCAGTCACCCGCAGTTGCCGATAGATATCTCGTTGCAAACGCTCATTTTGTACAAAACGTTTATTGCCTGCTTTAAGCAAAGCGAGCACGTCCTCTGGGTTCAAACGTTGCTGTAAAGCTGCTGTACTAATATCTATATCTAATGCCGCCTCCTGCGCATCGGCATAGTGTGTCTTGAAACCAATCAACTGCACTTGCACTTTACGCTGCACAGCCTTTTCCTGTTGGTACTCTTGAATGAGTTGGAAAATATCAGCATCCATATCACTCACATGTGTGGCATCAATCACCACTTGTTCGCCGCGATGGATATGTTCCAATGCAGATATTAATGCCGAACGGTTGAGAAAACTGACTTGTGAAGGCAATTCAATCCGTGTAATCACCCCATGTAAATGATGCTCTTTATACACCTTCAGTCCCTTATTAAAATTGGCATATAAAATAAAGGCCGCACTACTGGCTAAACCAATCAAGATTCCGAGCAATAAGTCTGTGAGTAAAATCGCCAACAAGGTAATGATAAAAGGAATAAATTGTTTCCAACCTTTTAAATACAACTGTTTAAACAATTTGGGATGTGTCAGTTTAAACCCAGTGAGGATTAAAATTGCGGCTAATGCTGAAAGCGGAATCATGTTCATCAAAGGCACTAAACACAGTACGGCAAACAAGAGCAATACGCCATGAAAGATGGCAGAACATTTACTTTTAGCTCCAGCACTAGCATTGACAGAACTACGAACAATTACTGACGTTAGCGGCATCCCGCCTATAGCACCCGAAACGACATTGCCGATGCCTTGCGCCCATAACTCTCGGTTGGGGGGTGAAGAGCGCTTATGCGGATCCAATTTATCTGCTGCTTCTAAATTCAATAAAGTTTCTAATGACGCCACAACCGCCAAAGTGATAGCGCCCGTATAAATCAGAGGATTATTTAAAGCGGTCCAATCCGGAAAGATCATCACATTTTGTGGCTGATCCCAAAGGTTAGGAAGTTGGATGAGATTTGATGGATGAACTGCAAAAGACGAGCCACTAAGCACCAACACGGCATTACATAGTGCAGCAAGAACGACAGCAACCAAGGCTGAAGGCAAAACCCATTTTTTGCATGGGCTCTGCTCCCAAAGCAACATCAGTACAAGGCTACCGATACCGATCACAATGGCACCCACATCCCATTGCAAATTGAGCGGCTGTGACTGCCACAACACTGACCATGAAAATTGGTTCAAGCCAAACAGATAAGGCATTTGACTCCCAATCAAGATCAGCCCGATAGCTGCCAATAAACCCAATATGACATTGTTCGGAATAAAGTTGGCAAAGAAACCGAGCCTAAATATGCCAAATCCAATCTGTAAGATACCGGCAAAAACAATACACAATAAAAAGGCGGCATAGTTGCCGCTGAGTAGTTCAAGCTGTACCAAAATGACTGCTGTTAAACCTGCTGCTGGCCCTGCAACACTGATATGTGAGCCACTCAGTGCCCCAACTAAAATACCACCGACAATGCCGGCAATAATGCCAGAGAGAATCGGTGCGCCAGAAGCCAATGCAATGCCTAGGCATAGCGGTAAAGCCACGAGAAATACCACTGTTCCAGATAAAAAGTCGTGAATATGAAATCGATGTCGTTCAATTTTAGATGTCATCATTTTACCGTTTATAATAAATATCAAATAATTAGATGTAAGTATGTAAAACCTAAAGTTTGTGACCACTTTATGGCGTGACTTATATTGTCTGACAATCGAACGATTCTATAGTGTGTTTTGATACGTGATTTGTGTGATTTTTACACTTTATTGCGAAGTTTAAGATTCAGCTCATTTATCTTTGATAGGCCTTAAAAGAAATAAAAAAACCTCCCAAATGGGAGGTTTTTTATAGCGTATTGAAACCACATTGCTTCAAAAAATTATACGTCGAATCATAATATTTCTTGGGACGAGTCCAGTCACTGTCATCTACAGATGGTATATACAACACCATACCTTGTCGCGCCCGAGTCAGTAGCACTCGATATGCATTTAACAGGTATTTCTGCTTTTCAGTTTGCCTTATATTTTGCCATCGACTACCTTTAAAGGCTTGAAATTGCCAATCTTGATCAAAATAAAAATTAATATCCCATGCCACGCAACTGTAATCTATTTCCAAGCCTTGCACATCAAACTCAGTTGCAATATCTTCCAAATAATACGCAGAACGTACATCTGTATTTGAATTCAAAAACCAATCTGCAGGTGTTATTTTATTCTTTACATCAATACCTTCGGCTTTTAAACGTCTGGCACCCGAACTAGCAATAACCCCAAAGCGCTCTGAACCCTTAGCCTTTCTTTTTAACCACTGTTTAGCAACATTAAAATCACGACAAAGCAGAATAGGATAATCTTGGGACATCATATGGTAAGTTTCTTTCGCGGACTTTGCATCACCATCTAATACATGTTGAATCAAATGTGAAACTTGTTCGCTGCGAAATGACCGGACAGAAACAGCAAGATGTAAATCTTCCTCATTTTTTCCATTTTTTTGAACCCAGAATTGTTGTTTAGGATCAGTTAAATAGACTTTATCCTGCAAAATTTTGTTAGAAAAGTAGATCTTCCATTTCGGGTATTTATGTTCTAATGCTGATAGCCATTCAGAAACACCTGCTTCTCCAGTGTTAATCTCCTGCCCACCACCAATCAGGCAAACAACGACACACCAATCAGCGTGGCGATCCATAACACTAATGAGAAACTCTGGTTCAGACATCGAAAAATTATCAATACCTTTTTTCTGTTTCATAAAGTTTGAAACCTGATCCTTTTGCCAGGCCCTTTGAGCTTCATCAAAAATAACGACTTTTTCGATTGGCACCTCATTTGATTTCAAATAATGATCTCTAAAATGATGAATATTTTGTATAAAGGCTTTGGCTTCACGTTCTGCCTCAGATCGCGTCTTTTTTTCTGTTTGTTGCTTAGCAAGTTCCACGGTATTTCGAACCAATGCTTCACGTAAAACATCAACTAAAGGACCATTCCCAGATAAAAATACAGAATGTTCTTGTTCATTTGTTTTTAAACGCTGGTTCGCAATATTAAGACCGGCCAATGTCTTTCCTGCACCAGGTACACCCGTTAAAAAACAAATCGTTTTTTTATTTGTTAATTTTGCATCTTCAATAATTTGTTCGATTTTTTTCGAAGTGATCGCTAAATTTTTTGCACCGGCATCACTTCTAGAAATTTCATCCACTGTATGACCTTGATATAACGCCTGAGCTGCTTCAATAATTGTGGGTGTTGGTTTATATCGAGACTCAACCCACTGTTTGATATTAAGTTGCGTAAGACCTGCAAATTGATAAAGCGCTTGTTCGATTACAATCCGTAAATTATGGGTGTTACAGCATAAAGTATCTTGATAAGTGGATACCGCTGACCATGACTGTTCACAACTTTGAGCTTGGGTTGAAATTAAAAGTGGTATGACCTTTTGCTGATGACTACCTTCATGAAAATTCAACAAATCCAAACAATAATCTATGACCTGAGTCTTAGCATATTGTGGGTAACTCTTTTCACCTACTTTAAATTCAATAACAAAAATTAAATTACGTATCAAAAGAATGTTATCTACGCGCTTACCCATCCGTGGAATAGAGAATTCAAAAAAGATTTCTCCCTCATCTAAAAAATCCAACTGTTGTTTTAAAATCTCAATTTGTTTTAACCAAGCGTTCTTTTGTAAATCTTCCAATGCAAATTCATGCTGTAGTGCCAAAGCCCCCATAATTTCTTGTTCATTTGTATGTATGAATTGTTGCACTGAACCCTGATAATAACTACGTAACATCATGATCTTCTAAGTTTATTTAAGCTTTGATTGTTTTAATCTTATATAAAAAAACCTCCCATATGGGAGGTTTTTTTAACAGTTAAAGATTACTTCGAACCTTTAATCCCTGCTTGTAATAACAACGCACCTAAACCACCAATTTTATTTTCTTGTGGTTTCGCTGCTTGAGGTTTTTTATGACCTTGTGGGCGGTCGCCTTGCGGACGGGCATGCTGTGGACGTTTCGCATGTGGCTTACGCTCACCACGTTGTTCTTGCTGGGCATTGTCACGACGTGGTTGACGTTGTGGTTTCGCTGCAGCAGCACCTTCTGCACGCATAGACAAGTTGACACGGTTACGTTCAACATCGACATTCAAGACACGAACTTGAACAATTTGACCTGGTTTCACGACTTTGTGCGGATCTGCAACAAATTCATTTGCAAGTTCAGAAATATGCACTAAACCGTCTTGGTGTACACCCACATCCACGAATGCACCGAAGTTGGTTACATTCGTAACCACACCTTCAAGCTGTAAACCTTCAGTCAACTGCGCCACTTCTGTGATGTCTTCACGGAATTTAGCCGTGCGGAACTCTGGACGTGGGTCACGGCCTGGTTTTTCAAGTTCAGATAAAACGTCTTGAATTGTCGGTAAACCAAATTGGTCATTTACAAATGCTGCTGCATCGATCTGACGGATAATTTCAGTATTACCAATAATATCTTTTACAGTCGTCGCTTTTGCTTCCACAATTTTTGCCACCAAGTCATATGACTCTGGGTGAACTGCAGATGCATCCAATGGTTCAGAACCATCTTGAATACGTAAGAAACCTGCTGCTTGTTCAAAGGTACGTTCGCCTAAACGAGGTACTTTCTTCAAACTTTGACGGTTATCAAAACGACCATTTTCTTTGCGGAATTCAACGATTTGCTGTGCAATCGATTTATTTAGACCCGCGATATAACCCAAAATAGCAGATGATGCTGTGTTGACATCAACACCTACTGAGTTCACACAGTCTTCCACAACCGCTTCTAGCGTTTTTGCCAAACCGGTTTGGTTCACATCATGTTGATATTGACCCACACCAATCGATTTAGGATCAATCTTCACAAGTTCAGCCAATGGATCTTGTAAACGACGTGCAATCGATACAGCACCGCGGATCGATACATCTAAATCTGGCAATTCATTTGACGCCAATTCAGATGCTGAGTAAACCGACGCGCCTGCCTCAGATACTGACACACGAATCAAGTTCAAGTCTGTATTTGCTGCCATCATTTCAGCCACAACAGCTTCAGTTTCACGGCTTGCAGTACCGTTACCAATGGCAATCAGTTCAACATTAAACTCACGGCATAGACGGGCAAGTTCAGCCACTGAACCAGCTTTGTCTTCTTTCGGAGCAAATGGGTAAATCGTGCTATGTGCAAGAACATCACCTGATGCATTCACAACAGCCAATTTCACACCCGTACGGATGCCAGGGTCTACACCCAATGTGCAACGTGCGCCTGCAGGAGCAGAAAGTAATAAATGACGTAGGTTTTCAGCAAAGACATCCATCGCTTCAGCTTCAGCAGCCAAACGTTTTTCAGTCAATAATGAATGTTCAATCGCAGGACGAACTTTACCGAGCCAGAATAATTTTGCAGTTTGTTTTAAGAAATCTGCACGTGCTTGTGGTTGTGCTGTTTCTAAATTGTATTCAGTATCAATACGAGCCAATGGTGCATCATCTTCACCATCGACTTTTAAGCCCAAGACATTTTCTTGACGGCCACGGAGCATCGCCAATAAACGGTGTGAAGGAACTTTGTTTAAGCTTTCAGAGAAATCAAAGTAATCACGGAATTTTTTACCGACTTCTTTTTTCTCATCGCTTGCAACTAAACTTTTCAACACTGCAGTTTTCGCAAATGTCGCTTTTAGCTCAGTGGTTAATGCAATATTTTGTGCCCAGTCATCAATTAAAATGTGTTGAATCGCATCTAATTGGCTTTCAACATCAGCATAATCTTCATGACTAAAACCAGCTAAAGCTTCGGTTGGATCAACTGCTTCATTAAAGATTTTTTCAGCGATTGGGCCTAAACCGGCTTCTTTGGCTTTAAATGATTTACTGGTACGTTTTGGACGGTACGGCGCGTAAATCTCTTCTAAAGCATTTTTCGTTTCTGCTGCATTCACTCGAGCAAGTAGGTCATCAGATAACTTGTTTTGTTCTTTTAGAGATTCGATTACCTTTTCACGGCGCTCAAATAAATCACGCAGGTAAGTCAGACGTGTATCGAGCTGACGTAATTGAGTATCGTCCAGACCTTGCGTCACTTCTTTACGGTAACGTGCGATAAATGGAACACTGGCACCTTCATCAATGAGCTTGATGGCAGCTTCAATTTGATTTGGACGTACGGCAATTTCTTTTGCCAACTGCTGAACTAAGTCAGTCATCGTATTAGATCCCTGCAAGGATAAGTTCTAAAAGCCATGATTATAAAGACCAAGACCATAAAATCCACAATTGTTTTTATAAATTTATTCGTGGTTTTTAATGCCAGTTCATCTCAAATACACATTTTTTTACGAAACTGACTATGAAACAGCAAATTAGCGAGACTTAGATAAGCAAACTGATTCGAACAACATGTATACATTTGGTATCTATGTCTTGATTTTAACTGCAATATTTGTTGCTTTAGAGCATAGTAAATTTATATAAATGAATCGTATACTCAAGTGAAATCGACTTTTTGTTTACGATGACAATAAAGAATAAGGAGCACGTCATGAGTTTAGTTGTACCTGCTGAAAAAACAGATGCCGTACAAGCCGAAACCGACCGAGTCGAACGCATTCTGGTTGTCGATGATGATGTGCGTCTACGCACCCTCTTACAACGCTTCCTAGAAGATAAAGGTTTTGTGGTCAAAACCGCACATGATGCGACTCAGATGGATCGTCTGTTGCAGCGGGAACTCTTTTCCCTGATTGTGCTCGACTTTATGTTACCTGTTGAAGATGGCTTGAGTATTTGTCGCCGTCTGCGCCAATCTAGCATCGATACCCCAATCATTATGCTGACCGCTCGTGGTAGTGATTCAGACCGTATTGCTGGACTTGAAGCCGGTGCAGATGACTATTTACCAAAACCATTCAACCCGAATGAGCTTTTGGCACGTATTCGTGCCGTATTACGTCGTCAAGTGCGTGAAGTTCCGGGCGCACCAAGCCAACAAATGGAAGTGGTGTCTTTTGGTCCGTGGTCACTCGACCTGTCTACTCGTACATTAACCCGTGAAGGTCAAGTCGTCACATTAACAACGGGTGAATTTGCCGTACTTAAAGCATTAGTTCAACATCCTCGTGAACCACTGACACGCGACAAGTTAATGAATCTTGCTCGTGGTCGTGAATGGGGTGCTATGGAGCGTTCAATTGACGTTCAGGTTTCTCGCCTGCGTCGTTTGGTTGAAGAAAACCCAGCACGTGCACGCTATATCCAAACCGTTTGGGGCGTGGGTTATGTCTTTGTTCCAGATGGTGCTGAATAATCCAAATAAATAGTAATAAAAAATTCCGCCGTTCATTAGGCGGAGTCTTTTCATTGAACATTAAATTTATCCAATAACCTGCGGTTCGCCTTACTTTTGTTTCGGCAAAAGTAAGCAAAACCATTGTCATACGCAAAACTCGTCTCATTTCTGCTTCATATCAGAATCATCGCAGAAACATAATCTATTCCATGCTTCCTGCCTCGAACAGTTGCGTATGACCTGAACGCGTATCCAACAGGGTTAATTGATCTCACACTCTAAAATTTACTCTAGGGATATAGCGTGAAACTCGAACCCATCGACCCACAGGAATTTACCGACTACGTTACCTACTCCGAAAAAAAACGGACACCTTGGGAACGCTTCCTCGATAAAATCAAACCCCGCTCTGCAGCCATGCGGACCACCGTATTGGTCTTATTTGTGGTGTTTTTTAGCCTGTTTATGTCCTTATGGTTCTTTTGGCGCACACTCTATTTACCCGAAATTCAACAACATGCTCGTTACCTCGCGGTCGAGCTTGAAATCATTAACAATCCTGATTTACGGATTTTTCATAACAATGCCGAAGTGGATGTCGACGACTGGATGCGCAACCGTGTCGGGATCGAATATGTGACCGATCCGAAAGAATTCCCCAATGTCAAAGACAAAGTCATTGCAGAGTTCTTTACCAATCAAATTGAAAAGAAACTGGCCAAAGAAATGCGCATTGATAATGCGACCGTGTATTTCCAATTTAAACCTGACCCACGCATCTGGATTCAAACTCCAGAAATGAATGGCAACTGGGTTCGCGAGCCTTTAAAAACCTATGCCAACTATAGCGCAGAGCTGATTTTAGGCTGGTTATTGGGTATTCCGCTGATTGCTGGCATCATTATCTTAACCTTGGTTCGTCAGCTCAACCGTCCACTAAAACGTTTACAAGATGCGGCAAACAACTATAGTAAACACGGCACTGCACCTTATTTAGAAACCAACCATGGGCCACAAGAAATCCGTGAAGTAAACCAAGCCTTTAACCACATGGTCTACACGCTGGAACAAACTGAACGTGATCGCCGCATCATGTTGGCCGGTATTTCCCACGATTTGCGTACTCCGCTGACCCGTATTCGACTCAGCGCAGAAATGATGCCTGATGATGACTTCCTAAAAGAAGGTCTGATTTACGATGTTGAAGATATGGATGCAATTCTGAATCAGTTCATTTCGTATATGCGAGATGGCTCTGATGAGGTTCCGCAAGATACTGATTTAAATGCGCTATTGCAGGAATTAGTGATTCAATTTAAACCTTTAGATATTCGCTTTGAACCTCAAGACTTACCGATTATTCAAGCACGTAGCCTGTCCTTAAAACGATTAATAGGGAACTTAATCAATAACTCAAAACGCTATGGTGCCGAGCCGATTGAACTGTCTACCGAATATGAAGGTGACCATATTCAAATTCGCGTTGCCGATAATGGCGAAGGGATTCCTGAAGACCAAATTGAAGACCTGATGCAACCTTTTGTACGTGGTAATGATGCACGTACCATTCAAGGCAGTGGACTCGGTTTAGCCATTGTAAAACGTATTGTGGATATTCACGAAGGTCAACTTTCAATTCACAATCGAGCAGAAGGTGGACTCGAAGCGATCATTTCTTTACCACTGCAAAAACTCGAAAATGATGAAATATTAAACAACAGCCCATTGGAAAAAATTAAGCAAAGTTTAACTGAACGCTTTTAACAAGCGTTCAAAAAAGCAACGAACAGTTTTGTTTAAGCTTTAACCATTGATATTTTTAACTTTATTATTCAGTAGTTTAAAAAACATAATAAAATCTTATACCCACATTTTTTCAAAAAATTAGACCTTAGCCTAACAGGTATGCAAAATGGCTTTTTTGATCGGTACAATCCGTATCAGTTTTGAGAATTTCACGAGAGTATATGATGTCTTTAGATCGCATCCGTTTAGCTGCCCTTCACGACAAAGTTATCAGCGCAGAAAAAGCTGCTGAATTCATTCAGGATGGTATGACGGTAGGTATGAGTGGTTTCACACGCGCAGGTGAAGCGAAAGCTGTACCTTTAGCGTTGGTTCAACAGGCTCATGCTAATCCTCTTAAAATTACCCTAATTACTGGCGCGAGCTTGGGTAACGATTTGGACAAAAAATTGACTGAAGCAGGTGTTCTTGCTCGTCGTTTACCGTTCCAAGTAGACAATACATTACGTAAAGCCATCAACAAAGGCGAAGTGATGTTCATCGATCAGCATTTGTCTGAAACAGTTGAACAAATGCGTAACCTTCAGCTTAAAAAGCCTGATGTGGCAATTATTGAAGCTGTTGCGATCACTGAAGATGGTGGCATCATCCCTACAACTTCTGTAGGTAACTCTGCAAGCTTCGCAATTTTTGCTGAAAAAGTGATTGTTGAAATCAACACCAACTTAAGCCCAGCATTCGAAGGCTTACACGATATTTATATCCCAACGTATCGTCCAACACGTCAAGCGATTCCATTGACTCAAGTTGACGAACGTATTGGTACACATGCAATCAACATCGATCCTTCAAAAATCGTAGGTATCGTATTTAACAACGAATTGCATGACTCTCCATCTACAGTGACTGCACCTGATGATGAAACTCAAGGTATTGCAAACCACCTGATCGCTTTCTTTGAAAAAGAAGTAGAAGAAGGTCGTTTACCGAAAAACCTTGGTCCATTACAAGCAGGTATCGGTTCAATTGCAAACGCAGTATTGACTGGTCTTAAAGATTCAAACTTTGAAGACTTGATCATGTACTCTGAAGTACTTCAAGACTGTACATTTGAATTGATCGACGCAGGCAAAATGAAATTTGCTTCAGGTTCTTCTATTACGCTTTCTGCTAAATATGGCGAAAAAGTATTTAATAACCTTGAACAATACAAAGACAAACTTGTATTACGTCCACAAGAAATTTCGAACCATCCAGAACTTGTACGTCGTTTAGGTATCATCGGTATCAACACTGCGCTTGAGTTTGATATCTACGGTAACGTGAACTCAACTCACGTTTGCGGTACAAAAATGATGAACGGTATCGGTGGTTCAGGTGACTTCGCACGTAATGCACACTTGGCGATCTTCGTGACTAAATCAATTGCAAAAGGCGGCGACATTTCTTCTGTTGTTCCATTTGCTTCTCACATTGACCATGCTGAACACGACGTTGACATCTTAGTTACTGAACAAGGTCTTGCTGACTTACGTGGTCTTGCTCCACGTGAACGTGCTCGTGCAGTAATCGACAACTGTGCTCACCCTATGTACCGTGATGCGCTAAATGATTACTTCGACCGTGCATGTGCGAAAGGTGGTCAAACACCTCACCTTCTACGTGAAGCATTGTCTTGGCACATCAACTTCGAAGAGAACGGCCACATGTTAGCTGCTCAACCTGAAGTGAAAACTGCTTAATTGACAGTGAAATGAAAAACGCTCTTCGGAGCGTTTTTTATGGCTTTTATTTTTCAATATGACTTATCAAGTCTGCAAAACTCGACTAATCTAAATTGGTCAAAATACATGCTAAAACAAAAATTATGTTTATTATCCGCCCCTATCTCGAATCTGATTTAGATGAAGTGATTGCACTTTGGGAACTGTGTGATCTGACCCGTCCATGGAATAACCCTGAAATTGATATATTTCGAAAATTGGCTCAACGTGACCAACTATTTTTATTGGCTGTCAAAGATGATCAATTAATCGCAACTGTCATGGGTGGCTATGATGGACACCGAGGCTGGGTCAATTATCTTGCCGTACATCCACATTTTCAGCGAAATGGCGTCGCTACCGCCCTCATTCAGCAATTAGAAAAACGCTTAATTGCTTTAGGTTGCCCCAAACTTCAATTACTGATTCGCCAAGACAACATTGACGTACAAAATTTTTATGAACAATTGGGCTATGAAGAGGTTGAAGTGATTTGTTTGGGTAAACGTTTAATCACAGATTAGATGTCCCGACAGATCATCGTTCAAGCGTTGTAATCGCATCAAAAAATTCCACATTACGCCATCTCGACAAAAATGGTTTGCATTGCTTGGCTTTAAATTTTAGGATTTGCCCCCATCATTTTCCCAGAACATAGAAAAGAGATTTCCCATGCGTGTAGATATCTGGTCAGACGTGGTTTGCCCATTTTGTTATATTGCGAAAAAACGCCTTGAAGCTGCTGCCGAAGAATCGGGTGTAGAACTTGAAGTGTTTTGGCATAGCTATCAACTTGATGCAGATGCGCCCGCTCGCCTAGAAATTTCCAATACTGAACGTCTGGCTCAAAAATATGGCCGTAGTATTGAAGAAGTTGAAGAAATGCAGCGCAATATTGCCGAAATGGCAAAAGCTGAAGGTATTGAATTTAACTGGCAAAAAGCCAATTCAGGCAATACTTTCAACGCGCACCGCTTGATTCATCTTGCACAAAGCAAAGGTCTCGGCAGTGAAGCCAAAGAAGCTTTCTTCTATAGCTATATGACGCAAGGCTTGGCCATTGGTGAACGTGAAACCTTAGAAGATGTTGCATCTCGTATTGGTCTAAACCCTGTTGAAGTCGATGACTTATTAGACTCAGATGAATTTGCTGATTTCGTCAAATACGACGAAGAAGTAGCACGCGATCAACTTAAAGTTACGGGTGTACCGTTCTTTGTGTTTGAGCAACGCATTCCTTTAGCAGGCGCTCAACCGAAAGATGTATTTAAAAAAGTGATGCACAAAGCTGCGGAACTCCCTGAGCTTGCTCCTACACCTGTCTGTAATGATGAAAGCTGTGAAACACCTGAAAAATAATTCAGCGTGTTCAATCAAAAATCCCCGAACTTCGGGGATTTTTTATGATCAGTTTTTAACTTCAATAAAATTAAAACTTATTCAACCAAGAAGCTGATTTTTAAGTTCACTCGATATTCCGCAATTTTATTGTCTTTCACCACGACTTTCTGTTCATTAATCCATGCACCCTGAACGTTTTTCACGGTTTCAGTGACTTTATTAATTCCCGTTTGAATTGCATCTTCAAAACTTTTTGTGCTACTTGCATTTACTTCAACGACTTTAGCAACAGACATTGTATTTATCCTCATTGTTATGATTTTGAATCTTCATCATATGATTAAGTCACTTATTTTGGTTATTTTTTAAACATCAAAACAGCAAAATATTACATGTCTTACACAGGAGTGAATTCCACTTCGAGGGATTACAAACTGACCATCATTTATTACATGCTTTCTGTTTAAGCCAAGGCCACTACCGATTAGGCTAAAAGCTTCATTCTTCTAACGATCATGCTCGGGAGTAATGTCATGACTATTGAACCTCAAGCAACTTCTGCTGAAACCGAACTATCTACCAATACAACCCCTCAAACAACCGCCAACGAGTCGCAAACAGGGAAGAATAGCTTTCTCTCACGTTTTTCTCCGACCGTCAAAGGTGCTGCGATCGGCGCTGTTGCAGGCAGTATTTTGCCTGTTTTTGGTACGATTAGTGGTGCCATTATTGGTGGTATCGCAGGCAAAGTCTATGAAAAGAAATGTGCCAAACATTCATAGATTTTTCATCTATATCTGAGTGATACGCCGCTGTCACTCAGCCACTAAAAACTCTAGAGCAATAACTCTAATAGACTGTTTTATATAAATATTAAATCCTACCATTTATCTTGTGTTGCCGAATCGATCATTTTTAATTGATTATTTTTTGATATTATTTTCACATAAATTCAAGTGATTAATTTTCTCCCTGACTCAATTTTTGAGTTACTAATGATTGATAGGAATACACAAATGAACGCAATCAAATATGCTATGGCTGTTGCTGTGATGGCGCTTTCTGCAACTGTTTCTGCACAAATCGTTTATGTACCAGATTTTCCAGTAAAAAAAGCTGTGACTGCTGAAACTGCCAATGCAGATAACAAAGCACCTGCTGCAGATACAACTAAAGTTGTAACAAACACAGAAAAAAAAGCATAATTTTTAGCTGATTTTTCCATAAAAAACCGATGGCTCCCACCATCGGTTTTTTATTTTATGTGCCTTTACTTTGGGCTTTATTCTTTACTTAACATTAAAAATGAACATCTAAAAGCGCTCAATCGCTGATGATGACTTCAAAAAAATTGATCCAACTATGCCGCGATAAAATTTGCAAAGCGTATCTTTAAGCTGATGATTTGGTATTATTTTTAAACAAAATGCGCATTAATTGTCATATTCAACACTTAATTTGTAGAAGCTGACATTTATTTCCATGTTTTTTTTAATGAAATCTCTATAATCAAATGAACTAATCGACTTCTTTATTTTTAAATTTACATTGTCCTATGCAAGAACTTCAGGCACTGATACAAGGAAAAATTTCACCGCAGGTCATAGATATTGAACGCCTGATTGAATTGGCCAATACATATCGAAACCCGAATTCGGCTGAATATAAATTAGTAGAACTTGCAACCAATATTGTATTGGCTAAATATTTAGAAAAAGCACAAAAAGTCCTTTAGGAAGCGGACAAATGAATTTACAAGAGAAAGTACAATTAATAAAAGAAATCCATGTACTGACCCATCAACTTGAACACCGTGCTTTGAGTTTTTATGAAACTGCGCTTTCTAAACGTCGGATTCATGAAATTTTTGCCTTATGCGATGAACCAATTTTTCAAAAGCAAATATTAAGTTATCGTGCATTAACTAAGCCACAAATGGCTGCCACTGAATTTTCCAAACAAACGCCATATTCATTGTTATTTCGTGGCTATTTTAACCATGATGCTGCACTTGAAAATGCTTTATATCAATATCCAGAGATGGGTTGGGCCTTGCTGCATGACCATAAATTAGGTTGGCAAGTGTGGATGATTCCAGCCAAACAGCGCACAGCTCTACTCAGTGAATGGGGCAATTTTAGCGAATGCTATGATTGGTTAATTGAACAACAACAGCTATATAAATGTTTAATCAGTGATACCGATCTACGTCTACATGCCTTACGCCTAAAGGATGAAATCATCACAGCGCCAAGCTGTGTTGCAGCAAGTGTGGACGACCTACTGCCAATTGAAGCGATAAATAAAGACGGATCTGTCGATCTAGATCATTGCGATAAGCAAATCAATGAAGCGGATACGTTGCTTGATAACTCAAATACAAATAAACCGGAGCTTTCTGCACCTGATACCATTCCTCTTGTTCTAATTGAGCAGCCAACACATGCGCCATCGGAGGAAAATCTCAACTCGACAATGGCAGGCGTTGAACTTCCTGAACAGGTTCAAATCGCTCAATACACCGCTCGCGTTCAAAAGCTGCAAAACATCGATGCACAATTGGCCTTGTATGAATTGCAGTTTATAGATCAGCCTGAACTCACAACGCAACTTGATGTTCTAATGCATACGACAGATGGTACAGATTGGAAAAACCAGCCACTGTATTTAGCAGAGCAAATCAATACCGAGGGTCGCTTCATCAAGTATCTCTTGTTGTTTGGTGCGCAAACGCAAATGGAAGCCATTCGACTCTCTCAACTGTTTTGTCAACAACATCAACATGAACTTGCCGCGATTAAAGTCATGACATGGGACAATCTAGAGCAACTCTGTGCTGCACCTGATCAGCTCTATCAACAGTCTCAGCAGGCTGAAATGATTTGGTCGCAAAACGACTATTATCCATTTATCCCGGCACAGTTAATTCATACGCAAAAATTCATTCATTTTGATGAACCTGAACCGACACTACATACCCCGTTGTTATTATTACAAGAACGTCAAAAAATACGGTTAATCCACGGTCAAAAACGCATGGCTCTCTTGCGTACCGAACAAGCCCTTCCCTATTTGATCCTCCATCGACAGCAAGGTTTAAATTGGCAAAGCATCCAAAATGTGATCCAACAATTGCCTCAACCCATTGATGTGATTTCGCTTTATCAAGCACTTAAGCAAATGACCGAAGATTAATTGCATTTATTTTGTAGTTTGGCTTGCATTTATCCGATAAAAATAACAAAACTACAGATGCAGGATACTCAGATGATAATTAAATAGAGCCAAAACATATGCATAAAAAACAACAGTACTTTATTCGGACTTTGCTTTTTTCCGCATCAATGAGCTTGATGTATCAAGTTGCTTGGGCCAATGAAACTGATGCTGTCATCAATGAAACTGAGGGGCTACATTCGCAGGATGTGCCTGCAACCGGGCAAAGTTCACCGTATATCATGCCAAAGACCTATGATTTTTTAGATCAAATTCCACGTTGGATTGATGCAACACCGACCTTCTTACCTGAACAATCAGATCACCCCATTGTTCCGACAACAGAACAAACGGAAAATAATAGCTGGACCGATCGACAACAGAAGAAAGTCCGAAATTGGGCAGATCGAACGGCCGTTCGTATGGATAATTGGTTTGGGCAAAGTGAGCCAGAAAAGCCTGCCAATGCAACCCTACGGGTGATTTTAGACAACAGTTGGAATAAGCACGATGAATACGAAATTAAGCCACGTATTCGCGGTAAAATTAAGCTTCCCACTTTAGAAAAAAAATTGAGTGTGGTCTTTGGTGATGACTCACTTGATAATGAATTAGAAAATAATGCTGCAATTACCAATGAAAACCCTGCGGGGCGTAGTGATAAAAATTATGACAATAAGCAAACCCGTGAAGATAACAGTTCACTGGCTTTACGTTGGTCAGAAATTTCAGATCGACTGCCCTTCGAAACTGACGTTGATCTAGGTTTACGTTCTGGTGATGACCTATATGTCCGCTTAAAAGCAGCTAAAAAATGGCAACTCGACAATGATTACAGTTTTTTAGCCGAACAAATTTATCGTTATGGTATCGATAGTGAAAATTATCTAAGAACCAATTTAGAATTAACTCATGCCCGTCCAGGCCAACCCTTTATCTCAAACCAATTCAACCTGACCTATGCAGATGCACAGGATGATGATCTGAAATGGGATAACTTCAGTTACCGCCAACACCAATTTTTTAAAGGTAACCGATTCAACTACGGCCTATATACAGGTGGTTTTTACAATAACGATCAACTGCGTTTAAACAGTTGGGGACCCTATGTATCATGGCGACAGCCCTTTCTACGTGAATGGTTTTATATCCAAGGTGATCTCAACTACCTCAACAACCATCGTGACGATAAAAGCCACTTTGTGGGCGCTTTAGTGCGCCTTGAAGCCTTGTTCTAGAACCCGCTATTTCACAGCGAATAAAAAGCCCATCTCAACAGGATGGGCTTTTTTTAAATAACTCAGCTTCAATTTTTCTTAATCACACGCACACGATCATTACGTAGAATACTCGGCTGTTTTTCAGCGACTTTTTTCACTTTAGGAAAACTATACTGAACACGATCATTTCGCATCACACGGCGACTATCTACAAAAGGATTAATATCATATTGTGCGATTTGTTTTGAAACCTGCACACGGTCATTACGCACCATTTTTTGCTTAGCGCTATCTGCCTGAGCAGATTGCATGAGACCCATAGAGAGCAGCGAGCCCACTGCAGCGATCACTAAAATTTTCATCTTAAAATTCCCAATACTTAGTGATCGTTATTATAGATTAATTATTTATTTTTAATTTGTTTTAAAGATTAAAACATGGACGTTTTTATTCATGTGCTCTATCGAAAAACCAAATAAAAAACCTCCCGAAGGAGGTTCATTTCATATCTACCGTTACTTCAGCAATAAGCTGTTAATCCGTTTAATGTATTGGGCAGGATCTTCGGGTAAACTGCCTTCAGCAATCAACGCCTGATCAAAAATAACATTTGCTAAGTCATCAAACTGCACCGAACTTTCTAATTTTTGTACCAACGGATGGGATGGATTGATTTCCAAGACTGGTTTTGACTCGGGAACCGCTTGTCCTGCTTGTTTTAGCATACGGACCAGTTGCGGTGATAACTCACCCTCAGCCACCACCAAACACGCAGGAGAGTCCACTAAACGTGTTGTTACACGCACTTCAGAGGTCTTATCTTTTAACGCATCCGACAGTTTTTCAACAACAGGTTTAAACTGCTCAGCAGCTTCCTCAAGTGCTTTCTTCTCTTCAGCATCTTGTAGATCACCCAAATCAACTGCACCTTTCGATACATTCTGTAATGGTGTTCCATCAAACTCAAAAACAAATTCCATCGCCCACTCATCCACTCGTTCAGTCATGAGCAGCACTTCGATACCTTTTTTCTTGAACAATTCAAGTTGTGGTGAGTTTTTCGCAGCATTTAAACTATCAGCAGTCACATAGTAAATTGCCTTTTGGCCTTCTTTCATATTGGCTTTATAGTCTGCAAATGATGTTTTCACTTCATCATTATTTGACGAAGCAAAGCGTAATAATTTTAGAATACGCTCACGATTCGCCATGTCTTCGCCTAAGCCTTCTTTTAAGACTGAACCAAACTCAGCGTAGAATTTTGCAAACTTCTCTTGATCAGCAACATCTTCAGATTTCGCCAAACCATCTAGCACCGTTAAAATACGGCGGGCGTTACCTTCACGAATCGTTTTAACGTCGCGACTTTCTTGTAATAATTCACGGCTTACATTAAGTGGTAAGTCTGCGCTATCCACCACACCTTGAACAAAACGTAAATAATTTGGAATCAAATTATCCGCATCATCCATGATAAATACACGTTTCACATACAGCTTAATTCCTGCTTTAGCTTCACGTGTGAAAATATTGCTTGGTGCGCGAGATGGAATATAAAGTAACTGTGTATATTCCGTACTTCCCTCTACACGGTTGTGTGTCCACGCAAGCGGGGCTTCAAAATCATGGCTCAGGTTTTTATAAAACTCAGTATATTGTTCTTCACTGATCTCATTTTTATTACGCGTCCATAATGCACTTGCTGAGTTAATCGCTTCCCATTCATCCGTCAGTACATATTGACCAGGTTTTGCTTCTTCGCCTTCGGCAGCTTCCTCTTGTTGCCAAACTTCTTTCTGCATCTCAATTGGCAAACTAATATGATCAGAGTATTTATTAATAATCTGCTTAACTTTGTAACGATCTAAATAATCTAAAGCATCCTCGCGTAAATGCAAAATGATGTCGGTTCCACGTGAAGCCTTATCAATTGGCTCTACATCAAACTCACCTGTACCATTACTAACCCAACGTACCGCTTCAGCGGCATTTACCCCAGCACGACGTGATTCCACTGTAATTTTTTCAGCAACAATAAAACCTGAATAGAAGCCCACACCAAATTGACCAATCAATTGTGCATCTGACTTTTGATCACCCGTAAGCTTCGACATAAAATCTTTAGTGCCAGACTTAGCAATCGTACCCAAATGATCAATCGCTTCTTGTTGTGTCATACCAATACCATTATCCGAAATGGTAATTGTCTTCTGCTCTTTATTTAAATGAATACGCACATGTAAATCTGGATCATTTTCATAATATTCAGGATGATTAATCCCTTCAAAACGGAGTTTGTCACATGCATCCGAAGCATTGGACACTAACTCACGTAAGAAAATTTCTGGATTGGAATATAAAGAATGCGTTACCAAATGTAGTAACTGAGCTACTTCTGCTTGGAAGCTATGTTTTTGAGAATTTTGTTCGCTCATCCGTCTCTCCGTTCATATTATGTATTACGATTGAATGCTATATGAATGGAGGGACTTCACTATTTTTCAATAGGCTGAGTGGAAAAATTTTCACAGCATCGCACTCATTTTTAATGTTTAAAATGGCCCCTGCTTATACACACGGTCCATGTAAAGATCTAGTTTTTGCTGTCGCATTTTATATACATCGCTTAAACAACTGACATTGTCACGGCACTGATCGCGTAGTTGTAACCATTTTATTTGTTGATCTTGAATTGCACCACGTGTCCCCATGGGAACCAAATGACGAATAATCGTATAGGTCGTGGCCATTTTGACATCAGCATCATTAATACTACGGTTATCACAAACCGCATGTTCGGTAATGGTTTTCGCCTTTTTACAATCAAAACTTGCGGCATAACTTGTCGAAATAAAATAAGCACTGCCCAAGACCAGCATTCCCTGAATAATTTTTTTCATCGTCTTTTCTCTTCATCCAACTTGCTGATTTATTTCGACTCTAACAGTTCCACCTAAATTTTCTATTGCCTATTTGTTCAATTCGATCAACTGATGAATGGAGTATGCTGCATAAAAAACCCTGCCATTAGGCAGGGTTTTAAGATCAGCTACAGCTTAGAATTTGTAGCTATAACCAATTGTATACACCATAGGATCGATATCTAAATCAAAAGTTTCGACAACTGTTTGAACTTCAGGCTGGATTTGAGCATAACGTGCATCAAAGAATACGCCCCAGTTTTTAGCATCAGCTGGTTGGTAGTTAAAACCAACTTGGCCAGCAAAACCATAAGACTCTTTCACTTTAACCTTTGTGCCTTCTAGCACACCTGAACCATCTTCATCCCAAGCAACAAATGCTGTACCACCCACACCAATGTAAGGTGTAAAGCCAGTTGAATTTTTAAAGTTATATTTCGCAGTAATTGTTGGTGGAAGATGTTTCAATTTAACACCAGCAACTTTTGAACCCGCAGCTGTTACATCCACATCATGACTAATTGGTGTAGCTAATAGTAATTCAGCTGAAATGTTGTCATTAAAGAAATATTCTACAGACGGTGTAAATGCAAACTCATGATCTGCTTTTACATTTAAAGCACCATTAGCAATATCAGTATCTGCAGTTGGAGCAATTACAGAAGCACCAACTTTAACCTGCCATTGACCAGCCATCGCTGAAGCAGACATACCCAATAATGCAATAAGAGCAGCTTGTTTTAACATTTTAAAGCAACCTTCTAGAATGAATAATTAATATTAAACATTAGTATTAAAATTATGCAACATTATTATTTTATAAATTTTTACATTATTATATAAGTCATTATTAATTATATATATTTATTTTAATCATAGTGCAATGCTTGGTTTTATATTTTCACCGTTATAATTAATTTATTATTCATAATATACCAACCTTTTTAATCAGAATTAATAAAATGAATTATTTTAATCCAACCAAAATCCTCAGGATTAAATAACAAAAAAGGCGATTATATAATCGCCTTTTTTATTTATCTTTGAAAATTTTTTAGAGTACCATTGCGGCAATCCAACCAAAGATCATTAATGGAATATTGTAGTGAATGAAGGTCGGGACCACACTGTCTTTCATGTGGTCATGCTGACCATCCATATTAAGGCCTGATGTTGGGCCTAAAGTTGAGTCTGATGCCGGAGAACCTGCATCTCCTAAAGCTGCTGCTGTACCAATAATGGCAATCGTTGCCGCTGGGCTAAAACCAAATTGAATACAAAGTGGTACATAAATAATGGCCAAAATTGGGATTGTTGAGAATGAAGAACCAATACCTAAGGTAATTAATAGCCCTATCAATAGCATCCAAAATGCAGCTAAACCTCGGCTGTTTCCAATCCATTCAACCGAAGCTTGTACCAGTATTGGTACTTGATTCGTAGCCTCAATCACAGATGCAAAGCCCTGCGCAGAAATCATAATGAAACCAACCAGTGCCATCATGCGCATACCACTGATAATGACATCATCGGCTTCTTTCCACTTAAAAATACCTGCACAGCTTAAGATCGCAACACCAACCAGACCCGCCAAAATCATCGACTCAGATATGACTTGAACAGAAAGCGTAGCAACCACTGCAACCGCAGCCATAATCAAAGTAAATTTAGCGACTTGTGGTTTACCATTTTCATCTGCTTTTACATCAGATGAGATGGTGTGCTGTGATTCCTTAACCTGAACGTCAGCATACTCTCGTGGTTTACGGTAGCTATAAAAAACAGCAATTAATAAGCCAACAAACATCCCAAATACTGGAATTGCCATAGCAGTTGGAATTTGATCATAGCTGATGTTGAAACCGTATGGCTTACCAAAGGTATTGATGTTTTGACCTAAAATATCATTAAGGAAAATAGCACCAAAACCAAAAGGTACCAGCATATAAGTCGCCACAAGACCAAAAGTCAGAACACAAGCAATCAAACGACGGTCAAGTTTTAAATGATTAAATACGCTGAGTAATGGTGGAATTAATACTGGAATAAACGCAATGTGCACTGGAATCACGTTTTGTGAACATACGGCGGCTAAAGCGATAGTAGCGAAAATTACGTATTTCACGCGATTCTGGGCTTTCACATTACTGTTACCTTTGAGTTTAGTAATGAGTTGATAAGCCAGTAAATCTGGCAAACCTGAACGCGCAAGTGCCAAAGCAAATGCCCCCAACACGCCATAAGCAAGTGCGATTTGAGCACCGTTGCCTAAGCCACTATTAAACGCTTCGATGGTGCCATGAATACCAAGACCAGCTAACAAGCCACCTGTTACTGCACCAATGATCAGCGCAAATACAACAGGCACGCGTGCCAGCGACAGTCCAAACATGACTGTAATTGCGGCAAGAATAGCAAACATAAGAAAAAAGGGAGTCTGACAAAAAAACCGTATTTTATCAGAATTTGCTCGCTATTTAGCCCCCTATCGATGAAACTGCCACTGTTGAACGATTTACTTAAAACTGCTGTGATTGCGCAAATTGAGCGATGTAACTTGCAATTTTTTCGGGTTGGCTCAGCACGGCCCAATGATTGGCATTGACTTCAACTACAGATAAATCTTCAACCCAATTAGGTAATTCTTTAATGTAATCTGGACTGACAAAATTATCATGTTTCAACACAATCGCTTGTACAGGACAGACGGCATGACGTTGTCTAGGCTGAGTTAAGCGGGGAATAAAATTAGCACGGTAAAGCGCAATACCGTGTTTACCATCATGCTGAATATTATGATTCAAAGGCAATTCTTGAGTACGTTCTAAATCATTCACAATTTTTCCCCAACGTTCAGCATTCAAAAAATGCCACGCGGTCGGTGCCAAAAATGGTAATTGGAATACCCCGATGTACCATGACTTACTTAATAATATGAGTAATTTTTTCTGCTGATGCTTAAAGCTATTTCTGAGCAAAAATGCCGCATGATCCAAACATGGCCCAGAAATAGTTGAATAAGACAAAATACGTGAGCGAAATTTTGGCTCAGTCACCGATTCCCAAGATTGGATAGAGCCCCAATCATGCGCGGCCAAATGAAAACTACGCTCGCCTAATACCGCTTGCGTCACACTATCTAAATCAAGTGAAAGTTGTTCTAAACGGTAATCTCGTACTTTACGGGGCACAGATGACTGCCCTGCACCTCGCACGTCATAGCTCACAATATAAAATTCAGAACCAAGATGTTCAATAACCGGTTCCCATACTTCCTGATTATCAGGATAACCATGAACCAAAACCAATGCCGGCTTAGTTTCATCACCCCATGTCTTCACATAGAGCCGTTGTTGATCTGCGGTATTCACCCATTGCGTATTTAGTGGTTGCATTCTTCTTGTCCTTTTATCGATTCCATCGAATTGACGTTTTATTTGTGAACATGGGCAATGTGATCAATGCCACAGTTTTGAAACTCATTTAGTATGCAAAGTTCAGCATAAAAAAAAATTGACCCAGTATGAGCATAATCCAGAAAATAATGACAATGCCTATTGTCTCTAAATTCTTACTCAATCATTATGCCCCTTATAAAGGTGCTGGCATTTCGATTGATAAAATTGATCTCGCCAATTATCACATTCGCGTCAAAATGCCATTAACTCGAAAAAATCAAAATATTGTCGGTGTACATTTTGGCGGTAGTCTATATTCAATGGTTGACCCATTTTATATGTTGATTTTGATGCATCACCTTGGCTCACGTTATATCGTGTGGGACAAAGCGGCAAATATCCAATTTTTATCTCCCGGGCGTGGAACGGTATACGCCGACATCCAGCTCGACCCAAATGAAATCAATCATATTAAAAACTTAGCAGATAACCACGCACCTGTTTTACGGAACTATAGCTTAAATATTTTTGATGAAGCAGGCTTACGTATCGCTGAAGTTCAAAAAACCCTATACATTCGTCGCAAGCAACCCCGTCCACGCAAATAAAAAAGGCGCTTATCTTTAAGCGCCTTTTCATTCAATTTTATCGGATTGGATTAGCGATTTTGCTCAATTGCAGCACCTGCACCACCACCGATTGCACCACCAATCGCAGCACCAGTGTTACCACCAAAGATACTTTTACCGACTGCAGAACCAATCGCACCACCTACACCACTATATGTAGCATTTCGGTTTGAACCATTTTGAGTTTTACTACCGACAGCTGCACCAGCGCCACCACCAACGGCTGCACCTACACCACCACCGACATTATTACCCACACCACCACCAATGGCACCACCTAAAGCTGCAGCACCAATACGCTGTTCATTGGGCGACATGCTTTCACAACCAGCAAGCATTAGGGTCGACATCATCGCGACTGCGCATACGCTCATTACTTTTTTCATTGTGATGTTCCTTGTCTTCTTCAATACCTATGATTCTAAAACCATTGTATGAAACAATTAAACATAGCTTGTTACGGCTTGGAGCATAAATGCTGCATTTTGTAAAAACCACGCCTAATCGCTTACGAATCACTCAGGGTTTTCATCCAAAATCATCAAATCTTTTGTGGTTTCACCATTTTCAGTCAGCACAGCATGAGAGAGTTTGGCTTTGCTTTCTGGATCTGTTACCTGATCTAGTTTTAGCGTGCGTTTAATCGGTTCCTGCCCTTTCTTAAACTCTACACCTTCTGCATCAATATTGGTGTTTTGACGAATAATCTGACCGTCCTGCTTCACCGTAGTCTTGGTTTCAATTTTAGAAGTCGGGATGATGACACCACCACGTTGTACTACTGGAATCGATAATTTCTTTTCAGAAAAATCACTTTGGTGATCTGAAAGTTCAATTTCACGTGCCACGATATCCTGACCTTTATTGGTCATTTCTAACACTGTTGCAGTTACTTGGCGTACAGGTTCTTGACCTGCAACACGGCGAATCACTTCTGTTTTTAGTACTGGAACTACAGCTTTATCTTCTACCACAATCGAATTGGGCATAGGTGCAGCAATCGCTGTCAATGAGCTGAATAATGCAGAAACTGCGAATAATTGCTGTGTGAATTTCATCAAAAGACCCCGTTATGTTTAAGTTTAAAAATCAAGAGATTTGTTATGTTCTATTTTTACTATAGGAAATATTTCAATATTAGGAAAGCTTTAATTTTCAATTCATCCACATAAAAAAAGCCACCCGAAGGTGGCTTTTTTGGAATGATTTAAGGGCTAATTAAAGACCGTTAAATTCATCGCTAAATGCTTGGCTTAACGCTTGATCTACATCAGAGAAGTCATTGTGAAGCTCAAGCTCTGCAGCTTCAGACTCCTGACGACGACGTTCTAAGTGGTAAGCCAAACCTGTACCCGCTGGGATCAGACGACCTACAACTACGTTTTCTTTCAGACCACGTAATTCATCTTCTTTACCTGTTACAGCAGCTTCAGTTAACACACGAGTTGTTTCCTGGAACGATGCAGCAGAAATGAACGAGTCAGTAGAAAGCGACGCTTTGGTAATACCCATCAATTGACGTTCAAACTTCGCTGGAAACTTGTTCTGAGCTGCCACAGCTTGGTTTTCTTGAACAACGCGGATGTATTCCACTTGCTCGCCTTTGATGAAGCTTGTATCACCACCGTCAGTGATTTCAACTTTACGAAGCATTTGACGTACGATCACTTCAATATGCTTGTCGTTGATTTTTACACCTTGCAGACGGTATACGTCCTGAACTTCGTTCACGATGTAGTTTGTCAGTGCAACTTCGCCTTTCAAACGTAAGATGTCGTGTGGGTTTTGCGGACCATCAGAAATGGTTTCACCACGGTTCACATGCTCGCCTTCGAACACGTTAATCGTACGCCATTTCGGAATTAGCTCTTCGTAAATCTCAGAGCCATCATCCGGAGTAATCACAAGACGGTTCTTACCTTTGGTCTCTTTACCGAAGCTTACGATACCTGAAATTTCAGCAAGGATCGCGTGTTCTTTCGGTTTACGTGCTTCGAACAAGTCAGCTACGCGTGGAAGACCACCGGTAATATCACGAGTACGTGAAGATTCTTGTGGTACACGACCAATTACGTCACCGACACCAATTGTTTCGCCATCACGAACAGTCAGAATCGTATTTTGTGGCAAGAAGTAGAACTGTTCGCCACCATCAGTTGTATCCAATACAACCGCTGGACGCATATCTTTACCTGACGCAGGACGTGAAGTCACTGGTAAGATTTCGATTGTAGTCATACCTGTTGCATCATCAGTTTTCGATGTCACAGTTACGCCATCAGCGATTTGGCTGAAACGCACTTTACCTGCAACTTCGGTAACAAGTGGATGTGTATGCGGATCCCAAGTCGCTACGATACCGCCAGCTTCCACAGCTTCGCCATCTTTAATGATGATTGAAGCACCGTATGGAATTTTGTAACGTTCGCGTTCACGACCGATGTCATCTGCGATACCGATTTCACCTGAACGTGAAGTTGATACCAAGTGACCTTTAGCGTGTTGTACTGTTTTCACATTGTGGAAACGTACTGTACCTTTGTTACGAACTTGTACGCTGTTAGCAGCAGAAGTTCGGCTCGCAGCACCACCTACGTGGAACGTACGCATTGTTAACTGTGTACCTGGCTCACCAATTGATTGAGCAGCCATTACACCCACAGATTCACCTGGATTCACCAAGTGACCGCGAGCAAGGTCACGACCGTAACATTTCGCACATACACCGAAAGTAGATTCACAGTTTACAACTGAACGTACTTTCACTTCATCGACACCTTGCTCTTCTAAGTAGTTTGCAAGTTTTTCGTCGATTAAAGTATTACGTGGAAGAATCACATCATCCGAACCTGGTTTCTTCGCATCTTCAGCAAGTACGCGACCCAATACTCGAGTACCTAAGTTCTCGATGACATCGCCACCTTGAATGAACGGAGTCATTACAAGACCGTCGAAAGTACCACAATCTGGCTCAGTAATTACCAAGTCTTGTGCAACGTCAACCAAACGACGAGTCAAGTAACCTGAGTTCGCAGTTTTCAATGCAGTATCGGCCAAACCTTTACGTGCACCGTGTGTTGAAATGAAGTACTGAAGTACAGTCAAACCTTCACGGAAGTTTGCTTTAATTGGTGTTTCAATGATCGAACCATCTGGTTTCGCCATCAAACCACGCATACCCGCTAACTGACGAATCTGAGCTGCCGAACCACGGGCACCTGAGTCAGACATCATATAGATCGAGTTGAATGATTTTTGTTTCTCGTCTTCACCCTGTTTGTTTTTAACAGTAGTGAAAGATAAGTTGTCCATCATCGCTTTCGCTACTTGGTCGTTTGTACGCGCCCAAATATCGACAACTTTGTTATAACGTTCGCCGGCAGTTACGAAACCTTGTTCAAATTGTTGTTCAATTTCGCGAACTTCAACTTCAGCTTTTTCGATAATTGCTTGTTTTTGTGGCGGAATCAACATGTCTTCCATACCAACAGACACACCTGAGTGAGTCGCTTGACGGAAGCCCAAGTACATCAATTGGTCAGCGAAGATAACAGTATCTTTTAGACCTAATTTACGGTAGCAAGAGTTGATCAATTTAGAGATGTTCTTTTTAGTCATCTCAACGTTGATTTGTTGGAAATCCATACCTTCAGGTACAACTTCCCAAAGTAAACAACGACCTGGAGTTGTGTCTACAACAATGGTTTGTTGTTCACGGTTACCATTTTCGTCAATGACAGTTTGGTGTACACGTGCTTTTACGCGAGCGTGTAAATCAACTTGACCTGTTGCAAGTGCACGGTTTACTTCGTCAGTATCCGCAAACACCATGCCTTCACCTTTGGCATTGATCGCATCACGAGTGATGTAGTACAAGCCTAAGACAACGTCCTGAGAAGGTACGATGATTGGCTCACCGTTCGCAGGAGAAAGAATGTTGTTTGTTGACATCATTAACGCACGAGCTTCTAACTGAGCTTCAAGTGTTAATGGTACGTGTACCGCCATTTGGTCACCATCGAAGTCGGCGTTAAATGCCGCACAAACTAACGGATGAAGACGGATTGCTTTACCTTCAATCAGGGTTGGTTCAAATGCTTGAAGACCCAAACGGTGAAGTGTAGGCGCACGGTTCAACATCACTGGATGTTGACGAATTACGTGAGCAAGTACATCCCAAACTTCTGGAGTTTCACGCTCAACCATTTTTTTCGCAGCTTTAATGGTTGTCGCTTGGCCAGACGCTTGTAGTTTCGCGAAAATGAATGGTTTGAATAATTCAAGCGCCATTTTTTTCGGAAGACCACATTGGTGCAGACGTAAAGTCGGACCTACAGTAATTACCGAACGACCAGAGTAATCGACACGTTTACCCAATAAGTTTTGACGGAAACGACCTTGTTTACCTTTGATCATGTCTGCCAAAGATTTAAGAGGACGTTTGTTCGAACCGGTAATTGCGCGACCACGACGACCGTTATCAAGCAATGCATCTACAGACTCTTGTAACATACGTTTTTCGTTACGTACGATAATGTCTGGTGCTGCAAGGTCTAGAAGACGTTTTAAACGGTTGTTACGGTTGATTACACGACGGTAAAGATCGTTCAAGTCAGAAGTCGCAAAACGACCACCTTCTAGAGGAACCAACGGACGAAGATCAGGTGGAAGTACTGGAAGTACATTCATCACCATCCATTCTGGCTTGTTGTTCGACTCTTTGAACGCTTCCATCAATTTCAGACGTTTAGAGGCTTTTTTAAGCTTCGTTTCTGAAGTTGTATTTGGAATTTCTTCACGAAGACGTGAAATTTCAGCTTCAAGATCGATGTCTTTCAACAAATCTTGAACTGCTTCTGCACCCATTTTCGCAGTGAATTCATCACCATGTTCTTCTAAAGCCGTGAAGTATTCTTCATCGTTTAGAAGTTGGTATTTCTCAAGTGGAGTCATACCTGGGTCAGTTACAACGTATGATTCGAAATACAATACACGTTCGATATCACGTAAAGTCATGTCTAAAAGCAGACCGATACGGCTAGGAAGTGATTTTAAGAACCAAATATGCGCAACTGGAGAAGCAAGGTCAATATGACCCATACGCTCACGACGTACTTTTGCAGTTGTTACTTCAACGCCACATTTTTCACAAATGACGCCTTTGTATTTCATACGCTTGTATTTACCACACAAGCATTCGTAATCTTTTACTGGACCAAAGATTTTGGCACAGAATAAACCATCACGTTCAGGTTTGAACGTACGGTAGTTAATGGTTTCAGGCTTTTTAACTTCACCATGAGACCACGACTTAATCATTTCTGGTGACGCAAGACCAATACGGATGCGATCAAACTCTACAGGAGCATGACCGTCTGAATCCGTCTTTTTGCGCATGATATCGAGCAAGTCTTTCAATTTTTTTCTCCGTGTGTTGTGGAGATTTTCACTTCACAACTGGGTCACAAATATTGTTTTTTAACTGAGAAATCCCCCTTGCTCCTCTTGATTAAAGAGGTGAGAAGCACTGCTTCGCAAGGGAGATTCAATGGAGCTAATTAGTCACCATTTTTCAGTTCAATGTTGATACCTAAAGAACGGATCTCTTTGGTCAATACGTTGAACGATTCAGGCATACCTGGGTCCATGTAATGGTTACCATCTACAATGTTCTTATAGATACGGGTACGACCTTCAACGTCATCCGACTTCACAGTAAGCATTTCTTGAAGTGTGTATGCTGCACCGTAAGCTTCGAGTGCCCATACTTCCATCTCACCGAAACGCTGACCACCGAATTGTGCTTTACCACCAAGCGGCTGTTGAGTTACTAGAGAGTAAGAACCAGTAGAACGCGCATGCATCTTGTCGTCAACCAAGTGGTTCAGTTTCAACATGTACATGTAACCTACAGTTACTGGACGGTCAAAACGTTCACCTGTACGACCATCATACAATACTGTTTGACCAGTACGTGAAATGCCACCAAGTTCTAACAATTCTTTAATTTGTGATTCTTCAGCACCATCAAATACTGGTGTTGCTAAAGGAACACCTTTACGCAAGTTACCTGAAAGCACCAAGATTTCTTCATCAGTCAAGCTATCAAGATCTTCTTGTTCGCCACCAACTTTGTTGTAAATCTTGTCTAAGAAATCACGAAGCTCAAGTACAGTACGTTGCTCTTTCATCATCTTGTCGATTTGATCGCCAAGACCTTTAGCTGCCATACCTAAGTGAGTTTCAAGAATCTGACCCACGTTCATACGTGATGGTACACCCAGTGGGTTAAGTACAACATCAACTGGAACACCGTTTGCATCGTGTGGCATGTCTTCTACAGGCAAGATGTTTGATACAACACCTTTGTTACCGTGACGACCCGCCATTTTATCACCCGGTTGGATGCGACGTTTTACAGCCAAGTAAACTTTAACAACTTTCAATACGCCAGTTGTTAGTTCATCACCTGTAGAAAGTTTGCGTTTTTTCTCTGCAAATTTTTCGTCAATTTCAAGGCTCTTCTCTTTCAAGAACACTTGAATTTGAGTTAAACGCTCAGCAATCGCTTCGTCAACTGGTTGGATTTCAATAAGATCAACCAACTCAAGACCAGACAATAACTCTTCAGTTAATTTGTCACCGCGTTTAGTTGTACCGCCACCGTTAGATTCTTGACCTTTCAATAGACGAACAATACGTTCACGAGCCGCTTCTTCGAAGATTTTGTATTCTTCTTTCAAGTCTTTACGGTAAGCATCAAGTTGTGCTTTCTCAATTGCTTGAGCACGTTCGTCTTTTTCAAGACCGTCACGTGTAAATACTTGAACGTCAATTACAGTACCTTTCACAGATGAAGATACACGTAATGAAGAGTCTTTTACGTCAGCCGCTTTTTCACCGAAGATTGCGCGAAGCAATTTTTCTTCCGGAGTTAACTGAGTTTCACCTTTAGGCGTTACTTTACCTACAAGAATGTCACCAGCAGTTACTTCAGCACCGATATAAACGATACCTGATTCATCCAATTTAGAAAGTGCAGCTTCACCCACGTTCGGGATATCCGCTGTAATTTCTTCAGCACCCAATTTGGTATCACGTGCAACACATGAAAGCTCTTGGATGTGTATAGACGTTAAACGATCTTCTTGAAGTACACGCTCTGATAATAAGATCGAGTCTTCGTAGTTGTAACCGTTCCAAGTCATGAACGCTACACGCATGTTTTGACCCAATGCCAATTCACCGCCATCTGTTGATGGACCATCAGCAAGAACGTCACCACGTGCAACTTTATCACCTAAACGTACAACAACGTTTTGGTTGATACATGTATTTTGGTTCGAACGTGTGTATTTGATCAGGTTGTAGATATCTACACCTGCTTCGCCTGCCACCATCTCTTCTTCGTTTACACGAATAACGACACGAGAAGCATCAACGAATTCAATACGACCACCACGTTTCGCAAGTACACACACACCCGAGTCATGCGCTACGTTTGCTTCCATACCTGTACCAACAAGCGGTTTGTCAGCACGTAATGTAGGAACAGCCTGACGCTGCATGTTTGAACCCATCAATGCACGGTTGGCATCATCGTGTTCAAGGAACGGAATAAGTGATGCCGCTACAGATACCACCTGCTGAGCAGATACATCCATATGCGTTACTTTTTCTGGTGGAATACGTACGAATTCACCTTGGTGACGTACAGATACGAATTCTTCAGTTAAGTTACCGTCTTTATCGATACCAGAATCGGCCTGTGCAATCACAGTACCTACTTCTTCAATCGCAGAAAGGTATTCAACATCATCCGTTACACGACCATCAACAACTTTACGGTATGGAGTTTCCAAGAAACCGAAGCTGTTACATTTAGCGTATACAGACAATGAGTTAATCAAACCAATGTTTGGACCTTCAGGAGTCTCAATTGGACATACACGACCGTAGTGAGTTTGATGTACGTCACGTACTTCGAAGCCCGCACGCTCACGAGTCAAACCACCTGGGCCCAATGCTGATACACGACGTTTGTGTGTAATTTCAGACAACGGGTTGTTTTGGTCCATGAACTGAGACAACTGGCTTGAACCAAAGAATTCTTTGATTGCAGCAGCAACTGGTTTCGCATTGATTAAATCTTGCGGAGACAAGTTATCAGTTTCAGCTTGAGATAAACGTTCTTTAACAGCACGTTCAACACGAACTAGACCAACACGGAATTGGTTTTCTGTCATTTCACCAACAGAACGAACACGACGGTTACCCAAGTGATCGATATCGTCGACTTCACCTTTACCGTTACGGATTTCAACTAATGTTTTCAATACATCAGTGATGTCTTCGTTTGAAAGAATACCTTCAACTTCACGAGACTTCTGATCCGTACCCACTTCGTAAGGACGACCCAAACGACGGTTGAACTTCATACGACCTACTGGTGATAAGTCATAACGTTCAGAAGAGAAGAACAAGTTATTGAATAAGTTTTCAGCAGCTTCTTTTGTTGGTGGCTCACCCGGACGCATCACTTTGTAGATTTCTACAAGTGCTTCTTCACGACCAGTTGTAGTATCTGCACGTAAAGAGTCCGCAATGAATGGACCACGGTCGATGTCATTGGTATAAAGTACGTTGAATTGCTTAACGCCGCCCTCAGCCAATTTCACCATAATTTCATGGCTAAGTACGGTATTTGCCGCAACAACTTCGCCATCACGTAACGTTACATCTTCAGCAACGATACGTTCATATAGGTATTCATCAGGAACAGAAAGTTTTTCAAGACCTGCTGCTTCCATTTGACGAACATGGCGCGCGTTAATACGTTTACCTTGTTCAACAATTGTTTTACCGTCTGTACCCACGATATCAAACTGTGCCATTTCGCCACGTAGACGTTCTGGAACCAAGTCAATTTGATAGCTACCCATATCAAGATATACAGGTACTTTTTCGTAGAACATGTCTAGGATTTGTTCGTTATTATAACCCAAGGCACGAAGCACAACAGTCGCAAGTAATTTACGACGACGGTCAATACGAACATATACAAGATCTTTTGCATCGAATTCAAAGTCTAACCATGAACCACGGTAAGGAATGATACGAGCAGAATAAAGAACTTTACCGCTAGAGTGAGTTTTGCCTTTATCGTGATCAAAGAATACACCTGGTGAACGGTGTAATTGAGATACGATTACACGCTCAGTACCATTGATCACAAAGGTACCGTTGTCTGTCATAAGTGGCATTTCACCCATGTAGACTTCTTGCTCACGCACATCTTTGATTGTTTTAGTTTCGCGATCTTTAATGATCAGACGAATTTTTACACGCATTGGCGCCGCATAAGTTGAGCCACGAAGAATACATTCGCGCACATCAAATTCAGGCTTACCAAGACTATACTCAACAAATTCTAAAGCAGCATTGCCAGAATAACTTTCAATAGGAAAAACTGAACGAAATGCGGCTTGGAGACCGATATCTTCGCGGTTTTTTGGAGTTTTGCCGTCTTGAAGGAAAGTTCGGTACGAGTCGACTTGAATCGCGAGCAAGTACGGAACATCCATTACCTTGGGCAATTTACCAAAATTCTTACGGATCCGTTTCTTTTCGGTATATGAGTATGCCATCTGGAGTCCTCGGAAAGTAAACTAAGTCCGCCTGCAGAACGAACTTAGAAGGAATTACGCAGGCCGATATGGCCACCACTTTCACAAATGCTGCAATTTTTAGTGGTATTAAAACGCTTAACAATATTTTTTACTGAAAAATATTGGTAAGCGTTTGGTTTTATAAATTATTTTTAATTTGTATGATTTTTATATCATGCAAACAAAAATCGAGCCGATTATTGTAACGCAAAAAGGCTGATGACCCAAGGGCCACCAGCCATTTTTTGGAGCCGATTATAAAAAAATCGACTCCCCTTAAGATTACTTAAGTGTAACTGTAGCACCAGCTTCTTCAAGTTTTTTCTTAAGTTCTTCGCCTTCTTCTTTAGAAACGCCTTCTTTAAGAACTGAAGGAGCGCTTTCAACAAGATCTTTAGCTTCTTTAAGACCAAGGCCAGTAGCTTCACGAACTGCTTTAATTACAGCAACTTTGTTAGCACCGAAAGAAGTCAACTCAACGTTGAATTCTGATTGTTCTTCAGCAGCAGCACCAGCAGCGCCAGGAGCAGCAGCAACTGCTACAGCAGCAGCAGATACGTTGAATTTTTCTTCGAAAGCAGAAATAAGTTCAACAAGTTCAAGAACAGTTTTTTCAGCAACTGCGTTTAAGATTTCTTCGTTTGTTAAAGCCATGAGAGTAACTCCAAATGGGTATTGAATGGTGTGTAAATTGATTTAAGCTTAAGCAGCTTCTGACTCGTTTTTCTCTTTGAGCGCAGTAATAAGGCGACCCAATTTCGAAATAGGAGCTTGAAGAACGTTTGCAAGCATAGTAAGCGCTTTCTCTTGGTTTGGAAGGTTCGCGATAACGCTAACTTCAGCACCTTGATAAACTTTACCGTCAAATGCAGCAGCTTTAAGTTCAAATGCTTTATTAGTTTTAGCAAATTCTTCGAACAAACGAGCAGCTGCGCCCATGTCGTCTTCAGAAGTTGAGAAAGCTAAGATTGTTGGGCCAACAAGGTTGTCGCTCAAGATATTGAATTGAGTATCTTGAAGAGCACGTTTAGCCAAAGTGTTACGAACTACACGAGTAGCAACACCTAGTTTACGAGCTTCAACACGTAGAGCAGTTAATTGCTCAACAGTTAAACCTTGATAGTCAGCAACAACAGCAGCATACGCAGTAGAAGCAACTTCAGTTACTTCAGCTACGATCTGTTTTTTGCCTTCGATAAGAAGAGCCATTGTAAAACCTCCTAACGGTGATTTATGCACCTATACAGATGCACTCCCAATTCGTTAGCTCATCACTGAACCAACACGCGGAGGAGGAACAAATCACACCACCGCGTCTACTCAGGCTGGGCTATTAAGAAGAAAGCATAAAACTCCCCTCGCCTGAGGTCTTTGACGCTGATAAATCTAAATTTATCAATTCAAAGTTTGCCTGAATCACGCAATATACGACGGAACGTTTCTTGCGTAATATTTAAAGCGGTGCTTCAAATATTACTCAGGGCTTTAAAATTCTGTAATAAGTCGAAACTTATTTAGAAACGTTTGCCACATCAACAACAAGACCAGGACCCATAGTAGAGCTTAGAGTGATCTTTTGGATGTAAACACCTTTAGAAGTAGCAGGTTTTGCTTTCTTAAGGTCAGCTACAAGAGCTTCAACGTTTGAACGAACAGCTTCAGCAGTGAAACCTACTTGACCGATCGCAGCGTGGATAATACCAGCTTTGTCTACACGGTAACGTGCTTGACCAGCTTTCGCGTTTTTAACAGCAGAAGCTACGTCAGGAGTTACAGTACCCACTTTAGGGTTTGGCATTAAGCCACGTGGACCAAGAATCGTACCCAACTTACCAACAACGCGCATTGCATCCGGAGCTGCAATTACTACGTCAAAGTCAAGGTTACCCGCTTGGATGCTTTCAGCAAGATCATCAAAACCAACAACGTCCGCGCCTTCAGCTTTAGCAGCTTCAGCAGCAGCGCCTTGAGCAAACACAGCTACACGTACAGTTTTACCAGTACCTGCAGGAAGTGTAGTCGCGCCACGAACAACTTGGTCAGATTTACGAGGATCAACACCTAGGTTTACAGCAACATCCAAAGATTCTTTGAATTTTACTGCTGGAAGGCCGTTAAGAACTGCAACTGCTTCTTCCAAAGTGTAAACTTTGTTAGCTTCAACAGCAGCAACAATGGCTTTTTGACGTTTAGTTAATTTAGCCATGTCTTATAGCTCCACTTCCAAGCCCATAGAACGCGCAGAACCAGCAATGGTACGTACACGTGCGTCTAAATCAGCACCAGTAAGATCTGGTTCTTTAGTAGTCGCAATTTCTTCTAATTGAGCGCGAGTCAACTTACCAACTTTAGTCTTGTTAGGTACAGCTGAACCCTTTTGGATGCCCGCAGCTTTCTTAAGAAGAATCGCAGCAGGAGGAGTTTTCATGATGAATGTGAACGACTTGTCGTTGTACACAGTGATCACTACTGGAATTGGAAGACCAGCTTCAACTTTTTGTGTCGCAGCATTGAATTCTTTACAGAATGCCATGATGTTAACACCACGTTGACCTAGTGCAGGACCAATCGGTGGAGATGGATTTGCTTTACCAGCTGGAACTTGCAGCTTGATATAGCCGTCAATCTTCTTAGCCATTTCAATTACCTCTGGGTACTAACGCCGCTAGGCTCCCCATACATTTAAGTAACGATACCGTTACAACAACAATGCCCGACTCATAACAAATCGGGCGTTTATCAACCAAGTTAAATTAAACTGATTTTTCGACTTGGCGAAATTCCAGTTCAACTTGAGTTGGTCGATTAAATACATTAATCGTCAACGTTAAACGTGACTTATCGTATAGAACTTCTTCCACCACGCCTTTAAAGTCGGTGAATGGACCGTCAATTACGAGTAATTCTTCACCTGGTTCAAACATCGTCTTAGGACGAGGTGCTTCGCCAGTATTGCGTACACGTGCAAGAATCGCATCAGCTTCTTTTTGCGTAATTGGTGCAGGTTTTTCTGCAGTACCACCAATGAAACCTAATACTTTTGGACATTCTTTAACAATGTGCCAAGTTTCATCATTCATTTCCATCTCGACTAACACATAGCCAGGAAAGAATTTACGCTCAGATTTACGTTTCTTACCATCCTTCATTTCCACTACTTCTTCAGTAGGGACAAGGACTTCACCAAAGCTATCGGCTACAGCGCTACGCTGGATTCGATCATTAAGTGAGCGTAACACTTGTTTTTCATAGCCTGAATAGGCATGAATAATGTACCAACGTTTCATAGCTCTCTTACCCGATAATAAACTTCATTAACCAGCTCAAAGCATAGTCAAAGCACCATAATAAAATAGATGCCACTAAGACTACCGCAAGTACCTGCCAAGATGTGGTCATGGTCTCTTGCTTGGTTGGCCAAGTCACTCGACGTAACTCAATTCGAGCATCTTTCAACAATCGAACAAAGCCTTTGCCTTGATGGGTGGCGTATAATAAACCTAAAGCCACGATGATACAAGCCAAAATTACCCCAACACGGACCCAAACATCATTCGCTGGTGCCCAGTATGCTGGCAAATGTTGATTCACCATCATAGAACTACCGAGTAAAATCAACGCGATAACCCACAGAACATAGTCTAAAGGGGAACCAGAATTAACAACTTCAGCAGGATTATTTCTTTGAGGAATTGGCGCGTCGCTTAATGCGTCACGCGATTTATCATTCGACATTTTTGTACTCGTCGTAGGATTCGCGACTTATTATATGACCAGTTGAGCCAGCATCAAGCTTCTTTTTAAAAAAATTTGGCAGGCCAGGAGGGACTCGAACCCCCAACATTCGGTTTTGGAGACCGACGCTCTACCAATTGAACTACTGACCTGCAGAGCAAATCGAGAGTCGAAACTCTCGATCTGTACAAAGATAACTGTATTATATTATGCAGTTACTTTAGAAACAACACCCGCACCAACTGTACGGCCACCTTCACGGATCGCGAAGCGTAAGCCAGCGTCCATTGCGATTGGGTGGATTAATTCTACTGACATTTCCACGTTGTCACCAGGCATAACCATTTCAACGCCTTCTTTAAGCGCGATCGCACCAGTTACGTCAGTTGTACGGAAGTAGAACTGTGGACGGTAACCGTTAAGGAATGGAGTATGACGACCACCTTCGTCTTTAGAAAGTACGTATACTTCTGCGTCGAATTTAGTATGCGGTTTGATTGTACCTGGTTTAGCCAATACTTGACCACGTTGAACGTCTTCACGTTTAGTACCACGTAGAAGAACACCACAGTTCTCGCCCGCACGACCTTCGTCAAGAAGTTTACGGAACATTTCTACGCCAGTTACAGTTGTTTTAACTGTATCTTTAATACCAACGATTTCAACTTCTTCGCCTACTTTCACGATACCAGTTTCAACACGGCCAGTTACTACTGTACCACGACCTGAAATTGAGAATACATCTTCGATTGGCATAAGGAATGCAAGGTCGATAGCACGTTCTGGCTCTGGAATGTAAGAGTCAAGAGCTTCAACAAGAGCAACTACTGCGTCTTCGCCATATTGACCAGCTTCACCATTAAGCGCTGCAAGAGCAGAACCACGGATTACTGGGGTGTCGTCGCCTGGGAAGTCATAAGTAGAAAGAAGTTCACGAACTTCCATTTCTACTAATTCAAGAAGCTCTTCGTCGTCAACAAGGTCGCATTTGTTTAAGAATACAACGATGTAAGGTACACCTACCTGACGAGAAAGAAGGATGTGTTCACGAGTTTGTGGCATTGGACCATCAGTCGCAGCACATACAAGGATCGCACCATCCATTTGCGCAGCACCAGTAATCATGTTTTTAACATAATCGGCGTGACCTGGGCAGTCTACGTGAGCGTAGTGACGGATTGGAGAATCGTATTCTACGTGTGAAGTATTAATTGTAATACCACGTGCTTTTTCTTCTGGTGCAGAGTCGATTGCAGCGTAATCTTTCGCTTCACCACCGAATTTTTTTGCACATACAGTTGCAATCGCAGCTGTTAAAGTCGTTTTACCATGGTCAACGTGACCGATTGTCCCCACGTTAACGTGTGGCTTATTACGTTCAAACTTAGCCTTAGCCATGCTTTTCTTCCTCGTTTACGTCGAACACAATTCTGAGTAAAACCCAGCTCCGACATATCGCCTAAAAAAATAAACACCCAATACTTGAAAAGCAGACTAAAAAGCCTGCTTCTGGAATCTTGTGCAACATTTAAAGTTGCTAAACTGTAAAATCTGGAGCTCTTATCGAGATTTGAACTCGAGACCTCTCCCTTACCAAGGGAGTGCTCTACCACTGAGCTATAAGAGCAAATATAAGCACTTCAATAGATATGGAGCGGGAGACGAGGGTCGAACTCGCGACATGTAGCTTGGAAGGCTACCGCTCTACCAACTGAGCTACTCCCGCACGATGTTGGTACAAACCACTTATTGAAGTCTTAAAATTGGTGGTGAGGGAAGGATTCGAACCTTCGAAACTTTCGTAGCGGAGTTACAGTCCGCCCCCTTTGACCGCTCGGGAACCTCACCATTTTACACTTACTTCAGTGCCGTTCTTTCTACTCACTCTCAAACTCTCTAAGATGGTGCCGGCACACGGATTCGAACTGTGGACCTACTGATTACAAGTCAGTTGCTCTACCAACTGAGCTATGCCGGCGTTTCTTAGTGTTTCGTACGTTTCGTATCGGAACGGTGTGCAGTTTAGCAAATCTTGAAATCCTTGCAAGTGTTTTTTCTAAAAAAAACGTGAAAAACTCATAAAATCAATCCATTTGATGATAATTCAACCGCTTTGATCACTGCGCGAGCTTTTATTTGGGTTTCATTCCACTCTGATTCAGGATTTGAGTCATAAACTACCCCTGCTCCAGCTTGAACATAGACCTTATTTTCTCGAATTACACAGGTACGAATCGCAATCGACATGTCCATTTCACCATGCCAGCCTAAATAACCAACAGCACCACCAAAAATTCCACGTTTTACTGGTTCAACTTCGTCAATAATTTCCATAGCACGGATTTTTGGTGCGCCTGAAAGCGTGCCCGCAGGGAATGTTGCCTTAAAAACATCCAAAGCATCGACATCATCACGTACTTCACCTTGCACATTTGACACAATGTGCATGACATGCGAATAACGTTCGATCACCATTTGATCAGTCACGTGAACTTTACCGATTTTAGAAACGCGTCCAACATCATTTCGCCCCAAATCGATCAACATCAAATGCTCTGCAATTTCTTTTTCATCAGATAGCAAATCTTTTTCTAGCGCTAAATCTTCTTCTTTTGTTTTACCCCGTGGTCGCGTTCCCGCCAAAGGACGAACTGTTGCCACACCATTTTCTAAACGGGACAAAATTTCAGGTGATGAACCGACGATATGAAAAGGAATGTCATTTTCTAGTGTCTGCCCTTGCACCAAGAACAAATATGGCGATGGATTGAGGTGACGTAGTGCACGATAGACCTGCAAAGGCTCACCATCAAAATCGGATACCATACGATGGCCCGGCACAACCTGCATCACATCACCGGCCTTAATGTACTCTTTTACTTTCGCAATAGAATCAATAAAATTGTCATGTCCAGTGATGGATTCAAACTGTGGTGCAGTATGCTTATTTGCTTTGAGTGCAATTGGGGTTGCCAAAAGTTCTTCTAGCTCATCCAATTGTTGCTGCGCCTTGGTATAGGCCTCAGCATCATTTACATCGGCATGCACAATTAAGAATAAGGTATCCTTAAGGTTATCAAAGACGATGACGGTTTTTGATAGCATCATCCAAATATCCGGAATCCCGACCGGGTCAGCTTCTGGAACGTTATTGAGCTTTGGTTCGATATAACGTACAGCATCATAACCAAAGTATCCAACCAATCCACCGGTAAAGCTCGGCAACGCTGGCAAATCTTGCTGTGTAGGCACTTTATATTGTGCTTGGAAGTCACGAATGTATTGAAATGGGTCAGCACATTGTTGTTTTTCAACCGAGCCATCAGCATGTTGAACGGTCAACTGCCCTTCATTACACGAAAATACGGTGGACTCGCCCAAGCCAATAATGGAGTAACGCGCCCAGTTTTCGCCACCCTCTACAGATTCAAATAAATAGGCTTGTTTATGTTGTTTTAATCGCGCAAAGACAGAAAGTGGAGTTTCTGTATCTGCCAAGCGCTGACGATATACCGGAATCAAGTTATATCCAGCAGTTTTCAGTTGTTCAAATTGAGTTTGTGTAGTCATTTGGGTTTCTCTATATTTCGCGTGGTCAATTTCAGTTAATTTCTTCTCATGCTGATTGAGTGACGCCATCGAAAACCTACACACTTGCTCATTTTCACTTCCTTAACCCTACTTATTTCAACCCAATAATTCTTTTAAGTTATCAACCACGTGCTGCGGCTGACAATCTCGAATATTTTCACCATGATTATAGCCATAGCTGACCACAATACAATCAATACCCGCACGACGTGCTGCCTCTACATCATTGACAGAATCACCCACCATCAAAATTTGCTGTTTCGGCAAGGCATAATGCTCCGCACAATACTCTAGCTGCTTGGGATGTGGTTTACGCTCTTCAAAACGATCTCCGCCAATCACATCATCAAAGTATTCATGCATACCTAGTGCCTGCACAATACTGCGTGCCGGTTGCTCTGGTTTATTGGTCACACAAATCAGAATTTTCTCTTCTGCTTTTGCCCAATCCAAGAACTCTAGAATGCCGTCAAAGGGCTGCGTCAAAACACAAGGATCTGCATTGTAAATCTTTAGAAAAGTTTCCAGTAAAAGATGGTGCTGTGCGGCATCCACCTTCCCGGTCAAGTATTCAAGTACGCTATGACAAAACAATGAAGTTCCTTTCCCAATCCAGTTTCGCACCTGCGCTTCTGTGACCAACGGTAATTGCAACGCATTTAAACTCATATTCATCGCACGATGTAAGTCAGATGCTGAATCGACTAGCGTTCCATCCAGATCAAATAAAATCATTTGGCGTTCTGCTAAACGAACTTCAAACATAATGTCCCTCTATTTTTTTGTAAATTTTCCCCATAAAAAAGGCATGCCCATGCATGCCTTTTGAGGAATGTCTCGGTTTATTTAAACAAGACCCATGCAATAATTGCAAGAATGATTAAAACAATGACTGAGATTAAGCCCACAGAGGCATTTTTTTGCGCTTCACGCTCTTGCTCTACACATGTCGCTGGAATTTCTACATCACATGCTTCATTTTTCGGAACAGCAGTTACGTCAATTCCCTCAGGAATTGGTGCAGGTTTAGGCACATCTACATTGGTCGGCATACCATCACGAGTCAATTGAACTGAGCTATCTCGCTCTTTCAACTCTGGCATACCTTGATCATTCATTTGTTGTGCTGCGGTTTTAACGACAGGCTCTTGTGCCTTAGTCTCAGACGTGTTTGCTACAGACTCTTGTGCCACATTTTCAGAAACTGCAACAGCTTCAGACGGCTGCTGAACAGGTGTAATTTCTTCTGTTTGCAATGCTTCAACGCTTTGTTCGATATCCGCTGGAATCTGAACAGCTTTAGCTGGAGCCAATAAACTAAACTTCACACTGGCAAACTGTACAATATCACCTTCTTTTAAAAGTGATTCACCAGTCAAACGGACATCATTAATAAACGTCCCATTAGATGAATTGAGATCTTGCAACCAGAGTGCCTGATCTTTCAGTACAAAGGCAGCATGTTTACGCGATACATCAGATTCTTGTAAAACAATATCTGCTTGTTGATGACGCCCCACCAACATATCTCGCTCAATACTAATTTCTTGTCCTGTTAAATCACCAGAAATTGCTTGAATTTTCCAAGTCATGAAGTTAATTCTCTATTGCTCGTTTTTTTCATCATAGCATGCTGTGGTTTCAAAGCTAAACCACCCTGCCGTCTAACCTAAGGCGTGCCCGCCACTTTGCCATTCGGTACGGTAATGGTTTGGCGCTTCACCGCAGGTTCAATGGCGACTGGCGTGGAGACCACTGCCGCTGGCTGTGTCATTTGTGGTGCTGTCGGTACCGTCTTATACACAGGGGCTGGCGCTGTACCTTTTGAAACAGGTATGCGCTGTTGATACACATCATCCACATTTTCAGGTAATTTCGCAAAATTACCGTCATTATCCAGTGCCAGTTGCAGACTATAGAGCTGACTGTAGCGCTGCTGAGACATTTTCTTCACATCGGCAGAATTTCCAACAATAGTCGGATGAATAAAGATCAGTAAATTGCGTTTACTGTTAGATTTTCCTTCCGAGCTAAAGAGTTTGCCGAGTACAGGAATAGCCCCTAGCCCCGGAACCGATTGACGCCCATGCAATGTATTGTCAGAGATCAAACCACCCAACACAATCGTTTGACCATGCTCTGCCAAGATCGAGGTTTTAATCGCACGTTTAGTCGTAACCAAGTCCGACGCTTGACCTTTATTGTCTTTTACATCAGAAACTTCTTGCTCTACCTCTAAACGCACCGAGCCGCCATCACCAATATGCGGCACAACTTTCAAAGTAACACCGACATCTTTACGCTCAATCGATGTATACGGATTGGCTGTACCACCATTGGTGGTGACCGAACCTGTCACAAATGGAACGTTTTCACCCACCACAATATAGGCTTCTTCGTTGTCCATCGTCACAATAGACGGTGTAGATAATAGATTCGATTTGGTTTTTTCTTTTAAGGCCTGAATCATCGCACCATAGAGTTTGCGCGAACCATCACTGCCTTCACGATAATCACCAAGAACTAAAGAAGTACCGGCACTCACCGCGCTACCTGCACCCGCAGCGCCGCCAGTTAAATATCCTGCGGCAATATTTTTTAAACTAGAACCAAAGTTATCAAAGTTAATTAAGCCGATACCACTACTGATATCTCCCAACGCCCATTGCACACCGAGCTGATCGGTATCCGTGCCTTCAACTTCAATAATCGCCGCTTCGATCAGCACTTGCTGACGACGAATATCGAGCTGCTGAATCGCAGATTCAATTTCTCGCATGAGCTGCGGATCTGCTTTTACAATCAGTGCATTTTGTGTTGCATCAGCAATAATACTCACGCCATTGGCGTTAAAACTTGAGATACCGTTTTGCGTATTATTGGAAGAGTTATTGCTGTTGAGGTTAATGCCAGAACTGGTGTTGTTTTGTGAACTGAATGACTGTGAATTTGAACTGTTACTATCATTCATTAAACTGTTCATCGTGCTGCTATTTGAGCTATTCGATGAATTCGTACTCGAAACGGCCTGCCCCGTGACCAAGCCTTGTAAGATTTCCGACAAGTTTTTTGCACTTGCATACTTTAGACGAAAAACTTTCAATCCACCCAATCGATCTGCCGCAGGCACATCTAAGGTCTCAATAATCTTACGAATACGCTTACGTGTCGCTGTATCACCTTTAATGATAATACGATTGGTTCGATTGTCTGCGATGATACGAATTCGTGACCCTTTTGGGTCTTTTGATGCGCCGGTCGAACTCATCGACTCTAACAGCCCAATCATTTCTTCGGCCTGACTCGATTGCAGCGTCACGGCTTCGATATCATTTTGACCCGTTCCATCTAAATTACGAATAATCGTTTCGAGCTGGTAAATATTACTTGCGCGATCTGACACAATCAGCGCATTGGTCCCTGCCACTGCTGACAAATGTGCAAATTGCGGCATCAATGGACGTAGGGCTGGAATTAAGTCGTTGGCATTGGTGTTATCAAGCCAAATCACTCGGGTGACAATTTGGTCTCCAGATGCACGGTGGCGCGCATCATAAGGAATGCCCGAGCTTTTTACATTACTGTCTGGAACCAGTTTAATGGTGTTGCCTGATGGAATCGCTACCACGCCATTGACATTCAATACACCGAGAAACAGGTCATAGACTTCATTTTTATTTAAAGGCTTATTGGAAATAACCGTTACATTTCCTCGTACCCGTGGATCAACTGCAAAATTTTTCCCCGTGATATCTGCGACTTCATTAATGAATGCCGTAAGATCTGCATCACGTAAATTGATTTTCCATGTTTGTGCATAACTTGCTGTGCTGACCATAGCAACCAAGGGCACCATGGCATAGGCAGCTAAAGTTGAACGGTTATTATTAAATAAAGCCATATACGCCTGTGTTTCCTAACCCTATAAAGTGATGAAACATCACTAAAAATCCTGTTGTATGGTCATCACTTGATCACCACGTTTGACTTCAAGTTTCACCTGCCCTTCACGGCGGGCTTGTTCTAATAATTGCGCCTCAGATTGTCCTGCACCGACTGCCTGCCCATTTAAAGACATGATGCGGTCACCCGGTTGCAAACCCAATTTATTTCTCAAGGCAGCAGGTGTTCGATTTGAAATCTCAAACCCACCATTACCTGATGGATTCACCCCCATTTCCTGCAGATATTGCTCACGATTTTCTGTCATGCGTTGTACGGCCTGACCAATCGCGGACTGCGTCGTGCCTTGCCCTGAATTTGCAGGATTAGCTGCATTTTGCATGCTGTTATTTTGCAAAGATCCGCCTGATGTTGCATTGGCTGTAGGGACAATCGGTTGATCTAATCCGTTTTCAATACCTTGGAACGCTAATTCACGCCGTGCACCATTACCCTGCGTTAAAATCACCTTATCCCAATAAACTTCAGCCAGTTGATATGATGAACCTTGAATGGTTTCTCCAACCAAGTAGCGATCTGAACTCTCATTGACCTTAATCACTGCCGACGAGTAGCGACTTGGCTGTCCAACCACCACACCTTGTAACACCATATTTAACTGCGCGTCAGCTGCTGAACTGCGGTTTTCCTGAAACAAGGCAAAAGAGCTAATATTAGGAACTTGCGTTTGCTGTGAACCCAATTCAACTCGGTCTAACTGCATGGCTTGTGGCGGTGCAATCAATAACCAAAATAAAGCGGCTAACTTCCAGCACAGGTACAAAATTATTAAAACCAAGACCACAGGTGCAAGTCGATCTGTTTGCTTCCAATTGATCTCGCGGATTTTTTCGAAATAGTCAGCCATCAGTTCACCCCACTCAATAGGGGTTGACGCGAACTAATCACATACGTATCTAATCCTGCCTTACCTTCATAGGAAGCAACATTCATCAAAAAGCGCTGGGTTAATTGCACATCCAACATGAGGTCTGGCTCAAGTGACATATTCATCATTTTTTGTTCACGTTGATCTCGAACATCAATCGACAATTTGCCATTATCGTCTTTTAATTGAGCCAACATGGCAGGCACATTCATTGACTCTTGACGCTGTGCAAAGCTAAATGATAAATCCCCACCTGCCCACTGTATCTCGCCTGATGAACGACTAAATCCCTGTTGTGGCTTATATTTAAACTGCACATCTTTTAATTGAATGGCATTCATTGGCCATTGCCAATCGGCAAAACTTTTTAAGGTTTCAGGAGCAATTTGACCCTCTAAGTTTTTAATACTAATACTTTTACCAAAACCATACCCCATCACACCTTGTAGTTTGGTATTGCCACTATGAATTTCAACATTTGCACCCAAGCGTAATAAAATCAAATCCCACGGGCGTGTGTTCCAGTTTAACGAGCCTTTCAAATTTCCTCGTGTCCAATCTGCTTGCCCATGCCAAATATTGCCACTGACGTTATGTAGCATTTGGTTATTTTTATAAAACTTTGTAATGAGCCACGCTGCTGGCACTTGCAGCATAACGAAAATTAAAAAACTGATCGCAGCAAAAATGAGCCACCGAATATTATTAGTTTTATTGATCATCCCACCACAACCGATCCATCAATTTTTTTCCATCATTTAAACATTTTTCTTTATAGACACATTATGCATACTTTTTCTGCATAGCCAATTCAAAGAGATAAAAAAACCAGGCATTTGCCTGGTTTAATTATCCTGAACTCAGGATATGACGATTTCATGAATTGTTCTTAAATTAAGAAGTCTTCTAGTTTCGCGCCTTTTTCCAACTCAGCCACTAACCAACGTGGTTGCTTACCACGACCAGTCCAAGTGTCATCTGCATTGGTTTTGCTACGGTAACGTGGCTCAACCGCTTTACGCGTTGATTTTTTACGTTTGCTTGAACCAAATTCAAGGATTTGTTCAACGCTTAAATCTAGATTTTCTGCAATTTCAACAATACGGTTGTACGCATCTTCAATCGCTTGATCTTTTTTAGATGCAATCAGTGCTTCAGCTTCTACTTGAAGCTTCTTTAACTCTTCAACTGATAAATTACTAATATCAGGCATAATCTTTAACTCCGAAATTTCATTTTAATAATGCTTATGAAAACTCGCTCATAATATTATAATAAAATTTTTATTCAATAAATAATTTTCATTTTACTACAATATTTTAACACGACTCCTTAAAATATATAAAGTTAAATTGTATTTAAATATTATTTCCCACTGAATTTTCTAAGGCTTTTATTTTGGTTTTAATATTTTCTGGAATAGAGGTTTTTTGCAGGGTCATTTTATCCACGCACACAATAACCGCATCGCCTGTTGCAACGATTTTTTGTTGCTGTTCACTCCATAATATATAACCCATACGAAATGCACTATTTCTTAATTCTTCAACGCGCGTTGCCACTTTTAAAATATCAGGATAAACCACGGGGCTTAAATATTTACACTGGCTTGAAGCAACAACCGTAACCACAGACTGATTAAATATATCCAACTGATCTAAATAACCAATCCGCGCACTTTCCATATAACGATAATAATGCACGTTATTTACATGACCAAAAGCATCCATATCCCCCCAAGCTACGTGTTGAGTATGAATCAATGAATATTGAGCTAAATTTTCTTGCATATTATGTCCTTATATTCGAATTTCCATAAAATTGGCATTATTTTCAAATACTAAATTTAATTGTTTGATCAATTCATCCTGCTGATTTAAAGCTGACTTGATGCGTAAATAACTCATTAATACATCATCTGGATATAATTCTAACAATGCATCTGCTTCAGCTTGGCGTGCTGTCGCTTGGTAAATATTCCATTTTGCAAAACTAAAAACAGGCAGCGCAGGATACTTTTCTTCCCAACGTCGAATCTGCTGTTCTACAGCCACATAGTCAGGGTTTTGCTTCAGCATTTTTTGCTGGAACCACAAAAAGAATACTTCTTTATTAAATTGCTGTTCTAGCAAATGAATGGCCAATTGCTCATGCTCCTGACTCATCTCTGGCATACGAGACAAGACTTTCAACCATAGCACTTTGACCGCATATTTACGCTCTGTTATTTGATCTTGCAAATCCAAATAACGCTGCTTTAAATACTGCAAATCATCGACATCAGCTTGATCAAATGCAGATAATAATTGTTCCAACCAAGCTTGTTTTGTCAGCTCATCTAAATGTCCATAACGTGTTGAACGCAAATACAACCAAGGAAACTGCAACGCAAACATGCCCCATAGCGTGGTTAAACGCTGCTCATAGGCAGTGCTGACTTTTTGCAACCATGGCGATAATTCATGTTGATTTAAAAATTCAAGATGCGTTAAAGCCTTTTCACCCTCTTGTTGGGATAAATAAATTTCAATCCGTTGCAATTCTGCAAGTTCAAAAGCCATTGGATTGGTCTGAGTTAATGCATTTAATGCTGTTTCATATTGTTGCTGAATCCAATATAAACGCGCATCAATCACCCCTTTTAATAATCCAGACTCAGTAAAAGCTTGCTGAATAAAGTTTTTTTGATCTTGCGCAGCATTTAAAAGCCAAATGACAGCCAATTGTTCATAGGGATGCAGTTTATTAAAACTAAAGACTGTTTCAGATTTACGCTGCTCTCGACTTAAATAGCGTTTAACCGCATACCAAAGCATTTGCACGAACAAACTCAGTAGTGCCAGCAATAATGCTAAAAACCAAATATTGGATTGAACTTGCCATTCACGCCAGTATAAATACACATAGCCTGCACCATGTTCAAAACTCAGCAAACTAATAATGGCAACAACCAATAAGCTAATAAATAAATAGGCCAATAAAATATGTTTCATAGTCGATTATCCTATGAGTGCCCGAGTATTTAATAGCGGTACAGAAATAACCGGAATGTCCTTTAATTGTTCTAAACGTTGGCGTATCGGTTTTAATGAAGCATCTGGCAATTGCTGCATAATTTGCATAATTTCAGTGATTTCTTGTTGAAATTGAGGATATTGTCCTTGATTTAAAACTTGCTGAGCCAAAATTAAACGTAACTGCATTTCTTTTAATACCAAGCTACGCTGCATTAATACGGGACTCGGTTGTTCGACTGATTCGACTTGAATCCATTTTTGCCAAAAAGAAAGACCTTTTTGCTGCTCTTTTGAACTGTATGGCTTTAATATTTCTTTTTCTAACAATTGATCGATCGATTGCAGGGTATTTTTCACTTTATCAGATTGCAACTGACGCTCTGTCACATATTGCTTTAAGGTCTCACGGTCTTTTTGAATCACCTGATGCAAACTCATACGCAGTGCAGGTGCCAAGCTCAACTGATCTAATTGTTGGTCTAATTGGTTTAATTTTTCCAAAGCGACAGCAAATTGTTGTTGCTGCATGGCAAATTCAACCAAATCAAGTTGCTGGCCCACAACCATCATTGGCTCAATACTATGGGTCGCCTCAGCAGCAATCGAAGCATTCGATGTCGTTGCAGCCAACATCTCGGTCGTTGTGCCATTCAACTGGCGTTTCAAAGCCACGACCTGATCATTCAAACCTGCATTGCGCTGTTGCAATAAAGTTTGTTGTTGCATCAGTTCGGTTTGTTGAGCATTGACCTGAAACAAGTCAAAACTGAGTTTAGCCAACCAAAGTACGGCGACAATGACCACAACGACAAACAACTTCTTCATGTATTTCCCTGCACGACTTGCACATGCTGCAATATGTGTGTCGCGTTTAAATCTTCGAGTTGAATAATTTTAAAATCTTTGTTCAGTGTTATACGACTTTGCTCAAGTAGCTCGAACAACCTTACACCTAAAACTAAAAAATGTGCATGACTCAGCACTGATAAATGCGACTGAATCAAGTCAAGCCAATTGAGCCAACTGGCCTCACTGGTGATCAACATACAATACGGAGATGACAACTGATGTTCAGAAATGAGTGTTTTTACTTTTTGAGTGGTCTCTTCCGGTAGATGCCGTTCGTATAGCACCAAATTGAGAATCTGAATGCCACGTGCTAGCAACTGCTGCATCATAAATTGACGACCACCTTCACCGCGCCAAAACGCAACGCAAGCCCCGGCCTCTAATTGTTCTAAATGGCTTAAGGTGAGCATTCCCTCCGAGGTTTCCACCTGCGGTACGACACTGTGAATGCCATAATCAGCCAGCTTTGCTGCGGTTGCGTCACCAACTGCAACCCATTGAATATGTTCGAGCTGCTCAAGTGAGATGCCTGCTTTACGCAGACCTTGCATACCAAAGGTGACCGCAGAGGGGCTTACTACAACCAATACATCCGCAGCACTCAACTGGGCGTAGCACGCTGCCAATGCTTCTGACCATGCCCGTGGCTTAAGCTCAAGTAATGGAAGCTCAGCCACAGCCACACCCGCAGAGCGTAGCGTCAAGCTAAGCTGCGTTGCACGATCTGCTGGACGTGTATTGATAAAAAGCATGTATTAATACAGTGCCTTTAAAATTTCACCTGCACCTTGGGCTAACAAGTCTTGTGCCAATTTGACACCGAGTTGTTCAGCTTGTTCAGGAAGGCCTATTTGCTGTGCTTTCAACAAGGTTTGACCATCAACACTACCGACACGACCTTCCAAATGAATCTGACCATTTTCTAAGGTTGCATAACCTGCAATCGGTACTTGGCAGCCACCTTCTAGATATGCATTAAATGCACGTTCTGCGCGTACACAGGCATTGGTCTCTGTATGCATTAAGGGCAAAATTAAATCCAATACAGTTTGATCTTGGCTACGACATTCTAGGCCCAATGCACCTTGTCCAACTGCAGGTAAACTCACAACAGGCTCAAGAGTATGACGAATACGCTCTCCTAAACCCAGACGCTTCAACCCTGCACTCGCCAAAATAATCGCATCATAGTTACCCGCATCGAGTTTAGATAAACGCGTACCCACATTGCCACGCAGATCAATAATCTCAAGGTCTGGACGTTGTTTTAAAATTTGGCATTTGCGGCGCAAGCTCGACGTTCCCACCTTCGCACCCTGGGGTAAATCATCAAAACTGTTATAAGTATTTGAAACGAAAGCATCTAATGGGTCTTCACGCTCACAAATCACGGCCAAGCTTAAACCTTCAGGCAAAGCCATTGGCACATCTTTCATCGAATGAACTGCCAAGTCTGCACGACCATCCAACAACGCCGCTTCTAATTCTTTTACAAATAATCCTTTCCCCCCAATTTTGGCTAAAGGGGTATCTAGAATCTTGTCACCTTGGGTCACAAAGGTCACCAACTCAACTTTCAAATTTGCATGAAGTGCTTCTAAGCGTGCACGAATATGTTCCGCCTGCCAAAGTGCAAGCGGGCTTTGTCGAGTTGCGATCTTAAGGATATTCATAAATTTTAAAATACAGTCTATAGGGCTATTATTCTAAACTTAACTTGCTCAGTTGAAAATGCAAGCTTAATTCGCAATGTGCTTTGACACTTGCCCTATAATTTTTGTATTCGCTCACGTAAATTCGGTAAATGTCGACGGCTGACCGCCAAACGCTCTTCTAAATCTCGACAACGCACCTGATACTGCCCCGAGCTTACGACTTCTAAACCCTCTAAAAAGCTCACAGACACCAAGGCATTTCGATGAATACGTATAAAGCGATCACCAAATTCATGCTCTAAATCCTTCAGCGTTTCATCAATAAGTACATTGCCATTTTTATGCCGAACAGTGACATATTTCTGATCTGCAAGAAAATAATAAATATTTTCCACAGGGACCAGTTCTACACCACGATAAGTCTTTGCCGCGATTTGATGGCGGCTGATTTTAATTTCGTCCATATTTTCTTTTTGTTTTATCGTGCTCAATTGAGCTTGGGTTAATTTAGTTAAATGATCTAAAACCTGCTGCAATTCCTGTTGCATAACCGGTTTTAGTAAATATCCCTCTGCATTCGACTTAAATGCATCAAGTGCATGATGATCATATGCAGTACAAAAAATAATAGCGGGCATGGGGTCTAATTCACGCAACAATTTAGCGCAAGTCAGCCCATCCATTTCAGGCATTTGTATATCTAGTAAGATGACATCAGGCTCGAGGCTTTGAGCCAAGTCAATCGCTTGTTGACCATGTGAGGCTTTCGCAACCACTTGATGTCCAAGTTGAGTGACTAAACGTGACAATCGCTCTACTGCTAGAGGCTCATCATCACAGATCAGGATGTCCATTTCTCCTCCTTATCTCGTTAACGTCATTTATTTTTATTGGTCAACTGAGATTTCTATTTATATTGATATTGCACCACAGTCGTATACATTCCCTCGCCTGCGTAGGTTTGAAAAGTGACATGCTGACCATAATATGCCTCAAGTCGCTGTTTCACATTTTCGATGGCAATACCATTCCCCTGACGTAATTTAATTGTATCCTGTGTATAAGGATTTGTAATAACGATATTAATTTGATTTTGTAATATTTCAATCAATATATTTATCGTACTCTTTGTCAAAATCTTTTCGACTCCATGAAAAATACTATTTTCTAATAAAGGTTGTAAAGTTAATAGTGGAATTTGTACTTGAGCGTACTGTTCAATGTCGGCCAGTTTCCACTCCACATTGAGCCGATCGCCCAATCGCATTTGTTCGATGGCCAAATAACGCTGACACAAATCGATCTCATCTTTGAGACTCACCAGTTTCAATTCTTGAAAACTCGCACGGAATAATCGAGATAAATTCAGCAGCATTTGCTCCGCTTTATCTGGATCAATCGCAATCAAGCTAATCACATTATTTAAGCTATTAAATAAAAAATGTGGATGAATCCGAGCTTGCATAGCCTGAATACGTGCGTTTAATTCACTATGATGTTGTCGACTCCACTGCTCTCTTAAATATAAATAACGAAAGCAAAATGCCCCAAGCAACACCCCATAGCTCAGATTTAAAACCACACCAGTAGTTAAAACGTCTGCACTCAAGCCGGCTAAACTGAAATTTTCACCAAAATAGATCAAGACATTTAAAATTAAGGTGGTGAACAACACCAAAGCTTGCAATAAAACAAACCCGCTAAACATGAGCATTTTCATGTTTAAACCACGCGTCTTACTCTGCAAAAGCTCTGAAAATGCAGCAAATGCCAATAAAATCCAGTTAATAAACAACACATGCTGCATAACACTCGAAAAACTTAAGGCATGCCACGATTGAGCTTGGGCCAAGGCCAAGACCAAAGCCACGATATTGCCCGCAAGAAAAAGCTCCCACAGATAGTGCCAACGGCCCATTTTTCCTGAAAATACTGAAATTGTCATAGACCTAAACCCTGTCTAAAAGTTTGATCAACTTGCCCTTCGGCAACTGGGTTCGAATTTGCTATACTCTTGCTCAGTTCTATGCTTTTTATCTTATTGAGCCGACATGACCACATCTTCTAATTCCTCAAATCCGTCACAAGCCCAAACTTCAGGCATGTGGGGCGGTCGTTTTTCCGAAGCTACTGACGCTTTTGTTGCTGAATTTACAGCATCTGTACAGTTCGACCAACGCTTTTATAAACAAGATATTGCAGGTTCAATTGCACATGCAACCATGCTTGCAAAAGTTGGCGTTCTAACTGAACAAGAGCGTGACGATATTATTAATGGCTTAAACACCATTAAAGCAGAAATTGAAGCGGGTAACTTCGAATGGCGCATTGACCTAGAAGATGTGCACATGAATATTGAGTCACGCTTGACTCAACGTATCGGTATTACAGGTAAAAAACTACACACCGGTCGTAGTCGTAATGACCAAGTTGCAACCGATATCCGTCTGTATGTTCGCGACGAAATCGATGCGATTTTAGAATTATTGAAAAAATTACAAAAAGGCATCCTAGGCTTAGCGGCGAAAAATACCAATACCATCATGCCGGGCTTCACGCATTTACAAACTGCACAGCCAGTGACTTTTGGTCACCATTTAATGGCATGGTTTGAAATGCTGGTACGTGACTCAGAACGTTTAATTGACTGCCGTAAACGTGTAAATCGCCTACCTTTAGGCTCTGCTGCACTTGCAGGTACAACCTATCCAATCGAACGTGCGTATACAGCAGAACTCTTAGGTTTCGAAGCTGTCTGTGAAAATTCATTGGACGCCGTGTCTGATCGTGATTTTGGTATTGAATTCAATGCTGCAGCATCGCTGATCATGATGCATTTATCACGTATGTCAGAAGAAATGATTCTTTGGACATCGGCTCAGTTCAAATTTGTGAACATCCCTGACCGTTTCTGCACTGGCTCTTCAATCATGCCGCAAAAGAAAAACCCAGACGTTCCTGAGTTGATCCGTGGTAAAACTGGCCGTGTATATGGTGACTTGATGAGCCTATTGACCCTGATGAAAGGTCAACCATTGGCATACAACAAAGACAACCAAGAAGATAAAGAACCACTATTCGATGCAATCGATACTGTTCGTGGCTCACTCATGGCATTTGCCGACATGATCCCTGCACTAGTGCCAAACATTGACATCATGCGTGAAGCAGCGCTACGTGGCTTCTCAACTGCAACTGACCTTGCCGACTACCTCGTTAAAAATGGCGTGGCATTCCGTGATGCACATGAGATTGTGGGTAAAGCAGTTGCTCTCGGTGTTCAAGAAGGCAAAGATCTTTCAGAATTAACCCTTGAGCAACTTCAACAGTTCTCTGACTTGATTCAGGCCGATGTCTTCGAAAAAGCATTAACACTTGAAGCATCTGTCAATGCACGTAACCACATTGGTGGTACTGCACCTGCTCAAGTTGAAGCAGCAATTGAACGCGCACACGCACGTTTAGAAAAACTTTACGCATAACTTTTTCAAGTTAAATGGAGTATTGATATGTCTCGACAAGTGTTTTGCCGTAAATATCAGGCTGAAATGGAAGGTTTAGACTTTGCACCATTCCCGGGTGCGAAGGGACAAGAATTGTTTGATACGGTATCTAAACAAGCTTGGCAAGAATGGCTAAAACACCAAACGACGTTGATCAATGAAAAACGTTTAAACGTGTTTGAAGCTGACGCGAAAAAGTTCCTTGAAGAGCAACGTGAAAAATTCTTCAGCAATGATGAATCTTTAGAAAAAGCCGAAGGCCTAAAGCCTGAGTAATTTTTAGAGCGCTGCTCTAAAAATTACGCAAGACAAGCGAAGCGCGTAGCTTCAAATCTCAAAAAGGAGTCTAAAAAGGCTCCTTTTTTTTGTGCTTAGGAGCACTGCTCCGCCACGCCGCAAAACAAGCAGCTATGCTGTGCGTAGGCTTTAATTGAAAAGAATCTCCAATCTTGGGGATTCTTTTTTATTGCTCTAAAAATTACGCAACACAAGCGAAGCGCGTAGCTTCAAATGTCATGAAGGAGTCCAAAGGGGCCCCTTTTTTGTGCTTAGGAGTACTGCTTTTTTTCGTAAGACAAAGATGACGTCTGTGTAAGCTTTCATTGAGAAATGATCTTCATCATTACTGAAATATCTTTTATCCATTGATCAATTTTATTTAAACTTAAATAGATGAATCTATTATTTAAATAATGTTAATTGTATTTTTATCATCACATATATCGATTTTTATCGTTTAAATCCAAACAAAACCTACCAAAGTTATCGGCCAATTTGTATCAAAAATTATTAATGTAAATTTGTGATACATTTCTCAATAAAACACAACATTACACTACAAGAAACTCCATGTATTTCTAAATCTGCTTTCCTATAATAGCAATCAAGGAGATGGAAACATCTTCCATAATAGCGATAAGTAACCCCGATTTTCCTTCCCAGATTTCCCCCAAAATCTGGGAATTTTTTTATCCAAAATTTGCGCCAACGTCTCACATTTAACGTCAAGCTCTAATCAAATGAAGCGCTGTTCAAACTAGTCAAACCCTCAATTTTTTTAAAAGCTCGGCAATAAAAAAGCCCCGATAACGGAGCTTTTCATAACTTACTTTTAAATCAAGGTTGTTTTAAATACGGCCATGCGGCTTTCAAATATATAAACATCGACCATAACGTTAAAACAACAGCTGTATAGAGCAATCCATAGGCCAACATTTCTAGGGGCTGCCAATTCAGCAAGAACACTGAAATCGCAATCATCTGAAATGCTGTTTTATATTTACCAACGGTTGAAACCGCAACACTGGTACGTGCGCCTAATTCAGCCATCCACTCACGTAGCGCAGACACCGTGATTTCACGTGAAATAATCACAATCGCTGCAAAGGCCATCGAAATGGTTGGTTGCCATTGCACCAAGACGATCAAGGCTGTTGCGACCATCAGTTTATCTGCAACAGGATCGAGAAAACGTCCAAATGCTGAAGTCTGATTTAAACTTCTCGCAAGATAGCCATCAAACCAGTCAGTGACAGCTGCGATCACAAAAATAGCGGTCAGCAATATATGACGTGACATGCTTGCAGCATGCTCACCCACGCCCATTGCAGGTGGCCAATACGCCACCAACAAAAACACAGGAATTAAAGCAATTCGTGCCAATGTTAAAATATTAGGAATATTCAGGATTCGACCTGTTGTCATAGACACCCCAGTTTTCCCCTCATGCACGATGAAAATGCAAAATAATTTGAGGATTTATCCATCGTTAGTTGCACTCACTTTATACGAAATGCCCCTCAGTGTCACTAGGCAAACACCGTAACAGTCTGTCGCGCAATCGCTATCAACTGGTTATTTTCATCCCATAAATGAGCATATTCTGTAGCGTATCCATCCGCTGCATAATCGGTAAATACTTTATATTTAAACCAATTATGTAAGTTTGATTGCAAGGGATGTACATAGGTCAATGTCCACGTTAAAGAACTCGCAGGTGCCATGGTTTTGTACATAGGCAGCACGCCGGGCGGCCACATATCCATCGAGACCATTAAGTCAGCAACAGTCATCTTACGGTTATCATGGCGTTCTGGATTAAAACGCATCCAACCACTAAAGTCAGGCTTTTTGCTTGCTGTACACGGATACTGCCCATCTACCCAGGCCAAATCCATTTGCTGAAAGCACTGGGGTGCAAGTGGATGATGTTCGGCAATCTTTAAGCTGCTCACTTCAGGAAAATTGGGTGCTTGACGCTCCTGATTGACGGCAATGCTTGATTCACGTGGAACACCAAAGCTCGCCAATAAAATGCTTTGTACGGCATCATCTTGCCAAAGTCGAACTTCAATGGTGGTGACGGATTTGCCCTGTCTTAAAATTTCCGCACTTAAACGCACGGGCGCCAATTGTACTGGCCCAACAAAGGTCACATTACAACTGAGTAAACGTCGCTGCGGATCTGCAATGGTGGCAACGGCTTTGTGCATCATCATGCCAGCCACTAAGCCGCCATAGATCGTACGCCCTTGCAACCATCCTTCTGGAATCTCAACCCATTCATTGTGTTCAATATGTTGATACAACTGTGCGAGTGACATCATCATCCCTGATCATATTTTTGATTTTGTATCATTGTATAAAAATCGAATGATGTGAATGATCAGTGACTCATGCGTCAATGAGCATTTTGGCAAATTAAGACTTGACGCGTCATCGATTGGGGCTAGTTCACTCTATTCATGCAGAATTTTATAAATGGTACGTGCCATCACATCGCCTAAGCCCGGCACTAGTTTTAAATCATTTTCAGAAGCTTTGAGTACCCCCTGAATGCCACCAAAATGGGTCAACAGATCCCGACGACGTTTTGGCCCTAAGCCCGGAATCACCTCAAGTACCGATGAGCCGCGCTTTTTATCTCGTTTCGCTCGATGTTTAGTAATAGCAAAGCGGTGGGCTTCATCACGAACCTGTTGAATCAAATGCAGGGCTTTATGGTCTTCGGGCAATTGAATTTTTTCACCATCGGTAAAGTGCAAAGTTTCCAAACCTGGTTTACGCCCCTCGCCTTTGGACACACCGACCATAAAGGCATCGAGCTCGAGCTCCTGCATGACTTCCATCGCCATGTGTAATTGACCTTTGCCTCCGTCAATTAATAGCAAATCGGGCAACATATGCTTTTTATAGCGGCGGGTCAGTGCTTGACGCATGGCAGCATAATCATCGCCTTCGGTAATGTCATTGATGGAAAATTGGCGATAGTCGCGCTTTCTTGCACCGCCAGCATCAAAGACCACACAAGACGCGATAGTTGCCTCACCCATAGTGTGAGAAATATCAAAACACTCAATACTGTCAATTGGTCGCCCTACCACTTGTTCTAACTGATGAAAACGTTCATTCAATTCAAAATGATCAGCCAGTTTACCTTTAATGGCGTGTCGCACATTCATTTGTGCAAGCTCTTGCCATTCGGCACGAGTTTCTCGCACTTTATGTTTGATTTGAATTTTTTTATCAAAGTGCTGATGTAGTGCATCTTCCATGTCTTTGCGATCTGGAATATCGACATTGATGATGAGTTCAGTTGGAATCTCATCTGCAACTTGAAAGTAGAAATTGGCAATGAAGTCCGAGAGCATTTGACCTAGATCATCACCCTGCATATCAGGGAAATAACTCTTTCCGCCGAGCATTTTACCATTGCGCACATGCATAATCTGCACACAGGTCACACCGGCTTGATAAGCAATGGCAATGATATCGGCCTCACCTTTGACTTTATAAATCGCTTGCTGGGTTTGTACATCACGCAGCAGTGCCATACGATCACGATAAAACACCGCCTTTTCAAACTCCAAAGCTTCGGCAGCAGCTTCCATTTTTCCAATTAACTCTTGATTGAGCTCTTTGGTGTCGCCTTGTAAGAAACGAATCGAGTTATTGACATCTTCTTTATAATCTTCGGGTGAGATCAACCCCACACAAGGCGCGGAACAACGTTTAATTTGGTATTGCAGGCATGGTCGTTTGCGCTGTGAAAAATAGCTATTTTCACACTGACGCACATTAAACAGTTTTTGCAGCACCACCAAAGTATCACGCGCGTTATAAGCACTCGGATAAGGCCCGAAAAACTTACCGGCCTGATGCTTCGCTTTGCCTCGCCCTGCGGCAATTCGTGGATAGGGTTTATCGGCTGAAATAAAAATATAGACATAGGATTTGTCGTCACGCAGCATGATGTTATAGGGCGGACGATGCAGCTTAATCAGGTTTTGTTCGAGCAATAAAGCTTCGGTTTCAGAACGCACCACCAAGGTTTCAATGTCGTAGATTCGTGCCACTAAGGCCTGTGTTTTCGGATGTTCAATGGTTTTAACAAAATAGCTCGACACACGATTTTTTAAATTCTTTGCTTTACCCACATACAGCAACTCACCGTCTTTACCCAGCATGCGGTAAACACCGGGTAGAGTCGTCATATTAGCCAGAATTTTTTCAATATGTTCGCGTGCGTTTTCGTTCACTTTTGCCTTGTTCCGTCTTCGATATTGCTCTTTGACATGATGTGATGCTTTTATCTGCATTTTCAAGCAATCCCGCAAATTTATTGTTGCTCATAGCAATGATCTGATTGTTAAAAGCTATTAATGCAAAATTCTAAATTTGCTATGCTCAAAACATCCCGCTTTAGGAACATGATGCATGACGAACGCCAATCCCGCCATCCATGTCGTACACCCGACAACTTCGACGCATAGCACTGCTGAAAAAAACCGTTTGATGGGTAAGCCGCGTTTTCATTTTGAACCGCATGACGTTATGCAACACCTAAAGCAACGGATCATTGGACAAGAAGCAGCATTAGACGAAATTGAAAAAATGCTGCATGTGGTCAAGGCTGATTTTTCCAGTCCTGAACGACCGCTCTCCGTAACCTTAATGCTTGGACCGACAGGTGTTGGTAAAACCGAAACTGTGCGTTTAATCAGTGAAGTGATTTATGGCCGACCTGATGCCTTTTGCCGTATTGATATGAACACGCTCGCACAGGAACATTATGCGGCTGCCATTACTGGCGCGCCTCCGGGCTATGTCGGTTCTAAAGAAGGCCATAGTTTATTTGATGAAGTTGCCATTGCAGGTAGTCATACCCGACCGGGCATCGTGCTTTTTGATGAACTGGAAAAAGCGTCAACCGAAGTGCTTCGCGGCTTAATGAATGTGCTGGATAGCGGAAAATTAACCCTAACCTCAGGTACAAAAACCATCGACTTTCGTAATTGTATGATCTTTATGACCAGCAATGTCGGTGCACAAGCGGCACAGCAATATCTAGATAAGTTAAATTTTTTACCCGAAAAAATACAGAAGGTTTGTCTCAAACGCGTGCCGGTCAGCAGCATTATTGAAAAAGTCATGCAACGTAAATTCGACCCTGAATTTATTAACCGTATTGACCGTGTACTGCAATATCAACCCGTTCAAGATGATGCCTTGCCCCGTTTGGTGGAGATTGAACTGGAAAAACTTAATCAACGCCTACAACATCAAAAACGCAGTATCAAACTCACAGATGCAGCCAAAGCACATTTTTATCAGAACCATGATATTCGTTATGGCGCACGACATTTAGCACGAAAAATACGAGTAGAACTTGAGCCAATTTTGGCGATGTATTTTTTACAGTATCCTGAACAAACTCAATTACACTTAGATGCACAACACGACAAGTTGGTGATCACCGACGAACTTAATTCATAAAAAAGCACGTGATCGCGTGCTTTCTATTGATTTTAAGCAACCAAATTGATAATCAACTTAAGTTGATGCCCAATGCCTGCGCAAAAGCTTGCTGGTCTTTGGGTGAAACCATGACAAATTTGGCTTTCCCCTCCTGCACATATTCGATTTTTAAACGTTTAATCGAAAGCGCAGGCGCAGCAGATAAATCCTGACTTGGACTAACGCGCTGAATCTCGACCAATGGAATACGCCAACGCACAAACATGCTGCGGATATTCAAATGTGTTTTCGTGATTTGATAACGCGTATTGAAAGGCCACCATAAAATCAGCACCGTCAACACGTACACGGCGGTATGAACAGGATATTGCTGCATGGTACCTTTAGCTTGCATCGTCAGTAATAATTGAATGAGCAAGCCACTCATACAAATAATAAATGCGACCACCCACCAATCTTTTTTTGAACGAAAAACTTGCATCTTATCCCCCATCAACAGCTTTTATTCTATACAAGATTTTGAAGGATGCATCTGCTATTTCAGCTTTATTTTTTGCAGGAAATAAGCATATTTATCACATTATTTCCAGGAAGATTAAGACCCATTTAGCTCAAGTTTTGCAATTCATCCATTGTCATTTTTGACATTCTCTAGGCTCAGATCACGCTTCTTTCGACATGGGTTGTTCCTGCAAACGTTTATAATTCTTTTTCTCTTGATACATTTTAGCATCGGCTTGTTGTACTAAGCTCATCGCATCTACATAGCCTTGCTGATGGTCTGTTTGACACAACCCAATACTTAAACTTAAGCCTGCTTCCATTTCAGCCACTGCTTCTAATAAACGCGGGATAAAACTCCCTTCCACATGCTTTTCACTACATCCGGGCAAGACCAAACAAAATTCGTCTCCGCCATAACGGAAGCAATGATCATCCGAACGTGCAACCGACTTTATGGCCGCAGCAACCATTTGTAGTACCTGATCTCCACGTGGATGACCTTGTTCATCATTGATCTTTTTAAAATCATTGATATCAATAAACACTACTGTCACAGGTTCATGATTACGCTGTGCGGTATATAAAATACTGGTCAATAAGGTCGATAAATGCCGGACATTTAACAGTCCTGTTAATGGATCGCGCTGTGAAAGCTCTTCCATTTCTTGTGCACGAAACTCTAGCGCATGCGCATACTGTTCCATTTTTTCACGGGAGATCTTCACCTCATTAATCAAACTCCATACATAGGTTTCCACCACCAATGTAGTATCGAACATAAAGAGCTTTTCCAACGTGTTAATAATCCGCTGATATTGTTCCGTATCATTAAAGGTACGCTGAATTAAGCGAAACAACATGGTCTTTAGGGTATGTACCGCAGAGAGATACAACTTCGGCTCTACACCAATGCGCTTATGAACCAAACCAATCCGTAAACGGTTATTCACATACGCGCTGTCATAGCGCCCGGAAAATAAATCCAATAAATATTGATGCTGCGCGCGTTGCAAACGCTTCAAGGTATCAAGATCACCAATCAAAGTGGCAATTTCTGGAATTGAGGTCTGATTTTCATAAAATTCATCAACCATACTGTCGAGTATCGGCGCCACAATCCCACCAATCGAAGCCAATTCCGCCAGCTCTAAATCAGTCAAGCCAAGCAACTGTTTACGTCGTTCTATATCTTGCATCGAAATATGCATTTGATGCATCAATGTTTGGTTGGTTGCTTTCATGAATCGGATCCCCTTCCCGCCAAATCAATCCCTTCAGGCGTTTAAACAGGGTTTCTATGCAGTAGGTCTTCATGCCTGCATGCAAAGCTTCAACCGTTCACCTTTGGGTTTTGGCTATCATTGATGATGACGCTTTTCTTTCAGCTCAACGGTTTTGCATGGGCTTAAGTTCGGACGTCAACATCATATTCCTCGTCTATTGGCTCACTTTTTCTGGCTTATTCTGGTTCTAGCTTATTCTGGCTAACACTATTTCTGCTTTTTGCAGATTTGCTCTGCATAATTATTTTTATTCTGCTTGCACGATAACTGATATTTTGCTGACTGTCAGCATAAAAAAACGCCCCTAAGGGCGCATTTTTTCAATATTTATTCTACTTTTAAAATAAATATGGGCGTACAAAAATCAGGAAGAACAGCCCCAACATTAGGAACCACTTTAAAAAGTAATACAGTGAACGATTGGTTTTTTTCAAGGCTTTGGCTTTTATACGAATTTGATAGACATAGCCAAATACTTTATTTAAACCACCCGTTTTATCACCGCTTTCATTCGGTGAACTCGCAGCAGTCATGACATTTTTACCAAACCAATGGTTAAAAGCTTCCATCCACTTTGACTTTAATGGCCGTTCAACGTCTGCAAAGAAAATAATCCGGTTCTGATCCGTTTTATTTTCAGCATAGTGAATATAGGTTTCATCAAACACCACACTCTCGCCGTCACGCCATGAGTACCGCTGACCATCGACATCAATAAAACAACGGTCATCATTCGGCGTTAGTAAGCCCAAGTGATAACGCAATGAACCGGCATAGGGATCACGATGACGGACTAAACGACTGTCAGGCGCCAACTCAGTAAACATCGCGGCTTTAATAGTGGGTAGATTTTTTAACAAGGCCGTAGTTTTTGGGCAAAGTTCAGCAGCCGAAGGATGGGCTGAGTCATACCATTTTAAATAAAAGCGTTTCCAACCTGTTTTAAAGAACGAGTTAAATCCAAGGTCATCATAAGTACTCGATGCTTTGATGCCCCCTTTTTCATATAAGGCCTTGGCTTCATCACGAATCATTTCCCAGTTTTCATCTAAGACTTTTAAATCTTTAAAATGCTGCGTGTCAATATAGGGTTGGCTCGGCACTTTTGAAAACATGTACATGAGAAAATTGATCGGTGCGAGCAATGTCGAATGATCAAAAAACTGACGATAAAATGAATGACGGACTTTACCGCGTTGCTGGATATAAAACGCAGAAATGACAAAGACCGCCAGGATAATCCACTTAATCATATGAGGACCTGGTGCTAATAAGCATTGTGCTTAATAAAAAATTAACTTTTGAGAACGCGGCGAGTATAGCATAGTGCTCAGTGACGCTTAAATAAGCAGCATAGAACACTGTGTCTCAGCAAAGATGGATGACAATAGTAAAAGTGAATTGACCATTCTGCCGAAAAATACACTTGCTTTTTTCTTGATTTTTTCTTTCGCATCTCAATCTATAGCTTACATTTATAAAAAATGTGAACTGAAACATAAGCTTCAACATATTTAATCAGAGCGATAGCGTTTAAAGGCAGATCCGAAGGCTATTTCCAAAAGAAATTTTGATGACCCTAGCGTCACGGCTTGATACAACTTGTTATGTTCTTTTTAGATATAGTTATCGTAAGATTAGCGAGGCATAAAGTGTACGCAGGAACCGCGTACTCGCTTCACAACATCAACTTAGAAGTCCTCCAAAATAAAGGAGATCAGGCATGATCCACGCTGGCAATGCCATTACCGTCCAAATGCTTTCGGACGGAATTGCAGAATTCCGCTTTGACTTACAAGGTGAGTCGGTCAACAAATTTAACCGCGCAACAATTGAAGATTTTAAAGCTGCAATTGACGCTGTTAAAGCAAACGGTGACATCAAAGGTTTAATCGTTACTTCAGGTAAATCTACATTTATCGTGGGTGCAGATATCACTGAATTCGGTGAAAACTTCGCTCAAGGCGAACAAGCGATTGTGGATTGGGCATTGCCTGTTCACGACATCTTCAATGCGTTTGAAGATCTAAACGTTCCTAAAGTTGCTGCAATCAATGGTATGGCATTGGGCGGCGGTTTTGAAATGTGCTTAGTGTGTGACTATCGTGTGATGTCAGAAGCTGCACAAGTTGGCCTTCCAGAAATCAAACTTGGTATCTACCCTGGTTTTGGTGGTACGGTTCGTTTAAGCCGTGTGATTGGTATCGACAATGCGGTTGAATGGATGGCAATGGCTGCGCCGAAAAAGCCTGCTGCTGCGCTCAAAGACGGTGCTGTTGATGCAGTTGTTGCTGCAGACAAACTACAAGACGCTGCAATTGACCTTGTGAAACAAGCGATTGCTGGCCGTGTAGACTGGAAAGCAAAACGCCAAGAAAAATTAGATCCTGTTAAATTGAACATGCTTGAACAAATGATGGCATTCAATACAGCGAAAGGTGCAGTTCTTGCAAAAGCAAATCCTGCTCAATACCCAGCGCCAAAACTTCTTTTAGACTCATTACAAGCAGGTGCAAGCCTTCCACGTGATGAAGCATTGAAAATCGAAGCGCAAGGTTTTGCTAAAGCGGCTGTGACTCCACAAGCAGGTGCGTTAATTGGTTTATTCCTTAACGACCAAATTGTGAAGAAAACTTCGAAGAAATATGAAAAAGGTGCTCACCCTGTCAACCAAGCTGCTGTACTAGGCGCAGGTATCATGGGTGGTGGTATTGCTTACCAAGCGGCAAGCAAAGGCACACCAATCATCATGAAAGACATTGGTAACCCACAATTGGCGTTAGGTATGTCTGAAGCGAACAAATTGTTGACTAAACAAGTTGATCGCAAAAAAATGACTGCGGCGAAAATGGGTGAAACTCTTGCCCGCATCCGTCCGACTTTAAGCTATGACGAGTTTAAAGAAGTGGACATCGTGATTGAAGCAGTAACAGAGAACCCGAAAGTAAAAGGTATTGTACTGGCTGAAACTGAGAAAAATGTTCGTGACAACACGATCATTGCTTCGAACACGTCAACAATTTCAATCACACGTTTGGCTGAAAACCTACAACGTCCTGAAAACTTTGTTGGTATGCACTTCTTTAACCCAGTTCACATGATGCCATTGGTTGAAGTGATCCGTGGTGAAAAGACGTCTGCTGAAGCGATTGCAACCACTGTAGTTCTTGCTCAGAAAATGGGTAAAACACCAATCGTTGTCAATGACTGCCCGGGCTTCTTGGTAAACCGCGTATTGTTCCCTTACTTCGGTGCATTTGACCTTCTACTGAAAGACGGAGCTGACTTCCAGCAAGTTGATAAAGTGATGGAAAAATTCGGCTGGCCAATGGGTCCTGCTTACCTCATCGACGTTGTGGGTATTGACACAGGCGTACACGGTGCGGAAGTAATGGCAGAAGGCTTCCCTGACCGCATGAAGCCAGACTACAAAGGCGCAACTTTAACCATGTACGAAAACAAACGTCTTGGTCAAAAGAATGACGTTGGTTTCTACAAATACGAACTTGACCGTAAAGGTAAGAAAGCCAAAGTGGTTGATCCAGTGGCTTACGAACTTGTGGCTTCTGTTGCAACTGCGGAAAAACGTGAATTTGACGCTCAAGAAATCATTGACCGTATGATGCTGACGTTCTGTAACGAAACTGTTCGTTGCCTAGAAGACAACATCGTAGCGACTGCTGCTGAAGCAGATATGGCGATGATCATGGGTGTAGGTTTCCCTCCATTCCGTGGTGGTCCATGCCGTTACATCGACCAAACAGGTGTCGCTGAATACGTAGCGCTTTGCGACAAATATGCGTATTTAGGTAAGGCTTATGAAGCGCCACAAATGTTGCGTGACATGGCTGCTAACAACAAAAAATTCTACGGTTAAGGAGCAACGTGAATGGCTACTTTAAATCCACGTGACGTTGTCATCGTTGATGGCGTACGTTCAGCAATGGGTAAAACCAAAAATGGTATGTTCCGTAACGTACGTGCTGACAGCTTATCTGCTGAATTAGTACGCGCGCTTGTTGCTCGTAACCAGTTTGATACCAATGAAGTTGAAGACGTAATTTGGGGCTGTGTAAACCAAACCCTAGAGCAAGGTATGAACATTGGTCGTAACATTGCATTGTTAGCAGACCTACCACGTACTGTTGCAGGTCAAACGGTTAACCGTCTTTGTGGTTCTTCTATGCAAGCAATCCACACAGCGGCTGCGCAAATTGCAACCAACCAAGGTGATATCTTCATCATTGGTGGTGTAGAGCACATGGGTCACGTTGGCATGATGCACGGCATCGACATCAACCCAGAAGCGTCTAAGCACTATGCAAAAGCGTCTAACATGATGGGCTTAACGGCTGAAATGTTAGGTCGTATGAACGGTATTTCTCGTGAAGAACAAGATGCGTTTGGTGTTGAATCACACCGCCGTGCTTGGGCTGCAACACAAGAAGGTCGTTTCAAAAATGAAATCGTGGGCGTTGAAGGTCACGATGCAAATGGTTTCAAAATCCTGTGCGATATCGATGAAGTGATTCGTCCTGATGCAAACCTTGAAGCATTCCAATCTTTACGTCCAGTATTCGATCCGAAAGGCGGTACGGTAACTGCTGCAACATCTTCAGCTTTGTCTGACGGTGCTTCTGCAATGTTGCTGATGTCTGCTGAACGTGCTCAAGCTTTAGGTCTTAAGCCACGTGCTGTGATTCGCTCTATGGCAGTTGCAGGCTGTGATGCTGCGATCATGGGTTATGGTCCTGTACCAGCAACTCAAAAAGCGCTTAAACGTGCTGGCTTGTCTATCGCAGACATCCAAACGTTTGAATTGAACGAAGCGTTCGCTGCGCAAGGTTTGTCTGTTCTTAAAGGCTTAGGCATTTATGACCAACAAGACCGTGTGAACTTGAACGGTGGTGCGATTGCATTGGGTCACCCATTGGGTTGTTCTGGTGCGCGTATCACAACGACTTTGCTGAACGTTATGGAACAGCAAGATACACAAATCGGTCTTGCGACGATGTGTATCGGTCTTGGTCAAGGTATCGCGACTATTATCGAACGTGTTTAATTTTTAATTAAATACTGAGATAAAAGAAACCCCGCTTATTGCGGGGTTTTTTATTTGTTAACTAAACTCTCATGAATACATACTGGAAGCCCCTTCTCCCTCTGGGATGAGCAGCATGCGCCACAAGAGGATGAGGGAAATTTTTCATATAAATCCTCTCCCTGAGCGGTATTCTGCGCAAGTCTCCTTAAAAGGAGAGGGAATGTCCATTGTGAAGTAAATTTTGTTCAAAAATCTTCAACAAAAACCGTGCTAAACAACCCTTAAAAAACGTCTTAGCATATTTAAAATTTAAAACGTTAATTCTCGATTTTCAGCGATTTTTGAATTATGGTAAGGCCTGAACCAAAACTTAAATATGCATAACAATGATAAATAAACGACTTCACTACCTCATAAAGATGAGCTGCCTAAGCACTTTTATTTTTCTTACAGCTTGCGTTACAAATAATCAAATCGGTGAACTCTCCCGTGATCTGTTTCAAAAATATGAAACAAAATATGCATGGAGAACAATCCTTGAAGATGATGTGATCGCATTTGGCAAACCCGCTAAAGCAATACCCAATGAACCAATCGATAGCATCGTAGTCGCAGGCAATAAATACAGCTATGTGATCAATAAAGGCGGTGCTGATTTTATTCAACTGATAAGCCAACTCAATCCACAATATATTCGTCTCCATCGAGAACTTGACTTTAATTCTCCGAGCCCGAACAGCACTAAATTTAGCGGAAGCTTTAAATTTTATTATGCGCCTCCCAATGGAACACTAAGTCCTACGGAAAGGGCATTATTCAACCAATATGGCGTAGCACCATGTGATTGTTCAAAGGCAGAACAGCAAGATCATCTCTTTAACTTAGAAATTGCAGGTACGGTTTACCCAAAAGTTGCGAATGCCGCAGATTTAAAGCCCTTAAGCCATCCATATAAGATCCGTATCCAGCATTACGAAGACCAAAGTGGCTATGTCAAAAAGTCAGGGCAGGAAAAATTGGCAGAATTACCACTATTGCCTTTAACACTCACAATCGACATCATTCAATTGCCTTTAAAAGCTTTAGGCTTTATTTATCAGCCTTAAATCAGAGTATGATCATATTCAATTGGTTGAATTTTCTAAGTACACATACACCCTGACTAACTCAAAAATGGTTCCCTTTTTTCAGTTTAAGTAAAGTAAGTGTTGAGTTGATCCCCAACTCTTCAACTCAACATCCTACAATTCTTGGCTTAAATTTTCTGCGCCAACAACGTCGCAAAATGCTGTTGAATTCGCTGCCCTTCAGCATCCACCCGATGCAGCTCACCGACATTTTCATTGTATTTCACAATATTCCAGCCTTCATACAACGCACTTAACTCTCCTGCTTTAAAGCTAAATGGAAAGTCAGGCTGCGCAGGTAAATCAGGTGTATCCATAGCGCAAACTATCAGGTTATAGCCATTTACACTTGTCGCTTGCTGCATCTGCTGAATCAGTGGCTTCACTGTCTTGGCCTCTAAAAACATCATCACCACGGTACAGCAAATAAAATCATATTTCCCCGTAATGCTTTGGTCTGCATTTAAATCACGCTGCTGTACATGAATATTTTCAATACCTTCCGCAGCGATCACCTCTTGCAGCTTGTGCAAACTGTGTGGATTGACATCCCATGCATCCACCTCAAAGCGCTGCTCAGACAGCTGACTTAAGTACAGCGAATTACGCCCCTGCCCACAGCCGACATCCAAAGCACGACCACCTTGCAAATATGGTGTTGCTGCCAAAATTTCTGAATGTGTTGGACTGAGCTGATACTTCTTATAAAAATAGTCCTGTGCTAAACAATAAAAACTTAACTGACATTGCACATCATCACTCGCAGACACAATCTTGTGCCACGCCTGCGGTTCGATAAACGGCGGTGGCTGATCTGGGCTAAATACATGCGTGGAAAGGATATTTCCAGACGCATCTAACATGGCAAAATTTACTTCACCTTGCAGTACGGTGAGTTTTGCCCAAGTGCCTGCTTTGGTATTGTGCTGTTGTTTAAAACCTTGTGGAATCGACTGCTGCGTCCACACAGGGAGCTGTTTATAACAAATAAGCTGCTGCATCTGATGTTATCCCTCATGCGACTTTATTTTTATGCCATACCAATGGCAGAAATATATATTCACAATAACGGCTTTAACAGTGATTTTAAATCAGCTTTGAATTGAAAATTTCGAATGCTGTGCAATGCACGCTGTTTTTGTTTGTTTTTCTGCGTTACACCATGTTATCCGTTTGTAACATTGGTGGAATATTCACACAATTAAATCCCTCACTCTGTGCCGTGTAACCTAAGCGCTGTTGATAAGGCATAAAATTTACAATGCCTTATTTTAACTAAGTTTTATAGAGTGATGACTATGAACGCGATCAAAACTACTTTAGCTGTTGCTTTAGTTGCTGCTACAACTTCTGCTATGGCAACTACTGCTGTAGAACAAAAACCTGCGACTGCTGTTGAAGTTGTAAAAGCTCAAGCTGCACAAGCGAAAACTGCAACTGTAGCTGCTGCTCAAGCAACTAAAGATGCTGCTAAAACTCAAGTGGCTGTTGCAGAAAAAGCGACTCAAACTAAAACTTTAACAGTGAAAGAAACCACTAAAGCAAAAACTGCTGACATGAAAAAAGCAGTTGTAGAAAAAGCAGCAGCAACTAAAGAAACTGCAGTTGCAGCAAAAGATGCAACTGTAGAAAAAACTGTAGCGGCTAAAGACGCTGTTGTTGCAAACACTGTTGCAGCAAAAGACGCGACTGTAGCAAAAACTGTAGCAACTAAAGATGCTGTCGTTGCAAAAACTGTTGAAGCAAAAGATGCAGCTGTAGAAAAAGCAACTGATGCAAAAGAAGCTGTTGAAACTAAAACTGAAGAAGTAAAAGCTGAAGCGAAAAAAGACTGCGCTAAAAAATGTGCAGAGAAAAAAGCTGAAGCAGCTAAAGCTGAGAAAAAAGGTTTCTTTTCTTGGTTCAAAAAAGCAGCTTAATCGTTGATTAAATGCAAAAAAAGATGCCTTCACGGCATCTTTTTTTTGCCCATTTAGACTGCAATACTGCTTTCTGCCAACGGAATAATCTTTTGATAAACAAACTGATTTTTCCCTTGTGATTTCGCCTGATATAGGCAGGCATCGACATGTTGTAAAGTCGTGGAGTAATTGGACAAACTCAACTGTTGAAACTCGGCCAAGCCCATACTAAAGCTGACATCTAGCCTTAATTGATCTTTTCGAAACGGCACATGTTCGCAGCGTTCCAAAATTGTTTCACACAACATTTTACCCTGCTCCAAATCGGCACCTTCGAGCAAAATTAAAAATTCTTCACCGCCCCAACGACTAGGGTCTGTTGACATTTGTTGATTAAAAAAATAGCGAGATAGTAAAATTAAATCGCCAAACCCAATTTTACACTCGCTATGCCTCGAACAATGCTAAATGATCAACACTGGTCCAAGTTACTTG
>NZ_VPDJ01000016.1:0-103354 GCF_013417755.1 Acinetobacter sp. YH12231
TGAAAACCTTCAAAATTCTTGCTGAGCGATATCGCAATCGAGGCAAAAGACTAGCATTAAGATTCAATCTAATTGCTGGAATTTATAACTTGGAGCTGAGTGAAAAATGACTTATGAAAGAAATCTATTGCTGACACAATATGTTAGATAAACTTATGAGCTAACACACATTATTCAAATACTTTGTGCTCAGTCATATTTACCCCTTTACCCCAAAGTGATTACTTAAAAGTGGAGAATAAAATGTCACAAGAATACGTTGAACAAGATCAGCGACAAAAATTATGGGAACTCATTAAAGACGTGCGTTTCACCATGATTAGCCATGTTACTGACAAGCAAGAAATTCATTCTCAACCCATGACCATGCTTAATTCTGATAAGATGAATGAGCATGAAAATATCTATTTTCTTATGAAAGAAAATAATGACCTTGTAGAGGCAGTCAATGCAGGTCGTAATCATCTTGGATTAGCATTCGCTAAATCTTCAGACGATATTTATGTATCAATTAGTGCTCATGGAGAAATCAGTACAGATGCGGCCCTAATCGATAAATTATGGAATCCTTGGGCTGAAAACTGGTTCGATGGCAAGACTGATCCTACTGTTCGCGTTTTGATAGCTAATGCTATTAGTGCAGAATTTTGGAATGTCAAAGACAATAAAGTCACCCATTTATTCAAAGTTTTGAAGGGCAATTTAACGGGTAAAACTCAAGAACTTGATACTGAACATAATACCCTGAACTTAAAATAAATGATTTTATTGATTTGAATGAATGCTTTAATTTTAGGTTAATTTGGATTGTCCCATAGTTAGTCAAATACATATATGATCTCGAATGAATGGTTTCACCAGCTCAAACATCAATTTAAAAAAGGCTGCATCATGCAGCCTTTCTTGCGTATATAAATTGACTCAACTGACCTTTTGAATTAATTGAGCTTTGGCCACTTCTTGTTGCTTCAACAGATTACGTTGGATTTTTCCACTCGATGTTTTAGGCAACCCATCTACAAATTCAATTTCTTTTGGATAAGCATGCTTGGATAAACGAGATCGTACATAAGCTTGTAGCTTGTCCATGAGTTCTGAACTTGCTTGATATTGTGGTTTCAATACCACAAAAGCTTTGACCAATTCTGTACGCTCAGGATCAGGCTTACCGACAACTGCCGATTCTAAAACCTCTTCGCACTCTAATAATGTACTTTCCACATCGAAAGGTCCTACACGATAGCCTGATGTTGTAATGACATCGTCAGCACGTCCTACAAAATCAATGCCGCCTTCTTCGTTTAAACGAACAGTATCACCAGTTAAATAGTAGTTCCCGACAAAGGCTTTACGGTTATTGCCACCATAGCCTGTGAACCACATGAGTGGTGATTGCGACCAGTCTAATGCCAATGTTCCAATGCCACCGCGTTCAATTTCTTGATGGTCTTTATTAAGCACCGCGAAACGATGTCCCGGTATAGCAAAACCGGCTGAACCCACTTTTTTGTAGTGTTCTAAAGCATGATGATTTGCAATCACCATTCCAAGTTCTGTTTGTCCATATTGGTCATAAATATTGACGTTTAAGTCATGATTAAACCATTGAATTACTTCGGGCGTTAACGGCTCGCCTGCACTACTCACAACCCGTAAATGTGATTTTATTGATTCATCAAATTTTTCTTTAAAACCAAAGAACATACGAAATGCCGTTGGTGAACCGGTCAGATTGCTGACTTTATATTTTTTGATGACTTGAAGTGCATGATCTACACTAAAAGCCCGTTCATCCATAATAATGCTGTGCCCCAAACTTAAAGGCCCTGCAATTCCATAGTACAAACCATAAGCCCAACCCGGATCTGCCAAATTCCAAAATGAATCTTCATCACGCAAATCAACCGCATGTGCCATATACCCTTTAAATGCCAACAACGCTTTGTGTGGCACAGGTACAGACTTGGCTAAACCCGTCGTCCCTGAAGTAAACATCATTAAAAATTCATCATCAAAAGAACGGGGTACTGAGTTAAACGTGGTGTCATGAAGTTGCAGCTCTGACCAAAAGTCAGGATCTGTCTGAATTGCTTGATCGGCATGCACGGTTAAAATATGTGGTAAATCAATATGATTGAGTTTTGAGCGTTGCTCAGTGTTGGTTACAATCAGCTTTGTTCCCGCAGTTTGCACCCGATGTTCAATCGCTTTAGACTCAAATGCCGTAAACAACGGCTGATAAATTGCCCCTATACGCCATGTTGCCAAAATAGTAATCAACAACTCTGCTGTGCGTGGTAATAGACCTGCAATGCAATCACCTGCTTTCAGTCCAATGCGCTGATAATAATTCGCCAATTGTGCAGAAGCTAAATCTAATTGCTCAAAAGTCCATTGCTCAGATTCACTATTTTTACTTTCCCAGATCAGCGCAGTTCTATTTTGCCCAACATAGCGCCCACAACATTCATCATAAGCATTGATTGAACTTGGCGTACCGACCAATTGTTCTGTAACAATCTTTTCAAAATTAAAATCACGATATGCTTGTTCTAGTGTCTTCATGACGACAATTCCTATCCTGTTCTCTATGATTCAAAGTGCAATACTTTGAGGTTTATTGATCTTGTTGTTATACCGCTGCGTATCCGTGACGATTCCTTTGCCACGTTCGCTTTTACTGCTATTCCATACACCGATTGCAATGTCGGTTTTTAGTTTTGTAACTTATACTTTGTTAAACTATCTATTCGTAAATTACCTATTCTTAGACTGTCTATACCTAGATAACCATGTTTGGATATCTCCTGCAATTTCCATAACCATCAACGCCATTGCAGGGTTTGAACATCGACTAAAGTCTATTTTTTAATCAGCTATCTTTTGGTTACTTCACGTGCTATCACCAGCCGCTGAATGTCCGATGCACCTTCATAAATTTGACTGACACGCACATCACGATATATTCGTTCTACTGGAAAATCAGATACATAACCGTAGCCCCCATGGATTTGAATGGCATCTGAACACACACGTTCAGCCATCGTCGATGCAAAAAGTTTCGCCATTGAGGCTTCTTTTAAACATGGAAAACCGGCATCTTTTAACGTCGCTGCATGGAAGATCAATTGGCGTGCTGCCTCAATTTGGGTGGCCATATCTGCTAGGCGAAATGCCACGGCCTGATGCTGTACAATCTCCACCCCAAATGCCTTGCGTTCATTGGCATATTCAACGGCAGCATCTAATGCTGCTCGTGCCATACCCACAGACTGCGCTGCAATACCAATTCGACCTGACTCTAGGTTTGATAAGGCAATTTTATAACCTTCACCCTCTTGGCCTAAGAGACTGTCTGCAGGAATACGACAGTGATCTAAAACAATAGTTGCTGTATCGGAACAATGCTGACCCATTTTTTCTTCTAATCGCGATACGATATAACCTGGTGCATCCGTCGGCACTAAAAAGCACGAAATCCCTTTTTTACCTGCAGACTTGTCCGTTACCGCAAAAACCAAGGCTACTTGGGCATGTTTTCCTGTGGTAATAAATTGCTTGGTGCCATTTAATACCCACTCGTCACCATCACGCTCCGCTTTGCATTCCAGTGCGCTCGCATCTGAACCCACTTGTGGTTCTGTTAGGCAAAAACAACCTAACCATTCGCCAGTGGCTAATTTTTTTAAGTATTTTTCTTTTTGTGCTTCTGTACCATAACGCTGCGTAATGCCACATGGCAGTGAGTTTTGTACGCTGACAATTGTCGAAATCGCACCATCACCTGCAGCAATTTCCTCTAAGGCAACAACCAAAGACACATAGTCTAAACCTGCACCACCCCATTCGTCCGAAACCGTCATGCCTAAAGCACCCAGCTCACCAAGTTCCTTTAGCTCTTGTGCAGGAAATGATGCCGTTTTGTCACGCTCTGCTGCCGTCGGTTTCAGTTTTTCTTGCGAATAACTTCGCATCATGTCCTGAACCATTTTTTGTTCATCATTTAAAATCATGAGACTTCCTTTTCTAAATCTTTTATAGCGTGTATAGCTTTAATTTTTGGATAACTGCGGAATTAAAAATACTTTGGCTGTATAAAGCAAAGTTGGATACACGACGACGTCATTTGCAACTGTCTGAGGCAGGACGCCATTAATCTCAAATGTTTCTGCGACCTATAAATCAATAAATACTTGATGACGAGTTTTGCAAATGACAATGGTTTTGGTTACTTTTGCCGAAACAAAAGTAATGAGATGGGCTACTGTCAACGAAGTTATTCTCGATAAGACTCCGTCGTAGAAGCCTGAATAAGCAGTTTTAATAAATAACTATTTAGGCTGCATACGAATCGCGCCATCAAGACGTATCACTTCGCCATTGAGATAAGCGTTTTCAAAAATATGCGTCACTAATTTTGCAAACTCTTGTGGTTTTGCTAAGCGTGGTGGGAAAGGCACCATTTGCCCCAAAGCATCTTGTACATTTTGTGCCAAGCCTTTGAGCATCGGCGTTTCCATAATGCCCGGAGCAATGGTCATCACACGAATCGACTCACGTGCAAGCTCACGTGCAAGAGGTAATGTCATTGCAACCACTGCCCCTTTAGATGCTGCATAAGCCGACTGACCAATTTGACCATCAAAAGCTGCAACCGACGCCGTATTCACAATCACGCCACGCTCTTCTTCACCTGCTTTTAATTCATATTTAGCAATCAGTTGTGCCGCATAGCGCAGCATGTTGAATGTACCTGAAACATTAATATTTAATACTTTTTGGAACATCGCCAAATCATGTAATCCGTCACGACCTAAAACTTTTGCAGAAGGTGCGATACCTGCACAGTTCACTAAGCCATTAAGTTGACCAAATTCCGCTTCAACTTGTGCAAAGAAAGCGCCGACCGCTTGTTCATCAGTGACATCCAATTGAACAAATTTGGCATGATCACCCAGTTGACGTTGCATCGCTTCGCCATGCTCATGATTCATATCCACAATAATCACTTTTGCACCCAGGCCAATCAGATGTGTTGCTGTCGCAGCGCCTAGTCCTGATGCACCACCAGTCACAACAAAAACTTTTCCTTTAATGTCCATATCAATTCCCTATTTACGATGTCTTGTTTTAAATTCGACTTAAGATGCAGAGTAAACAGAGAATTTATTCAGTACAATTTCCAAATGTTGCATCTTTTCTGATGTATTTGGACAATTCTGAACAAGGACCTATCCGCACATATGCCGAAGCATGGACTCGAATACAGCAAAGGGACGATTTCAATCGACTTGGTGCATGAAGCATTATACGATGCGCAAAAAAAGCAATTTGATATTTCTGCTATTTTACAAAAGGCGGGTATTCCCTCTGAGTTACTGCTATCGAGTAAAACCAGAGTTTCCGTTTCACAATATGCGGCTTTATGGACTCATCTTGCAGATGTGATGGATGATGAATTTTTTGGCATGGATCGGCATGCCATGCGACGTGGTAGTTTCAAACTGCTTTCAAAAATGGTCATGCATAACAGCACTTTGGGAGATGCACTCAAGCAAATTTTGCAGTTTTTAAATCTGGTTTTAGATGAATTGCATAGTGATTTAACCATTGAAGATCACTTTGCTTATATCGTGATCTATGACCAACAAGCGCCTAAACGCATGTTCAGCTATGCAACTTATTTAATGCTCATCCATACGCTACTGTGCTGGCTGAGTGGACAACGAATTTTGTTAAATCAAATCCAATTCAAATGTGATGCGCCGCTTGATGATCACGACTATAAAGTTCGCTTTTGTGAAAATATTCATTACCAAGCCAGTCAAAACTATATACAACTAGATGCCAGTTATTTAACCCTGCCAATCAAACAAGACACACGTTCATGGTATCAATTCCTACAACAAACGCCTGAAAACCTTTTGGTGCGCTTTAAAAACCCGTATGCGCTCAGTAGCCAAATTCGTAAACAACTGTTAGACGTTTCTCCTGCCGAATGGTTAGAGTTTTATGAGTTGGCGGTCAAAATGAATATGTCGGAAGCCACCATGCATCGCCGTCTTAAAAGTGAAGGTGTGAGTTATCAACAACTCAAAAATGATATCCGACGTGATACTGCCATCGATTTTTTAACCCATACCGATAAAAGTTTGCAAGATATCAGTGAAGAACTAAATTTTCATGATCCGAGTGCTTTTCATCGGGCTTTTAAAAAATGGACAGGTGTCAGTCCTGGTGCATATCGACAAAATAATGCGCCTGAATTCAAGGCCTAGAATTTGATATTCGCTATTTATAAATTGAATATTCATCTAATTAATAGAAAATCAATAACTTAAAAATATTCAATAAATAGACTGACCATTCATCCTTGAATGATTGCTACTTTAGTCTAATTAGGTTATTTTTCACTCAATTTAAAGCGTTTTGCTTATTTATTTTCCAATTCTCCTGCATCTCCTTGAAAGGCTTTCCTATGCTTAAGATGATTGATGTTCTTGAACAGCAACTTGTTCAAAACTTTTCAGATTCTCTTTTCACTCAGATTGACGCAATTGATGAACTGTTTCATGAACAGCTTAAAACTGTCGCAGATATCGATTTGCAAAATTTGATCTCACAATTTTTTAGCACTGAAAATGCAGTTGAAGTTGCTCATGCACTGGATATCCAAGCGGATGACATTGAAGCAATTCAAGCGGGTGCAAATCTAAAAGATGAAAATTTAGTAAATGCAACTGCAAAAATTATTGCGTACTGTCTTGCAGTAGAAACATCAGCTTTAGAACAAGTTGAAGTTTTCGATAGCTTACAAGACTACCCAATGTAAGTATTGATCGAATATCAAAAACAAAAAAATAAAGCGCATTCAATGCGCTTTATTTTTGACTATCTCTAATACCAAATCAATGTTGCCACTGACCTAAGCTGACACGGTCATTGCCACCATAATCTTTTACAGTCCGAACATTTCGATATCCAACTCGTAAGAACAAATGTCTGACTGCTTCACCTTGGTCATAGCCATGTTCAAGCACCACCCACCCATTCACGGTTAAATGTTTTTTGGCTTGAAGAATGATTTGCTCAATATCTGCAAGCCCATGATTGTCCGCAACCAAAGCACGTTCAGGCTCTGTCGCCAAATCTTTCATGTGTACATCATCAGCATCGATATACGGCGGATTTGACACAATTACATCAAAGAAAGCACGACCAAAGGGTTTCAACCAAGAACCTAAGACAAACTGCACATGTTCAAGATCATGCTTTTTGGCATTAAACTCAGCAACTTCCAAGGTAGGTTCGTAAATATCCGAAGCTACAATTGACCAATCTGGACGTTCACTGGCTAATGACAAGGCTACAGCACCAGTTCCTGTTCCTAAATCGACCACACGAGCATCTTCAGGAAGTTCTAAACGGAGTACAGTTTCAACGAGTACTTCCGTATCAGGACGTGGAACCAAAGTATCTTTAGTCACTTTTAAATCTAGCGTCCAAAATGGCTGAGAACCTGTGACATAAGCCAAAGGCTCACCTGCTGCAATACGAGCAAGACTGTCGACATAGAGTTGTTCTTGTTCTGCCGTCAATTCTTGATCCTTTTTCATGATTAAATCAAAAGAATCAATCTTGGTGATGTGCTCTAACAACCACGCATTTTCCTGACGTTCATAACTTTCAGGTTCACCACGATAGGCCAAAGCCTGTGCAATATTCATTAGCCACCATTCTGCTGTGCTAATAATGCCAACTGATCGGCTTGATATTCACGATGCAAACTATCTAGCAATTCAGTCAAATCACCTTCCATCACTGCATCTAACTTATACAGTGTTAAGTTAATACGATGATCAGTCATACGACCTTGTGGATAGTTATAGGTACGAATACGCTCAGAACGGTCACCAGAACCTACCAAGTCACGACGCATTTCAGACGTCGCTGCATCTGCCGCTGCGCGTTTAGCATTTTCTAAACGAGAAACCAATAGCGCCATCGCTTTGGCTTTGTTTTTATGTTGTGAACGTTCGTCCTGACATTCTACAACTGTACCCGTTGGAATATGGGTAATACGTACAGCAGAGTCAGTTTTGTTAATGTGCTGACCACCCGCACCTGATGCACGATAGGTATCAATACGTAGTTCTGAAGGATTAATTTCTACACTGGTGTCTACATCAATTTCCGGCAAAATCGCAACAGTACATGCCGAAGTATGCACACGACCTTGTGACTCAGTTGCAGGAACACGCTGTACACGATGCGCACCACTTTCAAATTTTAAGCGGCCATATACGCCTTCACCATTGATGAGGCAAATTACTTCTTTATAACCGCCATGTTCGCCGTCATTTTCAGACAACACTTCAATACGCCAACCTTGTGATTCAGCATATTTACTGTACATTCGATACAAGTCACCCGAGAAAATGGCAGCTTCGTCACCACCCGTTCCGGCACGGATTTCTAAATAGGCAGAGTTCGCATCATTCGGATCTTTTGGAATCATCAGAATGTTTAAGTCTGCTTCAAGCTGACCAATCAAAGCTTTATTTTCTTTAATTTCTTCAACGGCCATTTCTTTGAAATCTGGATCCGTCATCATCACTTCAGCAGTTTCAATATCTTCTTCTGCTTGACGGTATTTTTTCCAAACTTCAGTGATTTCAGATAAATCACTATGCTCACGAGACAACTGACGGAAACGTTTATTGTCTGAAATGACTTCTACATCTGCGAGTAATGCATTTAATTCTTCGTGACGGTCAGAGAGCTGATCTAATCGTAAACGTAACGATTCTTTCATTTTTCAAAAAATCTCAATACACAGGCTCTACCGCTAAACTTTCACGGATATGCCAAAATTCAAAATAATGGCGCTAGTGTACCGATAATGGGTCTGAAATGACATATATATTGTTTTTTGGCCTATCGATGACCCGAAATATCAAAGTGTGAACTTCATCACTCCTACCTTTCTCCATAAAGTCGTACAGATTTTCAGCATTCGACCGTTTTTTTCACAATATTAATAAAACTTATACAAACTAGACACTCAAATCACTAAATAAAGTGAAAGCTCTCCATATTTATAGCGAATAGTTTTGTTACATTTACTGCCATCGAAATGATTATGAAAAAGTCCTCGCGTTTATGAAGGACATGGAGTGAACTATGAAACTGAATACTCTTTTAATGACAGCCACTCTAGCAACTGCTTCTATGTTCACTGTGTCTGCAAATGCAGATAGTACAACACGCGTTGCTGCAGCTAGTGCATTAGGTAGTGTTGCAGGTACTGCAATTGGTAAAAACATGGGCGGTAATACCGGCGCTACAATTGGTGCTGCTCTTGGTGGTGCTGGTGGTGCTGCGGTAGCAAGTAATAAACGTAACCGTACAGAATCTGCAATCGGTGGTGCTTTAGGTGGTGGTACAGGTTATACCGTTGGTAAAAGCATGGGCGGTACAAACGGTGGTTACATCGGCTCTGCACTAGGTGCTGCTGGTGGTGCTGCTCTAGGTAATAAAATCTCTAAAGATAAAGCTTACGACAAACACCAAGAACGTAAATACAAAAAACGTTACCGTCGTCGTCACTAATTCAAAATTAGTGAGTCCTTATTGGATCGTGAAAAGAGCACCTTCGGGTGCTTTTTTTATGTATCGCCTTTTTTCAAATGATAAGTACAACTTTATTTATTGCACCTCAAATATGTAGAGTTGATCCACTCTATCCATGTAATCAATCATGTAGAAATAAAGTGCAAAATTTACATTGCAGCAACGGAACACGTATTTTATTTCACATCACGCTCCAAATATTTGCTATGTGTTTTCATATATTGATATCAACAGATAAACATCATGCTTCGTAAGGAGTTTAAAAATGAAAATTAATAAAATTCTATTCAGTGCAGCAATTGCCGCTTCAGCACTTACTATGACTGCAACACATGCAGGTAATAGCACCAATACTGCATTAACATCTGCTTTAGGCGGTGTAGTTGGTGCAGCAATCGGTAACCAAGTTGGCGGCCAAACTGGCGCAATGATTGGTTCGGCAATTGGTGGTGGTGCAGGTGCTGCAGCATCAGCAAACAAACGTGACCGTAATGGTGCCATCATTGGTGGCGCACTTGGTGGCGCGGGTGGTTATACCGTAGGTAAAAACATGGGCGGCACAAACGGTGGTTATATCGGTGCTGCACTTGGTTCAGCCGGTGGTTCTGCACTAGGTAAAAAAGTGTCTGAAGACCGTCGCTATGATGATCGCTATGACCGTCATTATAACAACCGTGGCTATCGTACCAATAATTACAGCTACAACGACCGAGGCTACCGTGGAGACAATGGTCGTCACTTAGGTTGGTACAAAAACGGTAAACGTTAATCGATATATTTCAATGAAAAAAATCAGCACCTTCGGGTGCTTTTTTTTGTTTATAGAAATATGTTCATAAAAAACTTTAGATATATCTAAAATTAACTTTTTTACAGCGTCCCACCACCATATCGAATTTATTCGATATACATTAGGCCATTTATATCGTATTATTTCGATATAAAGATCTCTGAGAGAAAACATGCGTACTCTAGCCGATACAAAATTTTCAATACTTGAACTCGCACCTGTTCGAGATGATAAAACCATCGAATTTTCACTCAAACATGCACTCCAGTTAGCACAGAAAGCAGAACAACTTGGCTATGAGCGTCTATGGTTAGCCGAACACCACAATATGGATGGCATCGCAAGTTCTGCAACTGCGGTTTTACTCGGTTATCTCTTAGCAAATACACAATCCATCAAGCTCGGTTCAGGCGGGATTATGTTGCCCAACCATGCACCTTTGGTTGTCGCTGAACAATTTGGCACGCTTGAAACGCTATATCCCGGCCGTATTGAACTCGGCTTAGGTCGTGCGCCGGGTACTGACCAAACCACCATGCGCGCTTTACGCCGTGGCCGTCAGGAAACCGAAGACCAATTTCCACAAGATGTCCTTGAGATATTGCAATACTTTAAAGCACCTGAGCCACAGCAGCGCATCATTGCTACACCGGGACAAAATACACATGTTCCTGTATGGCTTTTAGGTTCAAGTCTGTTCAGTGCACAACTCGCTGCACGTTTAGGTCTACCCTATTCATTTGCTTCACATTTCGCACCACGCATGCTTGGACAAGCAATTCAGCTCTATCGTGAAAATTTCCAAGCATCCAAATATTTAGATCAACCTTATGTGTCTATGGGCGTACCAACGGTTGTTGCTGAAACAGATGAAGAAGCAGAATATCTAGCAACGAGTGCTTATCAACGCGTTTTAGGTTTAATGCGTGGTCAAAGTTTAAAACTCAAAGCTCCAGTCGACAGTATGCAAGGCTTATGGTCTGCTGCAGAGAAGATGTCTGTTGATAATTTCTACGCTATGGGACAAGTCGGTTCAAATGCAACCGTTCGAGCAGGTTTAGAAAACCTACTCACCAAATATGACGTTGATGAATTTATTTTCACCTGCGACATTTACGATACCGATAAGCGCATTGAAAACTTCGAACGTTTAATGCAAATCAAAAATGATCTGGCTTAAGACTCTAAACTTAATGATCTAATCCAAGCATTTAATCCGTCTAAAGGTAGAATTGTGATTGCGTCTTTTGTGGCTCTTTAGACGGATAGCAGTCAACAGATAATATGGTTTCGGCTAACAACGACCAAACCTGTACTTAAAAACCATCATTGCCTCAACGAAATAATTGCTTTACTCGTTTTTATTGCTGTATAAATATTAAACATAAGCAAAACAAAGAGAAAAATAAGAAGATGAGCCAATATATTAATAAACCCACACCCGCATTTATCGCAGCAAGTTGGTGTGCACTGATCTTAGGCGCTGTGGTGTTTTGCATAGGTTTATTCAATGCAAATATGATGTTGAATGAAAAAGGCTTTTATCTCATTTTATTGCTTTATGGATTATTTTCATCGGTTTCACTACAAAAAATCATTCGTGACCGTTTAGAAGGAATGCATGTCACTGCAATCTACTTTGGACTGTGCTGGGCATCCGTCATTATTTGCCTCGTACTTCTTGCCATTGGTCTATGGAATGCTGAACTGGCATTAAGTGAAAAAGGGTTTTACATGATGGCTTTCCTAATGAGTCTGTTTGGTGCAGTTGCTGTACAAAAAAATATTCGTGATATGGACTATTTACGTACACATACCGACCAACCCGAACTTAAACATTCAACCACGAGTCAGCTTGACTATAGCTCACAAGATGATGAACCACTTTAAAACTCACAAAATTTATAGATCTCAAAAGCCGTTCATGCAGGTCGCTCATTATTTCGACCTGCTTGAGCGAAAGATGAACTTCAACGCATAAAAAAATCAGTTCACTCCTAGAAATCTATAAATGACAAGGGCCAAGCAAATCAATTCTAGACAAATTGCATGACTCATCAGACTGAAAAAACGCTTTACCCCAACTGGCCCATCACAGAATATATTCCTATCTAAGACTCAACTAAAAAAAGAAAAGATAAGGAATAAATATGGCCAACAAGCAGGATGCAACCCACCATATTTTTAATAATCATGTAGACGATTTTGAACACTTTCGTGGAACGATCATCGGTTCAGAACAGATCAAAGATTATGATTTTAAGAATCAAAAAATCGCCATTATTGGGATAGATCAGCATGTGGTCTCTGAACTACATCATCTATGTCAGGTTGCAGATAACATCATGGTCTATCAAATCAAACCGCAATTTGTTTTACCGCGTACTGAACGTCTATTGAATAAATTAATTCAACATCCACTGATTGCAAAAAATCGACGTTTATTTAGCAATCGTATTAAGAGTATTTTGGCGATTCGCTTTTTAGAAGATCAAGTGCCGAACCATTGGTTAAGACATTTACTCAGTCCAAATACCGCAATTCAGAACAAAACCTTCCTAAAATCGGATCATTATTATGCAGCATTACAGCAGCCCAACTGCATCTTAAACACTTGGCCTATTGCAAAAATTCAGAGTAATTCAATCACGGCTTTAGATGAGCATACGTTTGAGTGTGATGTCATTGTGCGCAGCGAATCTAACCAGCCTAAAGAAAAGTAATTACATTGCAATTATTTTCACATGACAATTACTAGAATTTATCCGATTGATCAAAACTCACAACACCAATAGCCATCTCTGGTGGCTTTTGCTAGATCCCCTACGTTATTGAATACTTCTATTCGGTAAGGCTAAGGATTCTTAAAAATCCATAAATGAAAATAGCTTTAATCGTGCTACATGCTTTTTCAGCGCTCAGACTTAAATCATGCCTCCGACCTGCATCATCAGCTACAGTTCATTTATAGAAGTGCGATTTTTGAATAGTTATGATCAATTCTTCATGAAAATTTTATTTCAAACCAATAAATTTTCAGTCTCTTAATTTTGTCTTACACAACTCTTTTAATGACTAATTATAAGTAGGAAAATTTATACCGATGCTCATATTCAGCCGACATTTACTTATGTTCTAATCTATATTCAATAAGAAAATAACTGCTAAAAATCCAATTTTAATATCACTTCATATCTGCTTTTAAAGCCTAAATAGTCTCAATTCGAGCATTCCCCACCCACATCAATTAAATAAATGATGCCATTTCTTGAGATTTAACACCTAAAAGCGACTGTTTGATTATTTTTTATTCTATTTTCTGCCTATTTTTTTAGCATTTAAATCAGTATTTTTTAAAATTATGATCAAATATTAAACTGTATGTGCTAAATCTAGTATATACACTACTCTTATCAAGTAGATTATTCAGGCTTAATTCATAGATAAAAACACAGCAATACACGGATTATTTTAAAAGATTGAAGCTGTCAATTAGGCCATATTTTATAAATTTTCAGCCAAAAAAATTCATCAAATTGGTACACATTTGAATACAGAATTTGCTTAAATTTTAAGTCTAAATATTGAGGAAAATTTTCATCAATATCTTAAATATTTATCATTCATTAAAAGTATGACAAACCAGAAATTAATACTATTTTTATATAATTTATACAGTAATTTATTATCATTAAAAGAGCCACCGAAGTGGCTCAATTTACACTTAACCAATGCGACGTTTCAGTCCTGTCATTTGTAAAACACGTGTTGAAATTTCTTCAATCGACATTTCCGACACGTTTAAGTATTTAATTCCTTCTGAAATATAAATACCTTCAATCGCACGTAGTTCCATTTGGCACTGACTAAAACTTGCATAACGGCTATTGGCCTTACGTTCTGAACGAATTGCTACAAGGCGCTCTGCATCAATCATCAAGCCAAATAACTTATGTTTATGCTCACGTAAAACTGCAGGTAAACGGTTGTCATCCAAGTCTTCTTCTGTCAACGGATAGTTCGCTACACGAATACCAAATTGCAAAGAGAGATAGATGGAAGTTGGTGTTTTACCCGAACGTGATACCCCGATTAAAATTAAGTCGGCTTTATCATAATGACGAGTACGTGCCCCATCATCGTTATCTAAAGCAAAATGCACCGCATCAATACGTGCTTTATAAGACTCAGAATCTGTTACTGCATGGGTTTGACCGACTAAAGTCGTAGGCGCAGTACCTAACTCGTCAGACAGTTTACTAATAAGCCCTTCAAAAACATCAAGATTTATCGCATTTGCAGTATTAATAATGTCACGTACATACGGGTCTACAAGGGTATCAAACACCAAAGGCTTTTGACCGTCTTGCTGCGCTCTAAGATTGATCTCTGCAACCACATTTGTAGCAGCTTCTTCAGAGGTAATATATGGAATAATATGAATGTCAAAATCTACATGAGGGAACTGGGCTAACAGTGAATGACCAAGCGTTTCTGCGGTAATCGCTGTCCCATCCGAAACAAAGAAAACACTACGCTGAATCTGTTTACCTTCTGACATTAAAATTCTCCTCCAAAATTTGTCTTAGTGCTATATAATCTTTATAGTAAACCATCTTACATGACTGTCACTTAGTAAATTTAGAATGCTAAGTAATTTGTTATAATTTCATGCCAAGATAGTGATTAATACTGCAAAAGTGGAGTAACAACTTTGGAAGCGCGCGTAATTGGTCTAGAAAAATTAGGGAAACACGACGTAGAACTCGTGGGTGGTAAAAACTCATCATTAGGTGAAATGATCAGCCATCTAGCAAATGCTGGTGTATCTGTTCCTGGTGGTTTTGCTACTACAGCTCAAGCATATCGTGAATTCCTCGAGCAAAGTGGCCTAAACGCTAAAATTAACGCTGAACTTGCTGCACTCAATGTTGACGATGTAAATGCACTTGCAGAAACTGGTGCGAAAATCCGTCAATGGATTGTAGACACTCCGCTGACTGCTGAACTTGAAAAAGAAATTCGTGAAGCTTTCACAGCTCTTTCAAACGGCAACCCTGAAATCGCGGTTGCCGTTCGCTCATCTGCAACTGCAGAAGACTTACCAGACGCTTCATTTGCCGGCCAACAAGAAACTTTCTTGAACATCCGTGGTATCGACAACATCCTTGTTGCGATTAAAGAAGTATTTGCTTCACTTTATAACGACCGCGCGATTTCTTACCGTGTACACCAAAACTTTGACCACGATGTCGTTGCTTTGTCTGCAGGCGTACAACGTATGGTACGTTCAGAAACTGGCGCTGCTGGTGTAATGTTTACCCTAGATACAGAATCTGGTTTCCGTGATGCTGTATTCATTACTGCTTCTTATGGTTTGGGTGAAATGGTTGTACAAGGTGCAGTTAACCCTGACGAATTCTATGTATCTAAACCACTTCTAAATGCAGGCAAACACGCTGTATTACGTCGTAACCTTGGTTCTAAACACCAAAAAATGATTTATGGTGAAGAAGGCGCTGCTGGTAAATCCGTGGTTGTTGTAGACGTTGAAAAAGCAGATCGTCAACAATTCGCTTTAAATGACCACGAACTTCAAGAACTTGCTAAACAAGCATTGATCATTGAAAACCATTACGGTTCAGCAATGGACATCGAATGGGCGAAAGATGGCGATGATGGCCAAATCTATATCGTTCAAGCACGTCCTGAAACTGTGAAGAGCCGTCAAAATGTAGGCACAATGGAACGCTATCTTCTTAAACAAAAAGGTAATGTGATTTGTGAAGGTCGTTCAATCGGTCAACGTATTGGTTCTGGTCGCGTGCGTATCGTGACTTCAATCAAAGAAATGGACAAAGTTCAAGACGGCGACGTACTTGTATCTGACATGACTGACCCAGATTGGGAACCAGTAATGAAACGTGCTGCTGCGATTGTCACTAACCGTGGTGGTCGTACTTGTCACGCTGCGATTATTGCACGTGAACTTGGTGTTCCTGCAATCGTAGGTTGTGGTAATGCAACTGAAGTATTGACTGACGGTCAAGAAGTGACTGTGTCTTGCGCTGAAGGTGACACAGGCTTTATTTACGAAGGTTCTTTGGACTTTGAAATCCAACGCAACTCTATCGAATCTATGCCTAAACTTCCGTTCAAAATCATGATGAACGTAGGTAACCCTGACCGCGCATTTGACTTTGCTCAAATTCCTAACGAAGGTGTTGGTCTTGCTCGTCTTGAGTTCATCATCAACCGTATGATCGGTGTACACCCTAAAGCATTGCTTAACATTGACAGCTTACCACGTGAAACTCGTGCTGCTGTAATGTCACGTACTGCGGGTTATGCATCCCCTATCGAATTCTATGTTGAAAAACTAGTTGAAGGTATTTCTACTCTTGCTGCAGCGTTTGCTGACAAACCAGTGATTGTTCGTATGTCTGACTTTAAGTCAAACGAATACGCAAACTTAATCGGTGGTAAGTTATACGAACCTGAAGAAGAAAACCCAATGCTTGGCTTCCGTGGTGCAAGCCGTTATGTGTCTGACAACTTCCGTGACTGCTTCGAACTTGAATGCCGCGCACTGAAAAAAGCACGTGATGAAATGGGCTTAACTAACATTCAAATCATGATTCCTTTCGTACGTACTGTTGCTGAAGCGAAACGAGTTATTGAATTGTTAGCGCTTAACGGTCTTAAACGTGGTGAAAATGGTCTTAAAGTGATCATGATGTGTGAACTTCCAACTAACGCATTGTTGGCTGAACAGTTCCTTGAACATTTCGACGGTTTCTCTATCGGTTCTAACGACTTAACTCAGTTAACACTCGGTCTAGACCGTGACTCTGGTATCGTTTCTCACCTATTTGATGAACGTGATCCAGCCGTTAAAGCACTTCTTTCAATGGCAATCCATGCTTGTCGTAAAGCTGGCAAATACGTAGGTATTTGTGGTCAAGGTCCTTCAGATCACCCTGACCTAGCTAAATGGTTAATGGAACAAGGCATTGAGTCTGTTTCGCTTAACCCAGACTCAGTATTAGACACATGGTTCTTCCTTTCTGAAGAAAAAGCTCAACAAGCTTAATAAACTGTGTTAAAAAAAGACCCACATGTGGGTCTTTTTTTTTATTTATACTTTTACAGACGTTTTTTGAGATTTTAGTTTTATGCAGATTTACTTGGCACGAAATAACCAACAAGCTGGTCCCTACACCTTAGAACAACTTAACCAAATGCTCGCGAGCCAACAAGTGTTACTCACGGACTTGGTTTGGCACCAAGGTATGACCGAATGGAAAGCTTTGGGTGAACTCACTCAAGGTCAGTTGGTTTATATGCCTGCAGGATATACTGCACCAACAGCATTCGAATCAAATCAAACTGCAACTACGCCATCAAATACCTATGCACAGCCTCAAGCGGTACAAGAGCAAACTAGCCTAGCTAGTATTCCTAAACGTGTTTTGGCGAAAATCGTCGATTTACTGCTTTGGATACCAGCAACTTTTATCTTAACGGCATTTTTTAGTCCAAGTGAAAAGACACAATTTGCAAATCTGAATGAACAGTTTATGCAAGCTGTGATGACCCCAAATGCTGACCCCAATGTTTTACAAGCACTACAAACACAAATGGTTGAAATGTTTCCCAACCAAGCTTGGATTGCAATGTTTGCGTATCTCTTCATTATGCTTTTCATTCAAGCATATTTGATTGCTAAATCAGGTCAAAGCATTGGTAAAAAAATCACCAAGATTAAAATTGTAGATGCCGAAACCAGTCAACCTGTAAACCTCATGCGTGGCTTCACTTTACGCAGTGTTTTATTTATTTTCCTGAACTTTTTATCAATGCCATTAAGCGTAATCATCGATTCCGTTTTCATTTTCGGCAAGAAGCGTCAAACCTTGCATGACAAATTGGCAAAAACCAAGGTAATAAACCAATAATTTTCACTTTTATTCAGGGATGATTTTTTCATCCCTTTTTTGTGCATTATATTGAAATTAAAATAAAATTTAGATAAAAAAAATACAATCCCGACTAGCAAAATAGGGTTTTAATACAGTCATTTAAAGCATCTTTATGTATAGCTTAGTTTGCCGATATCAGGCATAATGCCCTACAACGTAGCGGTGTCGCATCATTGTGACTGTTTTTTCATGTCTGAAAAAATCACAATCATGCGACACTTTATTCGCTATCCCAAATTTTAAATTTAGGGAATGGGACTCTTCACCGAGGTTGTAAAATGAGACAAACAATTTTAGCTGTATTGTCTTTATCTGCGATCGCTGCACTCTTAACTGGGTGTGGTGGTGATATGGTACTTCTAAACTCAAAAGGTCCAGTTGCTGAAGGTCAATCAAACCTCATGCTTACTGCGATCTACCTAATGTTGTTGGTCGTTATTCCATCAGCACTTATGGCGTTATGGTTTGGTTGGAAATATCGCGCGTCAAATAAAGATGCAGACTATAAACCTACTTGGGCACACTCGACTGCAATTGAAGTTGTAGTTTGGGGTATTCCTGTCATTATTATTGGTATTTTAGCGGCATTAACATGGTGGGGCTCACACGAGTACGATCCATACAAACCATTAAAATCAGAAAAAGCACCATTAACAGTTCAAGTTATTGCTGAACAATTTAAATGGATCTTTATCTACCCGGAACAAGGCATCGCGACTGTAAACGAAATGCGTTTCCCAGAGAAAACTCCGGTATCGCTTCGTATTACATCTAACTTTACGATGAACTCATTCTTCATCCCTGCGTTAGGTGGTCAGATTTATGCAATGGCGGGTATGCAAACTCACCTGAACCTTTTAGCTGACGAACTTAGTCCTGCTGAAGGCTTCCGTGGTTTCTCATCTAACTACTCAGGTTACGGTTTCTCACAAATGCGCTTCCGCGCTCACTCTGTGACAGATACTCAGTTTGCTGAATGGGTTTCTGCTGTTAAAGCTGGTAATGGTACTTCAGTGAATCCACAAGCAGTTCAAAAAACTGTTTTAGACCAAGCTGAATTCCAAACTCTTAAAGACGGCGACCGCTCTAAACATCAGATCGAAGCTTTAGTTGCTAGAGCAACTACTCCTGAAGAAAAGGCTAAAGCTGAAGCAATGAAGCCTTACCCTACTAAGCCACATCCAGTGACTTATTACTCTTCAGTAGAACCTAAATTGTTCGAATCAGTGATCAATAAATACATGAGTAACTACCACGGTGCTGATCATACAGCTACTGTTGGACACGAAGCTGCTGCTTCTGAAGCTCATGCAGGCGTTGAACATGCGACTGTTGCAGGGGAATAAGACATGAGCTTATTAGGTAAGTTAGGACCAGATGCAATTCCACACGATCCAATCGTGTTGGTTACTGTTGCAATGATGATCCTTGGCGGTATCGCAATTGTTGCTGGTATCACCTACTTTAAAAAATGGGGCTACTTGTGGAACGAATGGTTCACATCTGTAGACCATAAAAAAATTGGTATCATGTATATCCTCGTGTCAATTGTCATGCTTGTGCGTGGTTTTGCCGATGCGATTATGATGCGTCTTCAACTGTTCCTTGCAAAAGGTGGCGGTGAAGGTTACTTACACCCAGAACACTATGACCAGATCTTTACTGCCCATGGCGTAATCATGATCTTCTTCGTAGCAATGGGTCTAGTTGTTGGTTTAATGAACGTTGCTGTACCACTTCAAATTGGTGCACGTGACGTAGCATTCCCATTATTAAACTCTCTTAGCTTCTGGTTATTCGCCGGCGCAGCGGGCTTAATGATGGCTTCTCTTGCAATTGGTGAATTCGCTGCAACAGGTTGGATGGCTTACCCTCCACTTTCTGGCATCGAATACTCTCCAGGTGTAGGTGTAGACTACTATATCTGGGCACTTCAGGTTTCTGGTCTAGGTACGCTTCTTACTGGTGTTAACTTCTTCGTTACCATCATTAAAATGCGTGCGCCTGGCATGAAACTTATGGACATGCCTATTTTCACTTGGACTGCATTAGTTACTGTAGTGCTTATCGTTGCAACTTTCCCAGTTTTGACTGCGACTATTGCAATGCTTTCACTTGACCGTTACTTCGGCTTCCATTTCTTTACAAATGACATGGGTGGTAGCCCAATGTTGTATGTAAACTTGATTTGGACTTGGGGTCACCCAGAAGTTTACATCTTGGTATTACCTGCTTTTGGTATTTACTCAGAAGTTACTGCTGTGTTCTCACGCAAAGCGTTGTTCGGCTACAAATCAATGGTGTACGCAACTGTAGCAATTGGTGTTCTTTCACTAGTTGTATGGGTTCACCACTTCTTTACAATGGGTGCTGGTGCCAACGTTAACGCGTTCTTCGGTATCATGACCATGATCATTGCGATCCCTACTGGTGTGAAAATCTTCTCTTGGTTATTCACTATGTACAAGGGCCGCATCACCTATACAACTCCAATGCTTTGGACACTTGGCTTCCTTGTGACTTTCGGTATTGGTGGTTTAACAGGCGTATTAATGGCAGTTCCACCAGCGGACTTCTTAGTACACAACTCTTTATTCCTTATCGCTCACTTCCATAACGTAATTATTGGTGGTGTAGTGTTCGCGATGTTCGCGGGTATCATTTTCTACTGGCCAAAAATGTTTGGTTGGAAATTGAATGAAACTTGGGGTAAAGCAGCGTTCTGGTTCTGGTTCTTCGGTTTCTACTTTGCATTCATGCCACTTTATATCCTTGGTTTCATGGGTATGACTCGTCGTTTGAATACATATGACAACCCTGAATGGGATCCGTACTTAGCGATCGCTTTATTTGGTTCTGTATTGGTTGCTATCGGTATCTTCTGTTTTGTTATGCAAATCGTTGTTGGTTTCCTTCAACGCAAAGACAACATGGACGTTACTGGCGATATCTGGGATGGTCGTACTCTTGAGTGGGCTACTTCATCTCCTTCACCATTCTATAACTTTGCTTATCTTCCAAAGATCAATGGTATTGATACTTTCTGGACTGACAAAGAAAATGGTGTTGCTTACGCTAAGCCAACTACATACGAAGACATCCATATGCCTACAAACCGTGCGGCAGGTTTCGTAATTGCAATGTTTATTACAGTTATGGGCTTCGCATTAATCTGGCATATCTGGTGGTTAGTCGTTGTAACTTTCATTGCTTCAATTATCAGCTTCATCGTTTCTTCTTTCACTAAGAAAGTTGACTACTATGTTCCAGCTGCAGAAGTTGAACGTATTGAAAATGAACGCTACGCGCTTCTTGAAAAACATTTGAAGAAGGACTAAGACAATGGCTGAAGTACTTCATCACGACAACCACGGACATGACGAACATCATCATCACGATGATACTGACATCACTGTCTTTGGTTTCTGGACTTACTTGATGAGTGACTTGGTTCTTTTCGGGACACTCTTCATCGCGTTCGCTGTATTAAGTAGCCACGTTCCAGTGGGTACGCCAAGTGCACAAGAGCTATTTGGTGAATCTTTAGGTTTCGTTTTAACTGAAACTTTCGCCCTTCTTATCTCTTCTGTAACTTTTGGTTTTGCTGTTCTTGCAGCATACAAGAAAAATGTTGGTCAAGTTTTAACTTGGTTAGCAGTTACTTGGGTATTTGGTGCAGCCTTCATTGGCATGGAACTTTATGAGTTCAATCATTTAGTTCATGCTGGTCATGGCCCAAGCACAAGTGCGTTCTTATCTGCGTTCTTTACTTTAGTTGGTACGCACGGTATTCACGTAACTTCTGGTTTGGTATGGATGCTTGTGTTGATGTTCCAAATCAAGAAATATGGTTTGACACTTCCAAACACTCGTCGTCTTGCTTGCCTAAGCTTGTTCTGGCACTTCCTTGACATCGTTTGGATCTGCGTATTCAGCGTTGTTTACTTGATGGGAGTTATCTAATGAGTCACGATCATAACTCTGCTGGTGCAGCTCACGGTAACGTTAAACAATATACAATCGGATTTATCCTTTCTGTTCTACTTACCGTAATTCCATTCGGTATGGTAATGGCAGGTGGTTTTAGCCGCGGTCTATTGGTTGCCGTAATTGCGATTACTGCGGTTGCTCAGGTTCTTATTCAGTTAGTTTACTTCCTGCATATGAACTCTTCTTCAGAGCAACGCTGGAACGTGATTGCATTTGTTTATACAATCCTCACAATTGCTATCCTTTTAGTAGGTTCTGTGTGGATTATGAACTACCTTCACTTCAACATGATGATCTAAACTGGTCGTCATGCTGAAAAAGTATTTATTCCTGACTAAACCAGGAATTCTCTTTGGTAACTTTGTTACCGCTTTGGGTGGCTACTTTGTAGCTGCCCAAGGTTCTGTAGATTTCCTTCTGTTGCTTCTTACCCTCTTAGGCACCCTCTTTGTGGTCGCTTCTGGATGTGTTGTCAATAACGTTATTGACCAAGACATCGACTCAAAAATGCAACGCACACAAAATCGTGCGATGGTTAAAAAATCAATCTCGATTCCTGTTGCTTTAGTTTTTGCTTTAGTTTTAGGTGTATTTGGTTTTAGTATTTTATGGTTCTGGGTAAATGCTTACGCTTTTCTTTTTGCTGTTATTGGTTTTGTCGTATACGTTGGTTTTTACAGCTTATGGACAAAACGAACAACAATTCATCAAACCATTATCGGCAGTCTTTCTGGCGCAGCGCCACCTGTAATCGGGTATACGGCTGTTGCAAACCAGTTTGATTTAGGTGCATTACTGATTTTTATTGGTTATGCATTTTGGCAAATGCCTCATTCTTGGGGAATTGCAGTTTACCGATTTGATGACTACAAAAATGCAGGAATTCCAATTTTACCTGTAGCACGTTCAATTCATCGAACCAAGGTTGAATCTTTGGTTTACGTGATTTTGTTCTGCATCACCATGAACGGTTTATACTTTTATGGTTATGCCAATTGGATTTATATGATTGTCCTGAATGCCTTAAGTCTGTATTGGATTTATTTAACCATTCAAGGATTCAAAGCTGAAGATGATCAAGTTTGGGCAAAACAATATTTCATGTTTTCGGTCAAATTGATCACAGTGATTAGTTTAATTTTTAGTTTTACTTCCACTGCCCCTCTAAAGCCAATTGTATTTTTTTAAAGAAGATAGAGTTTTACTCTATCTTTTTTTATTTCTAGGCATCTTCAATCAACTTTCCCCACTTGATATCATTGCACCTACAATTATAAATAACTGTGCCTTATGTCTTCTCAAAAAAAAATTCTTCGCTCTGCTCTTTTCACATCATTTATTCCTTTTGGCATTTTCTTTAGTGCACACAGTCATGCAGGTATGGATGTCTATTGTGAACCTTCGACTGAAATTCAGACCACTGCCTATACTGCATGCAATGAATTGCCTGCGCTCACGCCGGCAAATGACAATCAAACCAATATGCTGCTGTTGCTTAGCGATTTAGGCATTGCCAAATTTAATATTCAAGAAGAAAAATCCACTTTATGGACAACTAGCTATAGCAAAGTTCCTTTTGAAGTTTCCAGTCTTTTAGTGAATAGCCACAATAAATTGCCAAATGCGCGCAAACCGCTAAAAGCACCAGATTTAAGTTATAACGAACATTGCAATAGCCTGCAAAATGGTGCGCACGCGTTTATTCAACAAGTCAAAACGGACACTAAGCTTTCAAGCAGTGAAAAAGACATGTTGATCCATGAGCGTGAAAAAATTAATAATTGTGAAAACACATTAGCTTTACTGAGCGTGAATCCAAATTGGTCTGCCGCTGCACGTCAATATGTATCCTATCTAAATGCAACGATCTCTTTTTATAATACTCACTTTTCCACAGCGACTAAGATTTATTCAGTACTAACCAATGTTGATCAAGCGTGGTTAAAAGAAACTTCTCAATATATGCTTATTCGTAGCACCTTAAATGAAGCCTATCAAAGTGGTGTTGGTGAATATGGTGATTTAGTACATGACAAACTCAATCAAAACTTATTAACCACTTTTTTTAATAACATTACTCAGTACTTTAAGCTCTATCCGCAGGGTCAATATGCTGCAAGCGCACGCGGTTTATTAAGACGTGGTTTTTGGCTCAGCGGTAAACACGATTTACTGATCAATGAATATGTTTGGCAAATCAATCATCCAACATCCAGCGTCTATAATTTAGAATTGCCAAATCTACCTTATGAATTAGATCGACATGTTTTTCAAAGTAATAGACTCAATGTCAAAAATTTGAAAGATCCATTTTTTCTTAGCATTTATGACCTTATGCATATGCGCAAAAAAGAAACGGCAGATGATGTGGTCATTTCATGGGCTGAGTTAAACGCACAGAAAAATTATTTTAAAGATTCACTAGAACTGTTCCAGTATTTGCAGGCAAATCACTTATTTTATGTGCAAAACAAAGCACAAGAAGCACTCAAATATCTGCCACAACAAGTACCGAGCAGCATCAACAGTTACCTACAGTTGAGTCAGCTACTACTTAAAGGCCGCATTCTGGAAGCTAGTGGGCGAAATCAAACCACTCAAAAATATTGGGAAAACCTACTTTCCATCAGCAAAACCGCCGAACAACGTGGATTGGCTGAACTTATGCTCTATCGCTACTATGCTCAACAGCAAAATACTGCACAATTTATTGGTTCTTCAGCCAAAATCAAGCAAGCTTATCTACAGCAACAATATTTAGTCGATGCAGCGAATGAACAAAGTTTAATGTCTGTGGTCAAAAATAACGTGGCCACGCAAGATCAAAAAAATGTTGCGCTTTATACCCTACTAAATAAGTCATTGGCTTATCAAAACTTTGATTTATTTAACCAAGCGTATCGTGAATTACCAAGCAACGCGGCTCAATTTAATACTGAACAAAACACTGCAGAGAAGTTTCGCAATCAGCCATCATTTGCAAATTTCTTATGGAAAGGTGCAAGCGTGAGCAATTCGATTAAATGTCCTGACTTGGCAACTTTGACCCAACAATTGCAAGTCAACCCAAAAGACCTGAGCCTTAATTTATGCTTAGGTGAATATGCGCGTAGTTCACAAGCCTATACCATACTAAATCTCAACTACCTGCCTGATCATTCACTGCAAAGTTTCAAGGGTACTTATTTTGCCCGTGGCGATGTATATAAAAACATTATTAAAACAGGGACAAAATCTGAATTAACGGCTTATGCGCTGTACCGTGCCATTCAATGTTATGCGCCAAGTGGCAATAATGAATGCCAAGACAAAGATGTAAATAAGTCGGTTCGAAAACAATGGTTTGATCAAATCAAACGCGACTATCCAGAAACCAGCTGGGCTAAATCTCTAAAATATTATTGGTAATTGATGATGATTTTGCAGGTGATCAAGTGGTCAAGAACATTTCGACTTTTGCTTATCTTGAGTATAGGTTTGTGCTCTGCTTGCACACCTGCCCAATCTGGAAAAACACAACAGGCTCAAACCAAATTACAGCAACGTGTTGATGCAGCACATTATTCAAGTTTTTGGATTTGGGGCAATATTTCTAGTAGCCCCTACTTACAGCAAGCCACGGAGCTCTATATTTTACAAGGTGAATTGAATTGGAATAAACCTTTAAAACGATCCGAGTTTATCCCTCAAGGCATTCAAGTCCTCCATAAACCACAGCAGAAAATTTGGATTGTAATCCGTAGCCATCATTTACAATGGTCAAATAACAATATTCAGCAAATTTTGCAGCGGCTTAAACATTGGGAAAATAACGGCAATCAGATCCAAGGCTTACAAATCGATTTTGACGCCAAAACTAAAAACATTCATCAATATGCCTTATTCCTTGAAAATATACGAAAGCAACTACCTCAAAAATATCGTTTAAGCATTACTGGTTTAATGGATTGGACCAATGTTCAAGATCAGCAAACGCTCAGTATATTGCGCCGCAATATTGATGAGATCGCCATTCAAACTTATCGTGGTAGTGCCACGATCGAGAATTACACGAGTTATCTGAATAAAGTCTCAAAATTGAAACTACCCTATAAAATAGGCCTCGTACAACATGGCCGTTGGCACGCACCTCAACATTTAATTAATGATCCTTATTTTAAAGGTTATGTGGTGTTTTTATTACGTACCGCTAATCGGCCTTAAACCATAAATAATTCAAGCATTTTAAATCCATGCCTTGTATTTCAAACCTAAACGCTCTAAAATTCACGCTTCGCAATTATTGCGACACAACTTTGGTTGTGACTCCTTGCTTCAATCAATTAATGATTGGGGCTGCCTAAACCGTAAGGAGCTGACAATGCGTCACTACGAAATCGTACTATTGGTACATCCAGACCAAAGCGATCAAGTTGTGGGTATGGTAGAACGTTACCTAACTCACATCAAAGAAGCTGAAGGTCAAATCCACCGTCTTGAAGACTGGGGTCGTCGTCAATTGGCTTACCCAATCAACAAGATCCACAAAGCTCACTACATTCTTATGAATGTTGAGTGTGGTCAAACTACTCTTGATGAGCTAGAAGAATTGTTCCGTTACAACGATGCAATCATTCGTAGCCTTATCATCCGTCGTGAAAACGCTATCACTGAAGAGTCACTATTGGCTAAGAGTGCTGAAGAAAAACGTGCGCGTAAAGCTCAACGTGAAGAAGCACAACAAGCTCAAGACTCTGCTGAAGCATAAGGAGAACATAACATGGCACGTTTTTACCGTCGTCGCAAGTTCTGCCGCTTTACAGCTGAGAACGTTACGTACATCGACTACAAAGATATCGACACTTTAAAACAGTACATCACTGAAAACGGCAAGATTGTTCCTAGCCGTATTACAGGTACTAAAGCTCGTTACCAACGTCAATTAGCGCTTGCTATCAAACAAGCTCGCTACTTGTCTTTGATCCCTTACACTGACAATCATAAGTGAGGTTGAGCTGTGGATATTATCTTATTACAACGCATTAAAAACCTTGGTAAATTAGGCGATAAAGTTTCAGTTAAAGCTGGTTACGGCCGTAACTTCCTTATCCCTCAAGGTAAAGCAGTTGCTGCTACTGAAGCTAACACTGCTGCATTTGAAGCTCGTCGTGCTGAACTTGAGAAACAAGAAGCTGAAGTATTAGCTGCTGCTCAAGCACGTGCTGACCAATTGAACGAAGTTAACATCGTAATCACTGCTAAAGCTGGTGACGAAGGTAAACTATTCGGTTCTATCGGTACTCGTGACATCGCTGACGCGTTAACTAATGCTGGTCTTGTTGTAGACCGCGCAGAAGTTCGTTTACCAAATGGTGCGCTTCGCAACACTGGTGAATTCAACATCGCAATCCAATTGCATCATGATGTTGTTGCAGAAGTTCTAGTTACTATCGTAGCTGAGTAATTTCTTGCAAAGAAAAGAGCATGCTTACGCATGCTCTTTTTTTATCTGTAAAAAATAGTGCTCCACTTTTTTACATTTTCAACTCTTCATTCAATTCAATGTGTGACGAATTAATCGGAAATACTTGTTCGCATTTCTGTAGAAAACGCCTATCATTTCAGTTTAATGAAGAGTTGAAAAAACTGTAATTAGCACCCATTTCCATCACATTAAATGGTTTCAGCATCAGGGATTTTTATGTCACAGGCGAATGCCAGCAAGCCAAACTCTACGCCAACAGCAAAAACCACAGAACAAAGTTCGTTGAAAGAGTTTCGTACCCCACCCCATAACCTTGCGATTGAACAAGCTGTGCTTGCTGCACTGATGACCGTTGCAGAATCATTTGAGCAAGTGGGTGATGTACTGACTGAAGCTGATTTTTATGCGACCCGTCATAAATATATTTTCCGAGCAATCGATCAACTATCAAAAGATAGCTCACCTTATGATGCGGTCTTAGTCAATGACTGGCTAATTAAACAAAACTTGCTCGATGCTGCTGGTGGCGAAGAATACCTGATGCAACTGATGTCAGATTCACCTTCTAGTTTCTATAACCTTGAAACTTATGCTGCAAAAATTAAAGAGTTTTCAACTTTACGCAGCATGATTAAAGTCAGCTCGGAGATTTTACAAAATGCCTATGACACCAAAGGTCGTACGGTCAGTGAAATTTTAGATCTAGCAGAAACTAATATTTTCTCTATTGCCGAGCAACACAACAACAACGCCAAAGCTCAAGGCCCTAAAGCCATTAACTCTGTCGTTGCTAGTGTATTTGATAAGTTGAATGAACTTTCTCAAACTGAAGGCAGTATCACGGGTTTAACCACTGGATTTGTAGAACTTGATAATAAAACCTCAGGTATGCAAGCAGGCGATTTGATTATTGTGGCGGCCCGTCCATCGATGGGTAAAACTACTTTTGCCATGAACTTGGTTGAAAGTGTGCTGTTTAATAACAACCTGCCCGCTCTAGTTTACTCTATGGAGATGCCCGCGGACTCGATTGCAATGCGTTTGATATCCTCGTTCGGTCGTGTACACCAAGGGCATTTACGTGCAGGTAAAATGGATGCAGATGAATGGTCGAAAGTAACCAGTACCATTGTGCATCTCCAAGAAAAGAATTTGTATATCGATGACTCGTCTGCACTACCTCCAACGGAAGTACGTGCCCGCGCGCGCCGAATTGCCAAAATGCACGGCGGTAAACTTGGCTGCATCATGGTCGATTACTTGCAGCTTATGAAAGTACCCGGTATGGGCGATAACCGTGTTGGCGAGATCTCAGAAATTTCCCGAAGCTTAAAAGCACTGGCTAAAGAAATGCACTGCCCAGTAATTGCACTGTCACAGTTGAACCGATCACTGGAAAACCGTCCTAATAAACGCCCAGTGATGTCCGACTTACGTGAATCGGGTGCGATCGAGCAGGATGCCGATTTGATCATGTTTATTTACCGCGACGAGGTTTATAACAAAGAGTCTAAAGAAGCAGGTACTGCAGAAATTATTATTGGTAAACAGCGTAACGGTCCAATTGGTACTGTGCGTCTTGCCTTCGAAGGTCAATACACCAAATTTAGTAACCTCTCCCCTGAGTTTTATGCTCAGTATGATGATGAAGAGTAAAGACTCTTTATCATCCATTAATTCATCGACCCTGTAGGAGTATTTAGGGTGCGCCAAGCTACAGTTTATATTGATCAACAAGCACTTCAATATAATTTAAACCGTGTCAAACAACTTGCCCCAACCGCTAAAATTGTAAGCATGGTGAAAGCCAATGCTTATGGACATGGAGTTAAAGACTGCTTAGCAGCCTTAAAAGACAGTGATGCCTTCGGTGTTGCTTGCCTAGAAGAAGCCTTAGAAATTCGTGAGTTGGGTTATGAACAACCCATTACGTTGATTGAAGGTATTTTCTCAGATGATGAAATGCAAATTATCATCGATAAAAAAATTGAATGTGTAGTGCATCATCAGCAACAACTAGATTGGTTACGTGCGCATAAAGATGCCTATATCGCTCAAGGTCTAAAAGTTTGGGTCAAACTCAACAGCGGTATGAACCGTTTAGGCTTTAAAGTGCCTGAAATTATTGATGTCATCAATGCATTAAAGGCGGAAGGTTTTACTTGCGTACTGGCGATGCACTTTGCCAATGCCGACGCAGAAAATCATCCTTTAAATGACCAACAACGTGAACAATTCTTACACGTAAAAGAAGCTTGTGCGCCAATCATGGGTTCGTGCTGTAACTCGGCTGCGATTTTCAAATGGCCAGAACTGAATTTTGATTTTGTTCGCCCAGGCATCATGCTATATGGCGCGACACCTTTCTCAGACCGTTCTGTAGAAGCATTAGATCTTAAACCGGTGATGACCTTTACCGCTGAAGTGATTGCTTTAAATACCATTCAAGCTGGTGAATCTGTGGGTTATGGATCGACTTTCGTTGCAGAACAAGAAATGAATCTTGCGATTGTGTCGATTGGTTATGGTGACGGTTATCCACGTGCCTTCCCTAAACAAAACTATGTATCCATCCATGGACAGAAAACGCGTGTGATTGGCCGTGTTGCCATGGATATGATTGCGATTGATATCACCGGTATGCATGCACCGATAGGCACTGAAGTTGAGCTTTGGGGCAAAGATCGTCTGGTTGATGACGTTGCAGAAGCGAACGGAACCATTGGCTATGAATTATTATGCCGTATGAGCGCGCGCCCTGTACGTAAATTAGCTTAATTACGCCAAATCAAAAAGCCCAGATCAAATCTGGGCTTTTTTTTATCTCGCTTTTTTTATTCACTTTTTAAATTGATCGATTTGTTGATCAAATGGTTATTGAAAATAGTCAGCTGTTGGTTTTGCCAATTCAATCAAACCCTGACGCAATGCTTCTGACCAGCCTTTACTGATCATGGTGAAATATGGGTCCTCTTCATAAATGCGCTTACCATTTGGTATTTCTAAACTGTCCTTTTTATAAACCAAAGCATCTAAAGGCATACCTACAGATACATTTGAGCGTATCGTTGAATCAAAAGAAATTAAGCTACAACGCATTGCTTCATCGAGTGGCATATCGTAACGCAAAGTTCGGTCGAGTATCGGCTTGCCATATTTGCTTTCGCCAATTTGAAAATATGGGGTATCAGGTGTTGCACAAATAAAGTTGCCTTGTGGATAGATGTTATATAACTGCATATCCGCACTGCCAATTTGACCGCCTACCAATAAACTACAGTAATAATTACTTTGTTCTAAAGTATCTGATGTGACATCTGAGATGACTTTTTTTAAGGTATGCCCGACCAATTCAGCCACTTCGAACATCGTATTTACACTATATAAATTCGGCTCTTGTTTGACCTCTAGCTGATTTTGTAAATGCCCAATGACCGCTTGTGTTGTGGCTAAATTTCCAGAGGTTTGGATGGTAATAAATCGCTCACCCACAATACCAAAGGAATAAAGTTTGCGAAAAACTGAAATATGGTCAACACCTGCATTTGTCCGTGTATCACTGATAAATACCATGCCATCTTTTAACCGTAATGCACAACAATAGGTCATTTTTATCTCTCAAATGATTAACAACTCAGCACTTGTACAATTGAGCTCATAGACTCAATACCACCTTTATCACGAACGCCTCGAACTGGAGCTACATCCCAGTAGTCCCGCCCAATCGCAACATAAATATGTGATTGTGGTGTAAATAGCTGATTACTGACATCAAAACAATACCATTTATTTTCGATATAGACTTCTACCCAAGCGTGACTGGCAAGGTGGCTACTATTCGGCACAAATAAATACCCAGAAATATAACGTGCAGGAATACCCAAATAGCGACACATTGCGATCATGACATGGCTATGATCCTGACATACCCCTTGCTTATGATGAAAAGCATCAATCGCTGAAGTATGTACCGATGTTTGATTCGATACATAGGGAATATGCGCCAATATCGCTTCAGCCAAACGAATCAGATTGGCACGATTGATACGAGGGACATAGCAATCGGCAAAACTTTTCATGTGAATATCGTACTGCGTACTCGGCGTTGGCTGTAAAAACAATTTCGGGTTTAAATCATCCGCATTTGAATCATTTGAACTCAAATTCATCTCTACGATGCCCTGCGCCATAATGGTCATTTGCAGATAAGGTTCGCGCTGCGTTGTGGTCAACCACACATTACCAAAAGTATCCAATTGCATATCACGCTGCCCCGGCACACTCACATCCCAATTTTGCACCTGTTGGTGTGCATTGGTGGACGGGGTCATTTTGATATATTGAATGCTTCTGTTTACCACATCAGTGTAAACATAATGGGTCTGATGGTTGATCATGAGCCTCATACAGCCACCTCAAACATATTTTGGATATGATCACTGAAATGGTAGAAGTTTTGGCTATTCGGCTGCTGTTTAAGTGCCAACCATGCCTCTTGCACGCTTTCCCATCCAAACTGAACCAAAGCCATGACAATATGTTCAATCTTCGCTAGGGTGTGTTGAATGTCCTGCTGCATGCGTAACTGGCGATCAAGCTGCTCTATGGCTTGTCCTAAACTAAAAAATAAAAATACATCTTCAGATTCGGACTCTAAAACATCTTGGCAATCTGTTACCACGTCACAGATATAACCTGGGTTATCACTCGCATTACGAATTAAACGGCTGAGTTCTGCATAACTTTTTGCTGAAAGTACACCCCTTAAGTCCTGAATATTACTTTGCGCATATTGAAATTGGCTGGAAAATGACGCCGGCTGCTCCGCATTTAAAACTAACTCATTCATTGAGTCGGCATCAAATGCTGGCAAACAAAAAGCATGTGCATAGTTCAATGCCGTATCAACATCTTGAAAAGGGAAAATACTGCATAAATATTGAGTACGTGCTAAATAACGCCCCAACCAAAAAATATGTTCTGCATTACTGTTTAATAAAATCATGTTTTGCTCCTTCACTGGAGTGCTATGAGCGTAAATCGTCTACTACCCACGTATCTTTAATGCCGCCGCCTTGAGAAGAATTCACTACCAATGAACCTGCTTGCATCGCGACACGAGTTAAGCCACCCGGTACAATTTCAGTTCGATATGGTGAACTCAGTACAAATGGGCGTAAATCGATATGGCGTTCCGAAACACCCGCCTCACTTAGGGTTGGGCTGACAGATAAATTTAAAGTCGGCTGTGCAATATATAAATGTGGTGCTGCGGCCACTTTATCTTTAAAGCTATTTAATTCTTGTAAAGAAGCTTGTGGACCGATCAGCATGCCGTAACCACCTGAACCCTGCGCTTCTTTGACCACCAATTTTTCGATATTCGAGAGCACATAATCCAATTCGTTCTGCTCACGACATTGATAGGTCGGCACATTTTTCAGGATCGCTTGTTCGCCTAAATAGAAATGAATCATTTTATCCACATATGGATAAATCGATTTATCATCTGCTACGCCTGTTCCCGGTGCATTTGCAATGATCACATTATGTTGCATATACGCTGACATGAGCCCTGCTACACCCAAAGTACTGTCAGGTTTGAAACATAATGGATCGAGGAAAGCATCATCCACACGACGATAAATTACATCAACCTGTTGTCGACCTTTGATGGTTTTCACATAAACCTTATCGTTTTCTACATAAAGGTCACGCGATGTCACTAAGGGTACATCCATCTCCCTTGCCAAAAAGGCATGTTCATAATACGCACTGTTAAAACGCCCTGGGGTTAAAACCACGATAAACGGGTTATCGACGTAGGCATTTTCTGCAAGAATTTCACGTAAAAGCTGCGGATACTGCTCAATCCCCATAATGTTGCTTTGCTGGCAAAGTTCAGGCATCAGTTTTTGACTGATCTTACGGCTTTCTAGCATATATGACACACCCGACGGTGTTCTAAGATTATCCTCAAGGACGTAAAATTCGCCTGATTGATCACGTATGATATCAATGCCACTGATTTGGCTATAAATTTTACCTTTTAGCCCATGCATATACATTTGTGGCAAATAGGCTTCATGCGTTAAGACTTGCAGTTCAGGAATAATTCCTGCTTTTAAAATATCTTGTTGATGGTAGACATCATGTAAAAACAGATTGAGAGCTTTCACGCGCTGTGCACAGCCCAGTGATAAATTATTCCATTCCTTTCGTGCAATCACACGAGGAATAAGATCATAAGGAATAGTGCGTTCAATGCCCTCATCTTCGCCATACACTGTAAAGGTAATACCCTCATAGATAAAATGTTGTTTTGCCACCTGATTTAGTTGTTTTAATTCATCAAGTGTATGCTGTGATAACCACTGCTCTATCCGTTGGCATGATTCTTTAGCTACCGTTTTACTGTCGCGCATTTCATTAAAAAAATTCGAATTAAATTGATTAAACAGCGCATGTCCTCGAGCAAGAGGTAAATTTTTTAATGTAGAGACAGAAGTATTGACCAACTTTGCCTCATAACCCTCAATTCCATTTGAAGTTGTATTACGATTTTCTTTCAGCATAGCAACTCCATGTTTTTCTCATGTTTTATGAACTAGATAAAGCAATATATATGCCATCAATACATATGCTGCTTCTCTTTGATTATTTATGCATCATTTTTGCAAAGTGGTACAGCATGTAACTGCTCAAGTTGTGTCAAATTGCGTTATTAAAATCATCTTAGTTTTTTCAGATGAAGACTTGCTTAACGCAGGAAGATTTCTTATTGTGTCCCACAGCATCATTTTATTCATTTAAGTCCAAGTTCAAGCACTAGATTATGTCTTCACAAGAAAAAGAAACGTCGAACAGCCTCTATCGTCAGTGGCAAATTCTTTCACGACTGTCCACAGGTAAGTGGATGGGTACGCGTGAATTACAAGAAATACTGAACCGTGAAGGCATTGATATCAGCCTACGCACCATTCAGCGTGACTTAAACCAAATTTCTCTACGTTTCCCAATTGAGAGCAGTAAAACAACGCCGCAAGGCTGGCGTTGGCGTTCTGATGCACCGATTCAAAGCTTGCCACATATGACCAGCTCGCAGGCGGTCACCTTTATGATGGTTGAGGAACACCTAAAACATTTGCTTCCGCCGAGCTTAATTGAAGAAATGAATCCTTGGTTTGACCTCGCACGTCGGAGCCTGTCGACGCAAAATAATGTCCGTCAGTGGATTAACCGCGTGCGAATCGTGCCAGCAACTCAGCCATTGATTCCCCCTGTGGTTGAAAAAGCTGCACAGCAATCAATTTATGAAGGCTTACTACAAGACAAACAACTCGAATGTCTTTATCAAGGTCGTGGACAACAAAGCGAAGAAAAGACCTATATTTTAAATCCACTCGCTTTGGTCCAAAAAGGTGCAATTATTTATTTGGTGTGCACACGTCATGACAAAACAGACATCCAAACCTTTGCTTTACATCGATTTAAATCAGCTACGGTCTTAAATTCACGTGCATTACACCCTGTCGATTTTGATATTGATGCCTATATTGACTCTGGAGCGCTTGGCTTCCGTGTAGACTTTAATAAACCTACAGAAATGATTCAGCTCAAATTAACCATGTCTGAAGCAGAGGCTGTTTATTTTGAAGAAAGTCAGCTAAGTAAAGATCAAGTGATTCAAAAAACCGAAGATGGCTCGGTTGAAGTTAGTGCAACAGTACCTTTTACCTCTCAATTAACATGGTGGCTGCGTAGTTTTGGTAAAAAGATTCAGAAAATTGAACCTGAAGAAGTCGCTATAGTTGTACAACAACGCAATGATTAAACCGATCTAAGGTTTTCTGCTACCTTAAATACTAACTAATGTTACGCACATAAAAGTAATTTCGCATTTTAAAAATGATTTTTAAGTCTATTCGACGGAGTCTTACATCTAGGGTTTAAATAAAGGAATTAGCCTTCGGCTGGAGGTACTTTTGTTTCGGCAAAAGTACCCAAAACCATTGTCATCCGCAAAACTCGTTCACTAACGTCTACTTATTCAAAGTATCGCAAAAACATTTTTAAATAAATGTAGTCCTGTCTCAAACACTTGCGGATGACCTTACCGCGTATCATTCTTTTATTTGAGGTGACAACTTCTAACGCATAATGAATATCTAGTACATTATTTATGCTTAGATTTTCCCTTAAAATATCAACACATAAAAAAGTCCCAACGCTGGGACTGGATAATTTCTTAGAATATTTTTGTAATTTTAGTCGTTTAGGTCAAAGGAACTACAGCATAAGTACCTGCTGAATACCTTATGCCGTAGCGCTAATTTCTCATGGCTATAATCAATTACTGACATAGGCAGGCTAGGTCGGCATTATTATAACGAATAGATTTCATAGTCATATTCAGCACCTCGTGTTTAGAAAGTAAAATCACTTTAACCTCCATTTTGTGCACTGTGAAATAACAAGAACCGCGCTACTTTTCACAAATTTTCTTAAAGAACATTCCTGCTTTTCTTATCTCATTTGGCTTTAAATGAAAAATTCATCCAACTTCAGTGCTGTTTTTTATAAATGCTACACTGAATCAACAAATTAAAGCTTGAGCATTGTGCATAAACTCGGCAAATTATGAGCAAATGAGCTGAATAAGATTTTTCAAAATATGGCCAGTCCAGCGCAAACTATTCGCCACAAGCTACTAAATACTTTTTTTTCTCGGCATTCCATTTGGTTTGCTTGTATTTTTATCTTCCTACTCATTTCGAGTTTTCATTTAGGTTATTCCCCTCGTTATATTCAATATTTCATTCCACAAACCTTATTGAATAGTATCTGGGTCATTACTGGGCTTTTGAGTTTATTGGGTTTGTATGACGTCATACAAAACAAACATTCGATCTTAAAAAATTACCCCATCATGGGGCACTTTCGTTTTCTATTTGAAGAATTTCGACCTGAAATTCGCCAATATTTTATTGAATCTGATCAAGATGCTCTGCCCTTTTCTCGTATGCAGCGTAGTTTGGTCTATCAACGTGCAAAAAACCAAAATGCAGATAAACCATTTGGTTCAATTGTTGATGTTTACCAAAATGATTACCGCTTTATTAATCACTCCTTGTCACCTTGCATTCCTGCCATTCCTGAAACATTCCGTATTAACATTGGCAATGAACAATGCAAGCAACCGTATAGCGCATCGATATTAAACATTTCTGCGATGAGCTTTGGTAGTTTAAGTGCCAATGCCATTCGTGCCTTAAACTTAGGCGCAAAAATGGGCAATTTCTACCATGACACCGGTGAAGGCAGTATTAGTCCGTATCACTTGGAAAATGGTGGCGACATTGTCTGGGAACTCGGTAGTGGTTACTTTGGCTGCCGTACGATTGATGGTCAATTCGACCCTGTACGTTTTGCTGAACAAGCCAAGCACCCTCAAGTCAAAATGATTGAGATCAAATTATCTCAAGGTGCAAAACCAGGCCATGGTGGCATTTTACCTAAAGACAAAATTTCCGAAGAGATTGCTCAAATCCGTGGTGTCAGCCGTGAACATGACTGTATCTCGCCATCTAGCCATCCTGCCTTTAGCACCCCTATAGAAATGATGCAATTTATTCAGCAATTGCGCGAGCTTTCCGAAGGTAAACCTGTGGGTTTTAAACTGTGTATCGGGCAACCGTGGCAATTTATGAGTATCGTAAAAGCCATGTTACATACGGGGATTACACCTGATTTTATCGTGGTGGATGGTTCTGAAGGTGGGACTGGCGCTGCACCTATAGAACTGATTGATAATATGGGGACACCACTGCGTGAAGGCCTACTCTTTGTCAATAACACCCTGATTGGTGCAGGCTTGCGTTCAAAAATTAAAGTCGGTGCCAGTGGTAAAATTATTAGTGCTTTTGATATTGCTAGTACCATGGCGATTGGCGCAGATTGGGTCAACTCAGCTCGTGGCTTTATGTTTGCAGTCGGGTGTATTCAAGCTCAAAGCTGTCATACCAACCAATGTCCAGTTGGCGTTGCAACGCAGGACAAAGACCGTCAAAAAGCCATTCATGTCCCAACTAAAGCAGAGCGTGTTTTTAATTTCCACAAAAATACCTTGCATGGTTTATCTGAACTTATTGCCTCTGCGGGTTTACAACACCCGTCGGATATCCGTGCACACCATCTAGCACAGCGTATTAACAACCGTGAAATTAAAAACTATGCACAGCTACATTTTTGGTTAAAAGATGGGGAGTTACTCAGCTGTGAAAATAAAGATGAAGAAAACTTCTATTTCCGTATGTGGAATATGGCACATCTAGAAAAGTTCTGATTCCTACCCCATAAAAAAAGAGGCGACTACGCCTCTTTTTTTCGTCTAGATCCATCACACCGATTAAGGTAGGCTGTGCTCAATCGTCAATTAGTAACTGATGTTACGCGCGTAAAAGTAATTACGCATTTTTAAAATAATTTTTAAGCCTATTCGACGGAGTCTTACATCTAGGGCTTAAATAACGGGATTAGCCTTCGGCTGGAGGTACTCTTACGAAACGTTGTTTCTCATTTGGTAAAATGAGAAGCGTGCTTCGCAAGGAAACCATCTTGCGGTGCAATGCACCTCACCAACAAAACTCGTTCACTAGCGTCAAATTATTCAAAGTATTGCAAAAACATTTTTGATTAGGAGTAGTCCAGTCTCAAATACTTGCGGATGACCTTCCCGCGTATCGTACTTTTATTTGAATCAAATTACGCTCCTGATGTTAGTGCGTAACATCAGTTAGTAATAAGACTTACTATTCGATTGAGCATGCAAGAATGCAGGGATCAAACCTGTTAATGCAGCACGAATATCGGCACGTTCATTAATCAGCTGATGTGAACCTTCTTCAAGCATGAGAAGCGTCTGTAAACGGAATTTACGACGTATAAACTCAATGTTATAACGCCAATCCACCGTCTGATCCTGTGCGCCTTGAGCTAACCACACTGGAATACGACATGCAGGTCGCTCTTCCATTTCCTGCATCCATTTTGACATGGCCAAAATCCAGTCCATCCCCATCATTCGAGGTTGTAGAGGATCTTTTAAACGTACAAAACGCAAAAACTCAGGGTTATGATTATTCCGTCTAAAATGACGTGGCACTTCACGTTTAATACGACGAATAATGCCTAATCCAACCGAGTTATGCCACCATGCCGTTTTTGCAGGGCGAATCAGCGGAGATAATAATAAAACTCGTTCGACATAAGGGTTTTTGCGATGTTCAGCAAAATCTAACAGATGATGCAGCCAAATCGCCCCACCCGTACTCTGCCCAATCCCTAACCACGGTGTCGGTAATTGAGCTGCATGTTTCACATAACGATATACCGCTTCCAAAACTTGTTGGTAATGATCAAAGTTTTGAATACTGGCTGGCGATCCATTACTTAGACCATGCCCCGGTAAATCATAGGTCAAAACACTAAAACCTTGATCTAAGAGCTCACGAATAATCGGCTGATATATTCCACTATGCTCTAAATAACCATGCAATAAAAATACAGTGCCTTTAATGACATCCGTTTCAGTTTTCAGTTTCGGTTGAAATACTTGTACATGTAATTTGAACAAAGGCATTTCCACATAGCCTTGCCAATGTTCGCAGTTCAAGGCATCTAAGCCGTAGAGTCGTCGATAAGATTGTATTTCGACACTAGGCTCAAACGGCCGATTTAAATTTAGCGGTTCTAATAATTGTGGGGTTAATTCTCGACTTGGAACAGGAAGATCTAATTGTTTAAGGATCGAAGGATTAAGAAATGGGATATCTGACATTATGGGACCTCCCGACAGTCACTTGAGCCAAACCAAACGTCACGTAAGGTAGCTAATAATTCATAATTAGCACGACGACTATGGTCATAATTTTTTTCACTTGGTCGCCATGTAGTTAATGTTGTTGGCATAGGTGCAACAACAGGAATGGTTTCGATACCATTTAATGCAAATAAACGACGTGTTCGAGGCATATGATATTGGTCAGTGATTAAAATAACCGTCGGTGCCCCACCTTTTTTCTGTAAAAGCAACGAACTAAAACGCGAATTTTCGCAAGTATTCATACTGCGGTCTTCAAGCAATTTCGCATCGACATCATATTGCTTCAACCAAGCTTGCATATACGGTGCTTCCACACCACTCAGTACAATCGGTAACTTATTGGCTCGTTCAACATCGAGTGTTTTTTCCAGTCGAAGTCGTGTGTAGTCATTCACTACGATATCTTTATCATTTTTATCTAAGGTTAAACCACCACCTAGCACCACGATCGCATACGGCTCTGCCGTTGGCTGCTTCAGGGTTTTATCTTTCATTTTGGCAAGATCAAGATAGGTTTCATCATCGATCGGTTCTGCTTCTGAAGCAGCTTGCTCAATTTCATGGGTTTTTAAGAACTCAGTATATTGAGTCATCAGGCCTTTATTTTCCGCACTATTGAGCTCAAGCAGCTCTTTCATTTTTTGAGCAGGATTTTCCGCCAATGCCTCAGAAGATGCCGCCTCGGACGCAGAAGGATTCAGCAAAGGAACTTTCGGCATGTCCTTTTGACTATCATTCTTTTCTTTTTCATGTTCTCCTTCAATGAGCTGCTGTAACGCCTTATAACGTGCTTGTATAAGGGTTAAATCTTGAGGCTCATCAGACTGTATGGCTTGCTCCATGAGTTTTAAATACGCTTGGCGCGCGATCCATAAGTCAGAACCCGGCTCATAGTTATCATCGTCACTCAAAGCACCGAGTTTTTGACTTTGCGCTGCAAGCTGATTGACTTCTACAGGAACGAAATAATTTAAACTTTTAACGATCAATTTAGAATAAAACGGCGTATAGATAAAAATCATTAGACAGCCCAAAAGTACAAATAGCACTGCGGCAATTTGTACTAAGCGAACCATCCAATGTGTTTTATGCATAAATCTAAAACCTAAGTGTTGTTATTGATCTGCGTGAGATCGAATCAAGCCATTTGTATCAAATAATACAGGCTCAGGATGTAGTTCAATATTAAATTTTTCAAAAACATCATGTTGTACAGCTTTGTATGTTGTACGTACATCTTGCAGCGTGCCGTCTTGGTAATTGACCAATACCAAAGCTTGCTTATGGAACATACCCACTGAACCCACAGATTTCCCTTTCCAACCCGCTTGATCAATCAACCAGCCCGCTGCCAGTTTTACCGCATTATTCGGCTGCGGGTAATGGGGTAAATTTGGAAATTGCAGCGCAATTTGGTCAAAGACTTGCTGGCTAATCACGGGATTTTTAAAGAAACTTCCGACATTTGGAAATTCTTTGGGATCTGGCAGTTTGGTTTGACGGATATGAATGACTTGTTGTTGTAGGTTTTCTGCACTTAAGTCTTCGCCTACCGCCTGCTTTAAATCACCATAATTTAATTTTAAATCGGCATGTTTTAAAAGTTTAAACGTGACATGCGTAATAATAAAACGCTCTGGCTCATCTTTAAAAATACTATGGCGATATGAAAAATGACAATCGGCAGCGCTAATACTACTTTGCTGTTCTGTTACTCGGTCATAGACCTGCACAGATTCAATAAATTCACCCGCCTCAACACCATAAGCTCCAATATTTTGCACAGGTGAAGCACCGACTAAACCAGGTATCAATGCTAAATTTTGTAAGCCATAAAACTGGTGTGCCGTCGTCCATAGCACAAAGTCATGCCACACTTGCCCTGCACCCACTTTTAAAGTTTGGGTTGCGGCATCGTCTTGTACATATTCAATACCTTGAATATCCATGTGCATCACTAAAGCATGTATTTGCTCAGGCAACAGCATATTACTGCCCCCTGAAAGCACCAATACATTTAATTGCTCAGCTTTGGCAAAGTCGAGCGCTGCTTGGATATCTTCGACAGATTGAACACGTACATAATGAGATGCAACAGCATCGAGGCTTAATGTATTAAATGGCTTAAGCTGAACCTGTGTTTGAATTTGCATTCTTAAACCTTAATTTTTTTGCTGTGCTTGTAACTGAGTTTTTAAATAATTGACCCAAGCCTGACTGCTAGATTCGCATTGATCTAATACATGTTCAAACCCTGCATCACCACCATAGTACGGATCTGGTACTTCTTGTTGCGGATATTGGTGATCATGTTGACTCATCAAAGACACTTGGGCACGTAGTTGACCGAATTGTTGCTGCGCCTTTTGCATGAGGTTTTGAATATTGTCTAAATTTTCGTAGTCCATGGCCAAAATCAAATCAAATTCAATAAAATCATGAACCGTTAACTGACGTGCGCGTAATGCAGATAAGTTATAGCCTCGTAATTTTGCATGCTGTTGGCTACGAAGATCAGGCGCTTTGCCCGGATGATAATTGCTCGTACCCGCAGAGTCGACGTGAATATTGAGTTGCGCTTCATCACAAAAATGTCTGAGAACCACTTCAGCCGTAGGTGAACGGCAAATATTTCCTAAACAAACACACAACACCTTATATGGCGTGCTGGATGACATAACAACCTCAAGACTACTTTTATTTCAAGCGTCTTATGTTAAGTTATTTACAGGATGAATCCTATATCAACACTCAAGAATAATGTTTATTTGGATATAAAAAATTAGGGATAAGCCAATGAGTCAATTTCAGTTTCAAACCGTCAGCAATATTATTTCAGGCTTAGGCTCTATTTCCCAACTGAGAGAGGTCCTAGGCGACTTTCAAGCCAAGCGTGTTATGCTTGTGACCGACCCCGGTATGTTGCAACAACAATTACATTTACCCATTTTGGATATTTTAGAAAGTATCCATCAAGATTATGTGATTTATTCCAGTATTCAAGCTGACCCTGCAGAACATATAGTTTTGGATGCAGTTCAATTTGCCAAGAATGAAAAAGTGGATTTGATTATTGGTTTTGGCGGTGGCAGTTCAATGGATGTAGCTAAAATTATTGCGATCTTGGCTCATCCTAAGCAAACACAGCAGATCAGTGATTTATATGGTGTAGCTAATGCAAAACGACCACGCTTACCGCTCATTTTGATTCCGACAACGGCAGGGACCGGCTCTGAAGTCACACCAATCTCTATCGTCACTACAGGTGAAACCACCAAAACAGGTATCGTCTCCCCTGTACTGTATGCCGATGTCTGTATCCTCGATGCGAACTTTACATTAAATCTTCCCGCACATATTACCGCAGCGACAGGTATCGATGCCATGGTGCATGCCATTGAAGCCTATACGTCAAAAATTAAAAAAAATCCGTATGCGGATATGCTCGCCAAACAAGCTTTGCGTTTATTAAATAAAAACTTAGCACTGGTTTTACAAGATGGACATAACCTCGAAGCGCGTCAGCACATGCTAGTCGGTTCAATGCTTGCAGGTCAGGCCTTTGCTAATGCACCAGTTGCAGCGGTGCATGCACTCGCCTATCCACTCGGTGGACACTTTCATCTCTCGCATGGTCATACCAATGCACTGGTTCTCGCTGAAGTGTTAAAGTTTAATGCACCTCAGGCCAAACAGCATTATGCAGAACTTATGAGTTGGCTAGATCCATACAGTACGGGCTGTACCGATGGTTTATGTGATTTATTTATTGATCATATGCAAAATCATTTAGATCAGAGTGGTTTGGTGCTAAAACTCAGCCAACTGAATGTGCCTGAAAATATGCTCGATCGTTTAGCAGAAGACGCGTTATTACAAACGCGACTATTACAAAATAATCCGCGAAAACTGCAGTTTGAAGACGCTCGCCAGATTTACCAATCAATTTATGCCTAAAGTTCACTCATTTTTGAAATAAAGAAAATACCAACGATGAAACCTGAAACTAAACGCCACCAAAACTATCGATTTTTATTTCCAATCCAAACGCGTTGGGCAGACAACGATATGTATGGCCATGTCAATAATGTCACCTATTACAGCTATTTTGATACCGCTGCAAATGCACTCTTGATTCAACATGCTGGTTTTGATTTGCAAAAGACCCCGATCATCGGTTTAGTGGTCGATTCAGCCTGCAGCTTTTTACAGGAACTGTCCTATCCTGAAATCATTGAAGTTGGAGTTGCGATTGAAAAAATTGGTAATTCTTCACTGCGCTATGACTTGGCTATTTTTAAACAAGGACAAAATGAGGCCGCAGCCCAAGGACATTTCGTGCATGTGTTTGTCGACCGCCAAACACGAAAAAGCACCTCGATACCCGATGATATGCGAGATGCTTTAACTCAATTTTTACTTTAATTTTATATCCAGCTTGAAACTTATTTGAGCTGGATATTTTGCAACTCACCATCAAAGCTTTTGAGTAAGTCTTTCACAACAGGCTCTGCATGTAATAACTCATTTGCACGTGCAAAGGCCTTTTCTTTGCGGACATGCTGTAAAGCATACGGTGTGGTTTCTTCGACATCTTCAAAGCTGATATGGAAACGACATTTTGACCATTGTGCATGAATGGCTTGTTCCAATACATGCTGTAATTGAGTCACTAAAGCTTCGTATCGCTTTGGAATATGGAAAGTCGATTCACCGTCAATCGTACCGCGCATAATGCCATGCTGCGCCAACTCTTGTACCGCAGGTGAAAGTTGACTATTTCGGAACCAATACTCCCACTTTTCGACCGTCCACTCACCTTCAAGGGTTTGAGGCTGTAAAGTCAAAATATCTTGTGGCATCAAGGGAGAAGATGAACCCGTTTGAACAACATCCGAAGAAACGGAACTTTGCGTAACTTGTGGTGATGCTAGATCAAAACCATTGTCGCCTTGAGCACCCGAAACTGATTCATTCACCACATGTTGTGGTTCAATGGCATTTATCAAATGTGGCTGAGCTGTTTCAGGCTCTACACTTTTTGACTCTAAAGCTGTTGGTTCTAAAGGTGCAATATCTTCAAAATTTATAGCGCTCACATCAACTTCTTCAGTTTCAGTACTCGGCGTCGGATCTAAATCAAATAATGTATCTTCTGCCACGGCATCCATAACAAGCGTGTCATTTTGCTGTGTCGATACAGACTCAACCGGTGCAACCTCTTGCGTATCTAGAGTGCCATTTGCTGTAGATGCTGTAGAAGTTTGGCTTATTGCGTCTTCTTCAGGATCATCTAAAAAATCATCAGATGAAGGTTCGTCGGCTGCAGGTGCAGAAACATAGCCATCATCGTCATCATAATGTGAATCATCAAAATCATCGAAAGCTGGCGATGTGTCTACAGCGGGTACAGCTTCAGGCTGCTCAACAGTGGCAACCTGTGCAGCAGACTCAACAACGGTATTGGGTTGCTGCAAAGACTGTGTTTGAGTCGGCTGAACTGTATTGACTTGAATTTGAGCAAGCTGTGGCTGTGCGGCTGATTCTTGCTGTACGGCAGAAACCAACATTTCGTTTGGCTGTAATGGACGGAATGCTAATAGACGTAGCACACACATCTCAAAACCTTGCTCTTGCGTCACTGCCAACTGCAAGTCTGCCCGACCTTTGCATGCGACTTGATAATACAACTGCAAGTCTTGAGCTGAAATTAACTGCGACAATTGCATAATTTTTTGATTGATCTCAGCGCTATATTTCAACGCTAAGTCTGGCAAGTATTGTAATAATGCCAGTTCATGCAAAGTCGAAATTAACTGATCCAATACCAGTGAAACATCCAGTGCTTGTTGACGGAATTGCATGAGTAAAGCACTCACGCGTTCACGCTGATTTTGATGAATGGCTAAAATCAAATCATAAATAATCGTACGGTCAATTAGGCCCAACATGTCTTTAACATCTTGGTGCTGAATTGAACCCTGACCATAGGCAATGGCTTGGTCAGTCAGTGACAATGCATCACGCAGAGAGCCTTGAGCCGATTCAGCAATTTGCCAAATCGCATCTTGCTCGGCTTGAATTTGTTCTTTTTGTAAAATATCAGTCAGATGTGTGGTGATTTCATCCACGGCTAAAGGACGCAAAGTAAATTGCAAGCAACGTGAAATGACAGTAATCGGTAATTTTTGAGGATCTGTAGTAGCAAATAAGAACTTCACATGCTCTGGCGGTTCTTCTAGAGTCTTTAATAACGCATTAAATGAATGCGTAGAGAGCATATGCACTTCATCGATTAGATAAACCTTGAAGCGACCTTGGGTTGGAGCATAAGGAACGTTGTCGAGAAGTTCTCGAGTATCTTCAACTTTGGTCCGTGATGCAGCATCGATTTCAATTAAATCAATAAAACGGCCTTCATTTACTGCTTTACACGTTGGGCAGACTTCACACGGCGTTGAAGTTACACCCGTTTCACAGTTCAGACATTTTGCCAAAATACGGGCAATGGTGGTTTTACCCACACCTCGAGTACCTGTAAATAAATACGCATGATGTAACCGACCACGTTCTAAGGCACTGGTAAGTGCGCGTGACACATGGTTTTGCCCCACGAGTTCAATGAAATTTCGTGGACGGTATTTTCGTGCAAGTACTTGATACATGTATGCTCCTTTTTACAGGTGTAAGCATACTGTTTTTTTGTCTAATAGTGAAATAAATGGCAGAGTTTGGACAATAAAAATCCGATCTTGAGCTATCACAATGATCAGGCAAATTTAATATAAATTACGAATGCTTAAACTGCTTTATTTAAAAGGAAATCACTCTGCATTTGATAGCGTTTCGCCGTCTGGTCTTCACGAATTTCTAGCAATTGCTGATCCAAATCTACATACAATAGATTGCGCGTTTGCACATTCATAAGTTCTAGCTGCTGCTTTGATTCATCTTTAAAACGAATTACACCTTTTAGCACTTCTACTTCGTTATGACCACTTAGACTTTCACGAGTAAGTGTATAGGTTTGGTCTTCATGTAGCTCTAGAGCCACAGCCATGCCAGGACAATCTTCACAACGAGAAAGACAGCCCATACACGGCGTGGTACCTTTAAAATCACCGACCCATGCAGCTTGCTGTTTTTCGGCAGTAATCGCTTCTATCTCTTTTGCTTTCGTTTGAGTTGAATCCTGACAACCCAACATTGCCGATGTTGCGACTAAGGGAATCAAAACAACTTTTTTCATAGGGATATCACAGCGGTCTAAAACTGCGAGGGAAAATAGCATATTTTTCACATTTCCCCAATTTCTGTTCTATCCCAAAGAATCTTAAAGCCAGCCCTTTCGTCCCTTTAGCGCTTTGTCTGCACAACGTAGCGTTTCTTGAGTTAAGCCCCATAAGCGATAATCGCCTGTGATCGAACCCGTCGCAAAGTTATGTGTATATGCAAAACTTAAATCACGCTGCGGATCACACCACGCCCCAGAACCATTAAAACCTATATGTCCAAAACCTTGACTAGATTTGCCTAAAGTTAAAATTCGATGATATCCCAAACGCCAATTCATCGGTAAAGGCATAATACGATCACGTTTTTTATATTGAATTTTACTTAAAGATTCAAAAACTTGTGGCGTGATTAAGGTCTGTCCCTGCCACTGCCCTTGGTTAGCCAGCATTGCATAGATTTTCGCTAAACTATTGGCACTAAATACACCAGTAGCCGCAGGTATAATGGCTTGTAAACCGTCATCACTAAAAAATGAAAACTTGCGCATTCCTTTAGGAATCATACCATCTTGAAAGTCTTGCAAATTTTGTCCAGAAAGTTGCAGAAGCTGATCAAAGATTGACGGTTTTCGTGTCTCTGTCTTTTTTTTCGTTGTCTGCGCTTGGGTATTTTCTTGTGCAGATGTATCTACAGCACGTTCTACTTGTTTCTTTTTCGGAATCAAGCGAGCAACCTCACTAAGTTGATGCTCTGGTACGCCAAAAAATGCATGATCCAATGCCAAAGGCTCAACCAAATAGTGTTGCATCAATTCAGCAAGCGGTCGACCTGTGGCCTTTTCAAGTATACCACCTACTTGCCAGCCGAAGGTTAACGGTTGATATGCCGCATCAGTCGTCGGCTCAAAACGTGGCTTAGCTTGTTCGATGACATTAAGCATATGTGGCCAATCTGCCATTTCAGATGCCGTTTCAATGATATTACGGATATCGTATAAACCACTTTGGTGACTCAGCATGTGCCTTAATGTGATATCCGACTTGCCATTTTGAGCAAACTCCGGCCAATATGCTGCAACGGGAGTATCGTAATCAAGAAAGCCTTCGCTCACTAAAATATGTGCAAGCGTTGCAAGTACACCTTTACCCGTGGAATAACAGACCGAGGGTGTATTGGCCTGCCAAGCTTCTTCGGCTGACTTTTTACCAGTCCAAATATCTACGACTTTTTGACCTTTAAAATATACCACTAAGGCTGCTCCGCCTAAGTGGCTTCGAGCATCCTGCATCCGGCTAAATTGCGCCGCCAAATCTTGAAACGCCTCGTCGACTGTACCTTGATAATTATTCTTCTGTGCAAATAGATATTCTTTGAGCGCCTGCATCATCATTCCTTTGAATATGAATCGCTTGAGATTAAAACAAAAAAGCCTAAACCGATATCGATTTAGGCTTAAGTCTTAAAGTGCCTTCACATTTCCCGCGACATGCGGTTTTTTGTTCTTACTATTTCGAATGGCAAACTCTGTATCTTTACCCGTTTGTGCAGTAAGGAACTCAACTTGAGAAGGCAAATACATTGGTAATTTAAACCATACATCTGCTTCATAGGCATCTGGCAAAGTTAAGCTCGACAAAGCTTTGGCTTTACTCCACATACCATGTGCAATGGCTTGTTTAAAACCAAACGCTTTTGCTGTTACAGCATGAATATGAATTAAGTTAAAGTCACCAGAAGTCAACGCATAACGGCGACCGGTATTTTCAGAAACATTCCATTCAGCTTGAACTTGCAACTCTGCTGGCTTTGTTTCGGTAGATTTTGCCGCAGCTTTGTTCTCTGTTTTTTGACGTGCTAAATACGTGGTTAATGATTCTACAACCACTTCATCGCCCACTTTTGCAGTGGTAATAAAGTCAAATTGCACACCTTTATCATGTGGCTGTAATTCACCAAATTTGCATGACAATGACAGTGTTTCATTCACACCGACTTTGCGATATTGCTTCACTTGGTTACGAATATGTACCAAACCTAAGATCGCAAATGGAAAAGCTTCCGTAGTCATCATATGCATTTGCAAACTTTGAGAAAGCACAGCCAAATAAATCGCTGGGATATAACCATTGTTTTTAAAGCCACATACTTCGTTATAGGCTTTTAAATGTTTTTGATCGACCTTAAATGAATCCACCACATATTCAACTTGCGGCAGCACTTTTTCAGCTTTAGGCTTTTTAAAAATCAAGCCTTGAATCACTTTTGGATAGGCTAAATAAGGTTTTGGAAGTTGACTAAAATGGCGAGTATTCATACTAAACCTTTGGAAGTTTTATCTTTATAAAGTTCCCTTCCTTTTAAAGAAGGATATTTTAAATCCCCCTCATCCCCCTTTGATAAAGGGGGACTTCTCCTCTCTTTTTCAAAGGGAGATCGGGAGGGATTACATTAAGCCCCTAACAAGCTTTGTCCACAAACACGTACCACGTTACCGTTTAAACCCGTAGAAGCAGTAGATGCAAACATTGCAATTGTTTCTGCGACATCAACAGGTAAACCACCTTGACTCATCGAGTTCATACGACGACCCGCTTCACGGATTGCAAATGGAATTGCTGCCGTCATTTGCGTTTCAATAAAGCCTGGAGCAACCGCATTAATGGTTACACCATTTTTAAGTAATGGTGCTGTGAATTTCACTACACCAATCACACCTGCTTTCGATGCCGCATAGTTGGTTTGACCTAAGTTACCTGCAATACCTGAAATGGAAGACACGCAAACAATACGACCATTTGCATTGAAGCCATCATTTTCAAGAAGGTAATCATTTACACGCTCAATTGCAGATAAGTTAATGTTAATTACCAGATCCCAAAGTTCAGGCTTCATATTCGCCAAAGTCTTGTCACGGGTAATCCCTGCGTTGTGTACGATGATGTCCAAACCACCTTGTGCCGCTGCAGCTGCTTTAATTTTTTCACCTGCATCAGTTGCGGTAATATCAATTGCCAGTGTTGAACCACAAATTTCACCTGCTACACGGTCAAGATCGGCTTGTTGTTGTGGAACGTCCAAACAAATCACATGTGCGCCATCGCGTGACAATACATGCGCAATTGCTTCACCAATACCACGGCTTGCACCCGTCACAACCGCAGTTTTGCCTGCTAGCGGTTTGTTCCAATCAACATCAACAACGTCTGCTTTCGAAACACGAATTACTTGACCAGATACATAAGCTGAACGTGGTGAAATAACAAAACGCAGCGCAGACTCTAAGTTTGCTTCTGCCCCTTCATCTACATAGACAAGTTGAGCAGCAATACCTTTTTTGAATTCTTTACCGATAGACTTCACAAAACCTTCAAGCGCACGTTGTGCAATAGCTTGTTTCACGGTCTTCGCTGTTTCAGGGGTTGTACCCACAACCACAACACGACCAGATGCCTGAATTTGACGAGCAATTGGATTAAAGAATGCATAAAGCGTATGAAGTTGCTCTGAATTTTGAATACCAGATGCATCAAAAACTACAACTTTAAACTTAGACTCTTTATCACCTTCATTAAAAGCACTTAGGTTTAAACCTGACTTGGCAGCAGCTTGCTGTAGTTCCGCATTATTACCTGCATAACTGTTGGCATGAATATTTGCCAATACTTGAGCAATTGCACCTGACAATGTTGAAGCTGGTGCCGCACCTAATAAAACAGCGCCTTTTACTACAGGTGTTGCAGACTCAAAACGCTCTAAGAAAGTCGGTGATGGTAAACCTAAATTTTTGATGACAAATTTACCAATAGGAGATTTTGCAAATGTTTGATATTGATCAGTCATGTTTATTATCTCTCATACGGATTAATTTTTGATGGATCTGAAGATATCCCTTTAACTTCAAGATGATGTCAGATACTTATATTTCAATAGTTCCATCAGTTTCCATGGAATCATACTTGAGTTAAACCACGGATGGCTTGACCTGAATGCTTTTGCTAATGTCATTTTAGTCAATTTACCACTTTGGTGAATATGCTAATGTACCCAACAAGAAGATCATCCACATGCTTGGAAAAGCCTTATGAGCAAAACAACTCAAGAAAATCCAGCAGTCGAAACTCCGACCACGGAAACTGTGTCAAATACATCAAAGAGTACACCACGTACCGCTAAAAGTACTGGCGCAGCAACCAAGTCAACCAGTGGTGCGGCTAAAACGACTCGTCCTCGTAGTGCATCTATTCGTACTAAAACACCAGCTTCAAATACTAAAACAGCTTCAAAATCAACAACTCAAACGTCTGTTCAACAGGATAATACCATGAGTCAAAACACAGTTCGCCGCGTTGCTATTATCGGTGGTAATCGTATTCCTTTCGCTCGTTCTAACGGCGCTTACTTCACTGCTTCAAACAGCGATATGTTCACCGCGGCATTAAATGGTCTTGTTGAACGTTTTAATCTTCAAGGTCAACGCTTAGGTGAAGTTGTTGCTGGTGCTGTTTTAAAGCACAGTCGTGACTTTAACATGACTCGTGAGTGTGTACTGAATACAGAACTTGCTCCTGAAACACCTGCTTACGATATTCAACAAGCATGTGGTACTGGCTTACAAGCGGCATTCCTTGTTGCAAACAAAATTGCCTTGGGTCAAATTGAAGTGGGTGTTGCAGGCGGTGTAGATACAACATCTGATGCGCCAATCGCTTTTGGTGATGGTTTACGTAAAGCTTTACTTGAATTGAATATTGCTAAAACAGGTAAAGACCGCCTAAAAGCATTAACTAAAATTAATGTTAAAGATTTGATGGATGCACCGAAGAACGGTGAACCACGTACAGGTCTTTCTATGGGTGACCATCAAGCAATTACAACGCTTGAATGGGGTATCTCTCGTGAAGCGCAAGATGAACTTGCTGCATCTTCGCATCAAAAAATGGCAGCTGCTTATGAAGAAGGTTTCTTCGATGACCTTATTACGCCATTCCTTGGTTTAGAGCGTGACAACAACTTACGTGCAGACTCATCAGTAGAAAAACTTGCGAAGTTAAAACCAGCATTTGGTAAAGGCGATGCGCGTACGATGACTGCGGGTAACTCGACTCCACTGACTGATGGTGCGTCATGTGTCCTTCTTGCCTCTGAAGAATGGGCAAATGCAAACGGTCACGAAGTTCTTGCTTATTTAACTTTCCAAGAAACTGCGGCAGTTGACTTTGTAGAGAAAAAAGAAGGCTTATTGATGGCGCCTGCGTATGCAGTGCCTCGTATGCTTGAACGTGCAGGTATTACGCTACAAGATTTCGATTACTATGAAATTCATGAAGCGTTTGCATCTCAAGTATTATCTACACTAAAAGCATGGGAAGATCCTAAATTCTGTAAAGAACGTTTAGGCTTAGATGCCCCATTGGGTTCAATTGATCGTTCTAAATTGAACGTGAAAGGTTCATCTCTTGCTGCAGGTCACCCATTTGCTGCAACTGGCGGTCGTATTATTGCAACTGCTGCAAAACTATTGAACCAAAAAGGTTCAGGCCGTGTACTTGTATCGATCTGTGCTGCGGGTGGTCAAGGCGTAACAGCAATTATTGAAAAATAATCCTTTATGTTTTAAAGCAAAAAACCGCTCTTGAGAGCGGTTTTTTTATTCTTTGATTCCGTAAATTTTTAGAAACGATAACCAACACCTAAATAAGTAATCAGCGGATCAATATCGATCTTGGTCGTTGCATGAATTAATTGTTCACCCGTCGTTTGGTTAATCACATCAATCTTGGTTTTGTTATTTAACTTCGCATAAGACACCGAAGCAACTGTAAACCAACTTGGGGTGAAGTCATAGGTAAATCCGAGTGTGACAATTGGAGCAATCGCATCATCGACATCGACCACCATTTTTCCAGATGATTCTTTACCATCGAGTGCTGCACCTGCATTATTATCTTTAATGTTTTGAATCATATGCCCTGCAGCAATTAAGTCAGATTCAATGCCTTTATTGAGTTCAATATCATTAAAATAAGCATACATGATCCCTGCGCCCACATAAGGTCTAAACTTATTTACACCCGACTGACCAAATTGGTACTGTGCCTGAAATACCGGCGTCCAAGCTCTCGCACTCGCCGCTTTACCATAAGATGATAAATCCGTAATGGGTACTGCGTAATCTAGTGGCAAACCATCAGGGAATAATAAACCGCCTAGACCACCTGGCTCTGCTAGACCAGATAATGGCGCGGTAATCATACCCTTACCTTTAATATCTACCTCAGGTGGGATGCCGCCAATCACTTGCAAAGAAACATTATCATTAATATGGTAGTTAAATGTTAAACCTAATGTATCAACATCTTCTGCTTCAAGCCCCGTCCCTTCAGCTGACCAATTATCTAGTCCATTAATCGTTGCGACCCCTGCAATCTCTGACTTGATATTGCCATCCTTATCTTTATTTAATTAATCCTCCCAAAGGGCCATTCACAAGGTTGGTTAAAGTGTCCTTAAGATTCGCAGAATTACTCCCTTCATTATAAATTGCATTCGGATCAATCGCTTTTAGAAAACCTTCAGTACTAATTGTGCCTACTTCAGCCTGTGTGCCATTTGCTACCGCAGTATTAATATTAAATGGATTTGCCTTTCCTTGCGGCATCACATGCATCCAACCCGCAGATACAGAAAAACGTTTAAAGTTACCATCTGCAAATGTAAATTGTGTAAGCCCAAGTAAAACAACAGGTGTGACAATTTTTATCAATTTCATATGCTAACTCCTTGTCTTGCATATTTTTTTAATCAACTTATAAAAACATTCTTTGTTCTTATATTTAAAAGTTATGTAATTAGTATAATTTTTTATAGTTATATTATGTTTTTATATATTGTTATTTGTAAACTTTTGCACTATTTTAATGCAAAAAAGGCCTGTACTTATCAATACAGGCCAATGTGATTTTCTTGTTGAAATTTAACGATATTGTGGTTGGTAACCCAAGTGCGCCTCGATCTGGTCATAGCACCATTGGAAAATAAATGTGTAGACTAAAATACACATGGTCATACTAAAATCGAGCAAAATCGCCTGCCATAAGGTCATATGCATGGCATAAGCCACCATTGGGATGGTTGCAAGCATTAAACCGCCCTCAAATCCAATTGCATGTAAAACACGTACACCAAAGGTTCTTTTTAACTTTCTTTTTGCTTCAAATTTTTCAAAATAATGATTAAAAATCATGTTCCAAATCACAGAAGTGACCGCCATTGCAATACCGAGCGTACCTGTCACCTCCATCGGAACTTTAAAAATAAAACTTAAAGCAATAGCAATGATCACCAATAGGATGATCTCATAGCTTAGCGCATGAATAATCCTTCTCTTGGAAATCGTCATTTTGAAACACTCTATTATTTGTAAAAAACTTATTTTATTTTTATATTATTGATTAATCGAGTTAGGTTCTTTCAATATTATTGAAAGGTTGTATTCCTTTATTTTTTCTGTATGCACATGAATATTAATCAAGAACAACTGATGATTTTTAAAACAGTCATGGAAACAGGATCATTTTCCGCAGCTGCCAGACAACTCGGCAAAGTACCTTCGGCTGTCAGCATGTCCATTGCGAATTTCGAAATTGATCTCAACCTTAAACTGTTTGAGCGCGTTGGTCGTGAGCCTGTGCCCACCACTCAAGCGCTTAACCTGTATGAAAAAACTGAACAATTATTGATAGAAATCAATCAGTGGAAACAGCATGCGATTGCGCTGAGTCATGGTTTAGAGTCTTCACTGAATATCGTGGTGGTATCAGAACTGCTTCATACGCAGTGGACCGACTATATCTCTTTGCTAGAAACTCATTTTCCATCTTTGCAAATCAATATTTTTTCTGCGCCTCAAGAAGATGCTCAAAAGATGTTATTACAGGGTCAAGCGCAGCTTGCTCTAATGTTTGAACGTGAACAGCTTGAGAGTTATGAACAATTTGTCGAATTGAAGCGTGAAGCATTGGTTCCTGTTGCAGCGACAAAACATGCCCTGTCTAAATTTAAGCAAGTCAGTTTTGAGCAAATTTTGCAAAGTCGGCAAATCGTGGTTGCAAGTCGTGATAAAAGCATCAAACCAGAATTGTTATTTTCCAAACACAGTTGGCGTACAGATAACCACCACTCAGCCTGTTCTATGATTATTCAAGGTCTGGGTTGGGGTGTGCTTCCCCTCGAGATGTTTAATGAAAATCCGACGCTCAAAGATCAACTCAAAATCTTAAGCTTTCAAGATTTCACACCCAAATTTGAATATTTCGTCGACTTGGTCTGGAACCGTGAAAAACCTCTCGGCTCGGCTGCTCATTTTTTGATTAATCACATCCGAAATTCACGAAAAACTACGATTTAGACCGCCTAATTGGGCAGTTTTTGGTTGGGTTCTAAACAGATTGTGTTATAAAAGTATGTACACCAAGAACATTAAGAACTAGATTTCAAATGACTCAAAATGCGTTAAACCAATTAAAAAGCCTAACAACGATTGTTGCTGACAGCAGTGATTTAGCTGCGATTAATACATTCCGTCCATTGGATGCGACTACAAATCCATCTTTAATTACAGCAGCGGCAAATCAACCTGAAAATAAAGAACTGATTGAAAGTGCTTTTGAACAAGCGCGTAAAGAAGGTTATCAAAACGATGAGCTGGTTGAGCGCACCATCGATATTCTTACGGTCAAATTTGGTGTTGAAATTTTAAAATTGATCGAAGGACGTGTATCTACAGAAGTCGATGCAGCCTTGTCTTATGATACTGATGCCACCATTGCAAAAGCTAAAGAGTTATTGGCTTTATATGCACAGTATGGTATCGATCAAAACCGTATCTTAATTAAAATTGCCTCAACATGGGAAGGCATTCAAGCCGCTAAAGCCCTTGAAGCTGAAGGCATTCACTGTAATCTGACGTTATTGTTTGGCTTACATCAAGCTCAAGCCTGTGCAGATGCTCAAGTCACGCTGATTTCGCCATTTGTTGGTCGTATTTTAGATTGGTACAAAAAAGCTGAAAATGTGGATAGCTACCCGATTGAGAAAGATCCGGGCGTGTTATCAGTGAAGCAGATTTACCACTACTACAAACAACATGACATCAAAACTGAGATTATGGGTGCTAGCTTCCGTAGTATTGATCAAGTGCTTGGTTTAGCAGGTTGTGATTTATTGACGGTTTCACCGAATTTATTGGCAGAACTGGAAAAAGATCAGCGTACCGTGGAAGTGCAATTGTCTAATCATCATGCGCATGCACACTGTCAACACGATGTACAAGTGCTCGACAAGCAAACTTTCAAAGCTGAAGTTGAAAAAGACTTAATGTCTTTCCAACTATTACAAGGCGGTATTGATGGTTTTATTAAAGCCCGTGAGCAATTAAGTAGCTTACTGCGTCAAACTTTTGGCTTAGATGCTGAAATAAAAGCATAAATTAGAAATTTTCAGTTTCATCTAGAACCGAAGTTGTATACTACAGCTTCGGTTTTTTATTTGAGTGTCTTCAGTGTTTGGAATCACAGACTTAACGACCTTTATTATTGGTACGATATTAATTGTGATTTTACCCGGGCCAAATTCACTTTATGTCATGTCTGTTGCTTCTCGCTATGGCATTAAGGTCGGCTATTTAGGTGCTTTTGGCGTTTATACTGGCGATTTGATCTTAATCTTACTCACTGCTCTCGGCGCTGCATCCTTACTTCATGCCTTCCCTTGGTTATTCTTATTATTAAAAATTGTGGGTGCGCTGTATTTAAGTTATTTAGGTATCAAACTTTTCAAGGCTGCCTACCAAACTTGGAATGCCGTTCAAACGCCAGAACAACTCGACACCAAACAACTGAGTTTGAGCGAACTGAAACCGTTTAAGACTGCATTAACCATCAGTATTTTAAACCCTAAAGCCATTCTTTTTTACTTATCGTTCTTTGTACAATTCGTCGATCCTGCATATCCATATCCTGCGATTACATTCACCGTACTCGCGATCGTATTGCAAATTATCAGTATGAGCTATTTAACGATTTTGATCTTTTCGGGTGCAAAACTGGCTACCTATTTTAGCCATCGCTATAAATTTACGGCATGCTGTGTAGCAGCAGTTGGTCTTCTATTTTGTGGATTTGGTCTAAAGCTTGCGACATCTACCATGTAACCGACATGGGCAAAGTATTTCTGTTTTTTTACTTAAAAATCTATATGCCTTTAAACTTTTGAATGGATGAAACATCCACAATCTATGTTTTCGGTTCGTACTATTAAAGTGCCTTTTATTAAAGTGTCGTTCTTGAATAAATAAAGTATTTCCCTAACATCTTGTTAAGCACTTTTACTGTACAGGACTTGAGCGTATCATCCTGAAAAATGACATCCTAAATCTGCGCCAACTATAGTCATAGCTCGATCATTATGCAAAAACTACTCCAAGACTTCTCCATTCCAGCTGCTTTTGCAGGTTTTATTACGTTCTTAGTCGGGATCAGTGTCTCGGCTGTTTTAGTGATCCAATCTGCACAACTGCTCGGTGCCAACACAGCAGAAATAACCTCTTGGTTTTGGGCTCTAGGTTTGGGTATCGGCTTAAGCGGGCTGATTCTGTCTTGGAAATTTAAATATCCCGTTGCGACTTCATGGTCCACTGCAGGACTAGCACTGATTTTAGCGACTGCAAATGGTTACAGCATGAATGCCGCCCTAGGTGCTTTCTTGGTCTGTGGCTTATTGACAGCAATACTTGGATTTTTAGGCATTTTTGAAAAAATACTGCGCTATATCCCGCAAAGTCTAACCAGTGCAATGTTGGCGGGCGTACTTCTAAAATTTGGTATTGAATTATTTGTCAGTTTACAAAATGAATGGGCATTCGTTCTGGGTTTACTCGCGGCTTATGTCATCAGTAAACGACTGTTACCACGTTATAGCATTGTCATTACGGTGATCATTGGCATCATGCTTTGCCCATTATTACTTGGTTTTCAATTACCGGCGCTTAATTTAGAACTCGCACAGCCTGTTTGGGTTACACCTGAATTTTCGATCTCAGCAATACTGGGTTTAGCGCTACCACTCTTTGTAATCAATATGGCCTCTCAGTATTTACCGGGTTTAGCCATGATTAAAAGTTATGGTTATCAACCCCACGTCAATCAACTGATCGGTTGGACTGGGACAGCCCAAACGCTACTCGCGCCATTTGGATGTTTTAGTGTCAATATTGCTGCGATTAGTGCGGCAATCAGTCTAGATGACCAAGCCCACCCCGATGAGAAAAAGCGCTATATCGCAGGTATGACCTGTGGCTTCTTTTATATTTTGATGGGCCTGTTTGCAGCCACTTTGGTGAGTTTCTTAACCGCTTTCCCATTGGTATTTATTACCGCTTTAGCAGGCATTGCCCTACTAGGCACCATTGGACACAACATCGTCATTGCTTTCCAAGAAGCGAGTGAACGTGACGCCGTTCTACTCACCTTCTTGTTTAGTGCATCGGGCGTACAATTTTTTGGTATTGGTTCCGCGTTTTGGGGGTTGGTCTTTGGTTTAGTCGTACATGCTATTTTCAAATATAAGAGAAATTAAGCCCTCAGTTAAATAATTTGCTTCAAATAAAAGAATGATACGCGGTAACGTCATCCGCAAGTGTTTGAGATAGGACTATTTCTAATCAAAAATGTTTTTGCGATACTTTGAATAATTAGACACTAGTGAACAAGTTTTGCGGTGAGGAGCAATGCTCCGCAAGATGGCTTCCTTACGAAGCACGCTTCTCATTTTACCTAAACAAAAGCACCTCCAACCGAAGGCTAATCCCTTTATTTAATCCCTAGATGTAAGCCTCCGTCGAATAGACTTAAAAATCATTTTAAAAATGCGTAATTACTTTTACGTGTGTAACATCAGTTATTTAATCTATTTCGCTCGATACGTTCGGGCGATAAGTTCTTGTTTTAATAATTCGGTTTCGCTTTCGTCTTCCACTTCTGTAAAAGCGGTGAGCCAAATACCATCGGCTGCATAACGAACAATTTTGAGTTCTATATCTGAATCGGTCTGATGATGTCGCTCTAAACGTGAGTTCATCCATTCAATCCAATATTCATTAAAAGTTTTATCGGTCAGCATGGTCATCGAAATCGCGGACCATGACTGTTGCAAACCCATGATTTGTTTTTCTAAGGTAATTTCAATATAGGCTCGGGTAAAACGACCGTATGGCTCAGGGTCTTCGTCAATCAATCGGTCAACAACCTCGTCTAATTGAGCTAAAAGCATGACGATCATGGACTCTAAGAGCTTTTGCTTATTTGAGAAATGATGAAATACACCACCTTTTGTGACCCCAACTAAATCCGCAACGGCTTGAATCGACACCCCGTTGACACCTTTATCTGCAGCAAGACGGATTGCATGCTGCAAAATACTTTGGCGTATCAGTTGAGGTTCTTTCTTGCGCTGATGCGGATTATCCATACTAGTGTCCAGCAGAAGTTGAAAACAGGTTAATTACGACCACACCTGAAACAATCAGGCCTATCCCTAACATGGCTGGGAGGTCTAAACTTTGACGAAAGATAAAGTAGCCAATTAGTGCAGTTAAAACAATACCAACACCCGCCCAAATGGCATAAGCAATACCAAGTGGTATGACTTTAATCACCTGAGACAATAAATAAAATGCCAAACAGAATAAAACTGCGACAGCCAATGAAGGCGCAAGTTTGGTAAACCCTTCTGACTTCACCAAAAATGTCGAACCAATTACTTCTGAGATAATCGCCAATGACAGTAAGCCATACGCCAATGTTACCGAATTCATTATTCATTCCAAAACAAACATACCAGCTGGTAGGTATGTTATTAAGTTAGAGATTATTCTGCAAGCCTTTTAAATCTGTTTTTAATTTTTGACGGTCTGTACGTGTTGTTTCAAAAATTCTAAAGTGCGATAAAAGGTCTGCTGACTGGCCTTTTTACTCATCATAAATTGATATTCATGTACCAAAAATTCTTTCGAATCTGGATAAAATACCGCTGTCACAGGTACATTATTTGCCTTCAATTTTTCTACAAAAGGCTCAGATTGCGTTTTGGTTAAAAAATCTTTATTGCCACCACTGATAAATACAGGCGGATAATTTGAATTAATATTTGAGGCCGTTGAAATACGCGTTAAAAACTCGGCATCATCTTTTTTGTCTCCGGTATACGCCTGAACTAAGTTATAGACGCCCCACTCGATCAGTCCAATCTCTGCGGGTGCAGTATTTACAAAGCTGTTTAAATCATAAATACCACAATGTAAAATCAGCCCTTTAAGCTGTGAAGGCTTTAATACAGGTTGAATCTTTGACGCTTTCGCAAAATCTGGATTCGTAACCAAGGCGGCATAATGACTGGCCATATTTGCACCTGCAGAATCCCCTGCCAAATACATATTTTGCGAATCAATGCCATATTGTGCTGCATGTAGATTCAAAAACGTCAGTGCTGCATCTATTTGGTTGAGCTGTGTGGGATAAATGGCTTCAGGTGCAAACTGATATTGAACAGAAACCACATTATAACCTTGGGCTGCGAGCCGTTTAAAATATCCACCTGCATGTTCTTTTGAGCCAGAGACCCAACCGCCCCCGTGAATCCAAACAATCGTTGGTCTTGGTGCAATAACCGTACTTGTTTCAGGTTGATAGATATCCAAGCTTAAATTTGGATTTTGTAGATATTGAATATTCGACTGCACAATGACATTGTCAGGTGCATGTAGGTTAATAAAGGTCTTTTGGACTTGTGTCGATAAGTTAAATGCACCTGCAATCACTTTGGTACTGCTTTGCGTGTTTTGACAACCAGACAAATGCAACACTGAACACATGCTGAGTACAACCAACCCTACTTTATATGACATATCTAACTATCCAATCGCATCAATTCTGTTATAAATCTTAGATTTAAAACTGTATATAGTTTAGGCTTATTTTTATAAAGTTCAAATTGATCTTTTAAGCTCAAAATCCGAGAAAATTAGTCGATTTTATTTTAATATTTTTTGAGCAAAGTCCGAGTTTTCCACTCAGATTTATTTGACGGCTTATCGACATTAATTTATGTAATTTTATGAATTTACAATATTTTTTTGATTAATAAATTGAACCATGCACGACAATGTGTTATCAATAATCTATAGGGTTTAAAAGCAAAATTACAGGAGATTGTTCCATGTCATATCAAAACATTTTAGTACCTGTCGATGGTTCAGAAATCTCGTTTTCTGCAGTAAAAAAAGCTGCAATTATTGCCAAGGCATTTAACAGCCAACTCACTTTAATCAGCCTTGTTGCTGAAGACCCATTTACCGATGCAGACTTCTATTATTCTTCATCAATCATGAAAGAATATTTCGTACAAGCTTATGCAAATGCTGAATCTGCTTTGAAAGAAGCTGTGCAAATTACAACTGAAGTGGGTGTAGAAGCACAAAGTAAAATCATTAAAGGCCAAGTTTCTGCTGAAGGTGTGGTAGAAGCAGCCAATGAAGTCAAAGCCGATTTGATTGTGATGGGTTCACATGGTCGTAAAGGCTTTAAGAAAATGCTACTCGGCAGCTTCGCACAAGATGTACTCAGTAATACTGAATTACCTGTGTTGGTTGTAAAAGCTTAAGATGACTAAGCCCACATCATGTGGGCTTTTTTCTATTCAGCACACCCTTCCCCCATAGGCTTACCCTTTTGTCTCATTCATACAATATCGTGAATAGAGCAAGATTAGATTGATAACATTTAAAATATTAAGGAAGCAGATATGAGTCAATATCAACAAATTTTAGTCCCTGTGGATGAATCTCCAATTTCATATTCTGCTGTTGAACATGCGCTCAGCTTGGCTAAAAGTCAAAATGCACAAGTGACCATTGTCAGTGTTGTTGCTGTTGATCCATTCGTTGGTGTCGATTTCTATGCTGTTGCACCTGCAATCACTGAATATTTTATGCAAGCTGAAAAAAGTGCTCAGCTGCGTTTAGAAGATATCAAACAAACCTTTGTACGTGATGGTATCGAAGTTAAAACCCGTTTGATTCATGGTGTATCGCCAACCGAAGGGATTTTACAAGTGGCTGATGAAATCTCTGCAGATTTAATCATCATGGGTTCGCATGGACGCACAGGTTTAAAAAAAGCCATGCTGGGCAGCGTAGCACAAAATATTTTAACGCAGTGCCCAATTCCTGTTTTGATCATCAAGCAATAAACTAAGATTCAAAGAAAAGCCCTTCATTGAGGGCTTTTCTTCTTTTAGATCAATTAAACACGTTATTTAAATATACAATTCGTTCTGTAGTTTTCTGATTAAAACATTTGGTATATTGCAACTCTTGATTTTGCGTATTCATCGCATCATCCCAGTATTGCGAATGCTTTTGATAAGTCTCTTTTTCACTTTCATTTAATGAATAAACACTTTTTTGTGCAAGCACTTTACAGTCGATATCACGCTTTTCAAACCAGTCTGCTTGATCTTGCTGTAACTGCGCCTTTTGTTCATCACTAAAACGATCCCAAGTCTGATTGAGACGATCCACCACTTTGGCATTATCCTGATCTAGCTCTTTCTTACGAATATCCATTGCCTTTTGTGCAAGGCTCATTTGTTGAGATTGACTCTCCATCCCTTGCTGATAGAATTCTTCATCTCGCTTATTTTGAGCACTATATGCCGCATATAGCACCGCATGACGTGTCACTGTTACAACGCTATCAATTACGTCATTTTGACTTGGGACACTTAAACTTAAACCATCTTTGTCCGTTTTAGTGATGCTATAGCTAAAGTTCCCTTTAAGCTGATCATTGTCCATGCTTAAGCCTGACTCACCATCTTCGAGTGAATCATTCAAAGTATAATTACCACGTTCTTCACAGCCTTCATCACATGGTCGTTCAGCAAAGGCGTTTTCAGCACGCTTTTGTAATCCTTTCGGGAAAACCACCAACAATTGACTGCTACATTCCAATGTTTTGGCTTTATTAGGGTCTTCAGTTAAAGTCGTGACATTTTGAATGTTAAATTTTAGATTTTTTACAATCAGATCCATGAGTTGCTGATCGGCTTCATAATCTGACTGACGTATTTCTTTGTTTAATTCTTTGAGATATTCTTTTTTTAAATGATCTTGCAATTGGTCAATATTGGCTTGTGCAGTACAACTCCAATCTTCCAAAGCAGGCGCTTCCGTTTTGGCTTCAGCATCTTTTTTATTTTTAAAATTATCACAGCCGGATATCAATGCCGCAGACAACATGAGGCTCGTGATGACTATTTTTTTCATTGTATAAGTACCATTATGATTTTATTCTTCGGGCGTATTTTACTCAAAATTACAGCGCTTTGACGAGAAAAATCCCCGCATGTGCAGGGATTTTTTATATATCATCTCATTTAGTACGGTTTTAATTGGTCTTTTCAGTTACGCCTTCGCTGGTGACATCTCGTACTTTACCATTCTCGGTATTTAAAACTTCAAACTCAATACGACGGTTTTTGAATTGACCTTCTTTGGTGCTGTTTTCTGCTACCGGTTTTTCTTGACCATAACCCACCGCTTGAAGCTGTGCAGGATCAACGCCTTTCGACACCAAGTAATCCACCACAGCTTGTGCACGCTCTTGCGATAAAGCTTTATTCGCTTCCGCATTACCCACAGCATCGGTATGACCTTGTACAGTCAGATGTACTTCTGTAGCGCGCTGCATTAACGCTGCCGCTTGATCCAAAATCGATTTATTCACGTCAGGAATATCAGATGAACCTGTCGCAAAATTAATAATTTGTAAGTTCAGCGCAGTCGCAACATCTAGCGCACGAACTTGTTCAGGGTTAATACTCGCTAATGCTTTTTGTGCATCAGTAATACTGTTATCTACTGCAGTTTGTTCGCTCACGCCTTCTTGAACCAATACCGTCATATTTTTTGCTAAAGGCTTAATTTGATTGGCAAGGCTTTGAGCATCCGCAGGATTTTGCGACAAAATCGATAACTGATTTTCTGTCCAGGTTAAAGTGGTATTTGGCACACCTTTAAGTTTTTGCAGAACCGTTGGAATGGTATCTTGATCAATAAATTGAGTATGGTAACTGGCATCAGATGAAGCACCACAACCCGTATTAAAGTTAAAGATCTGTTTGACTTGTTGCTGCAAAATTTCAAGATAATTTGAATCACCAGTTTGAATTTGACAGTTGGTTAACTGCCCATCTGTACCGGTGCTAAATTGCAAATGTGCTGGCTGAGATGCAGCAGGCTGTGCAACCGTTGTTGCAGAGGTGGTTGGTTCTTGTTTATTGGTACAAGACTTAAACCAAAATGCGATCAGACCCAATAATATAAGCAGCGCAATAATTGGCAATAACCAATTCGAGCGTTTTTCTTCAACGATAACAGGTGTTGGTTCAACAACAGGCGCTTGGTGTAATGTACGGCTAGCTGCAGTGTTTACCCCTAAACCTGCGAGTAAAGGCACTGCCCATTGTGGTAGTGCCGCCAAAATGCTATCTGCATGATTATCAAGTAAATGCGTGATTGCTACGGGATCAGATGAACCCGCTTCATTTTCAAGTGCCCCTAAAGTTGGAGCTATAGAGTGGTTTAAGGTTTGCTCTATTTCTGACGTTGGGGCCGTACCGCCACCGAGATGTTGCAAAAATTGATCTTTTAATGTGGGATTTGCCGAAAATATATCACTAATACGAGGGTTTAACTGTTTTTGAAAGGCATCAATAAATTCAGGTTTGGATCGAAAAATATTTAACAGGAATGGAATAAATTGACTAATGGCTGAATTTTTTTCAGTTAAGTGTTGTGTATCACCGTCCAGCACAATCGAGGAGACGTGCTGCTTAATCAGCGCTAATAAGTCTATATTCATATTTGTACTCCATGCAGTTGTCATTATTTTCATGTGTACTTTAGTTTATATGCTTATTTTTTGATCAAATGTAATAATTTGTTCGGACTTGTCAAGATTTTCAACTCTTCTTCTATTTGCAATCTATTCTCTTTAATTATTATAAAAAAAGCCAGCCGAAGCTGACTTTTTTGATGTCTGATTAAAATATTAGAACTCAACTGATTTTAATGCTGGGCTCTAGCTTAAACAGCATAAAAAGCTTGAAGCACTTTACCTTTAACGGTGTGCTGAATTAATGGTGTGTTCTTACCATTTGACACAATCGTGTCTTTATTGATGGTCCATTCAAGCTCTGGATCAACAAGCACCCAACCCGCTTCATCTGCCCAACGTTGTTGCATATTGGCTACTTTAGCAGGTGCGAGTGTGACTTTCTCAACCCATTCCAGTGGGCTTAATAGACCTTCTTGAATCAGTTGAATACCAAAAGGTACAAAGGTATCAAATGCGGTAAAACCGGGCTGTGTTTCAGCAAAAGGCGCCATTTTCGCAGAGCTGCTCAGTGGCTCATGATGCGTACAAATCGCGTCAATTACACCGTCTTTCACTGCTTGGCGGAGCAAGTCTTTATCTTGTTCTGAACGCAGTGGCGGACGCACATGCGCAAGTGAATTAAAGCCATCAATCAACTGATCCGTTAAATGCAATTGGTGCATGGCTACATCGCAAGTCACCGGCAAGCCTTTCGCTTTGGCATGTTTAATCAATTCAACAGATGCACCTGATGACAACAGACCAAAGTGCGCACGCACTTTAGTGGCTTCAATCATCAGTAAATATTTTGCAATGGCTACGGTTTCCGCTAATGCAGGGATCATCGGTAAACCTTGACGAGATGCGACAAAACCTTCATGCACACAGCCATCTTTGGCAATCTGCGGCTCTTCGGCATAGAACACAACGGTCATGTTCAGACCCGCAGCATATTCCAAGGTGCGAATCACTACATCATCGTCCATAAATGGCGCATTGGCATTCGATACCGCAGTACAGCCACCTTTTTTCAAACCTGCCATATTCGCCGGCTGCTTGCCTAACAAACCTTGAGTTTGCGCACCAATCACCTGCAGATAAATGCCGCCGTCCAGCATGGCTTTTTCCACCAGGCCATGAATCAATGCGCCATTGTCCTGCACAATCGGTTTAGAGTCTGGCGGGGTAAACACATGCAAAATACCATTCGCACGCGCAGCCTTACCTTCTGACTTTAAAGTGCCATGCTGCTGCTGACCCGGCTCACGCAAACGCGCGCAAAGGTCAACCATACTTGGCATTAGCCATTTGCCTTGTCCATCAATGGTTTCAGCGGCATTGCTTTCGGCAACCAATCGGCCATTTTCAATATAAACCGTCTGTACGCTGTCAGTTTGATTGATTGGATCTAAGACACGTACATTTTCAACTTTAACAATACTCATGACTATCCCTTAAACCGCAATCGCTTCAATTAAACCTTTTTCTTGCAACTGACCTTGCATTGCCAAAGCCAGTACAGCCATACGCACCGCAATACCATTGGTCACCTGATGTAAAATCACTGACTGAGTGCCATCGGCAATACTCGAGTCAATTTCAACACCACGGTTCATTGGTCCCGGATGCATCACAATGCAGTCAGGTTTTGCCAAAGCCAAGCGCTCTTTATTCAAACCGTACATTTTGTAGAATTCAGCTTGAGATGACAGCGCAGGAGAATCAATACGTTCATTTTGAATACGCAAAGTAATAATCACGTCGCAGTCTTGAATACCGGCTTCCATGTTGTTGAACAGACGAACGCCTTCGCCATAGTCATTAAAACCGTAAGGCAGCAAAGTATTTGGCGCAATGACACGAATATCTTTACAGCCTAATGTTTGCAATGCAGCGACATCTGAGCGGGCAACTCGAGAATGCTTAATATCACCAATAATGGCAATGGAAATGTCTTCAAAATTCTTTTTTGTTTCGCGGCGAATCGTCAACATATCCAACATGGCTTGCGTAGGATGCGCATGACGGCCATCGCCAGCATTGATGATTGCCACATGCGGACATACATCTTTCGCAATAAAGTGTGGCGCACCTGACGATGAATGACGAACCACAAAAATGTCGGTCGCCATCGCTTCTAAATTCCACAAGGTATCACGCAGTGTCTCGCCTTTTGATGTACTTGAACGTGCAATATCAATGTTCAATACGTTTGCAGACAGACGTTTTGCTGCCGCTTCAAAAGTGGTACGGGTACGTGTTGAATTTTCAAAAAAAAGGTTCATTACCGTACGACCTTCTAAAAGGTTGTTGGTAATCAGCTGATTTTGGTCATTAAAAAAGGACTGTGCAGTGTCCAATATTTTTGTGAGAGTTTCTTTAGAAAGGCCTTCGATGGTGAGGAAATGTTTTAAGTTACCATCTTGGTTGAGTTGAATCTGGCTCGGTGTATGCAATGCCGCCAAGTGCATGAGAGATTCCTTATCGTTAAGTTAACGCATTATACAGAGAATCTTGGCAAATGGCAGTTGAAGTTTTCAACGTTCAATGCAAACGCATGATGTTATTCAAAATGAATTTTCAAATTCCTATCTATCATTTCAATTAGATAAATTAAACGTTTTAAATTAAACTTCACCTTTCCCCTTTTAAAAAGCCTTCAAATAGGGCTTTCATCTACCCTTATTTTGATTGAATTGAATACTTTCAAACAGATAAAGTTCAGCTATAAACAGCCGCCTTCTGCGCAGTTCAAGAACTCTTGAAATAAGGAAGTTGGTTTATACATCAGGCTGTGCGCAGCAAGAAAAATATACCTACTACTGCTCACAGCAGGATTGAATTAACGCAACGCGCCGATATAACGATGTGCAACCTGTGCTTTATAGATATCTTCCGCAGTCGGTTCGCTCATTAAAATTTCTGCTGTTTCAGATTGAACTGAGCTAACTATTGGTTCTTCTGGTGCTGAAACTGCAACTTCATGCAAATTCAACTCACTATATAAACGTGCAACTAAACGAGATAATTCAGGATCAGCCGTTTCCAAAGCCAAGTTAGAAACAAAGCGTGCATATTCTGCGTTCTCTACCACATATAACGCGTCAATAACCCGACCTGACACACGACGTAAACGCGCGTAAATTAAAGTGGCGATTGAAAATGCGTTTGATTGACTATTGATTGCCAGCCCTGTCATAAATACCCCTAATGATATCAATATTATAAAGATCGAATTTTGATCAGGGTTATAGCAATTTTTGTACCATTAAGTGATATTTCTCACAATGTACGCAGAATAAATTTGGTAAAGTCATTCAAATCTACCGATATTTCTCCCGTTTCAGCGCAATATCGTCCGCCCAAATCCACGAAAATACGTTAAAATATGCGATTGCTTTTTTGCCTTTGGAAATTTACATGAATTCGAAACCGCGTCTTTCTACATATTGGGTTACCTGTGCAGATGGACTGGAAACCTTACTCCGCGAGGAAATTGAAGGTTTAGGTGTTCAAAATATTGAACAGTTCCCGGGTCGTCTTGTATTCAAAGGCACACTTGAAGATGCATACCGTATTTGCATGTGGTCACGTTTGGCTTCTCGTGTACTCACTCCAATTCATACACATGAATTAGAGTTCACGCATGATGCACGTGATGTAGCGGAAGAGCTCTATGAAGGTGCAATAAACTTTGACTGGTCACTTATTTTTGCACCACAAAGTACATTTGCCGTTCGTTTACACATCGAACGTGACATTAAAGTCAATTCTCAGTTCGCAACTTTACGTGTCAAAGATGGTGTGGTCGATTCCTTTATGGAAGCTGTGGGCAAACGTCCTAGCATTGACATTAAGCAACCTGAAATTACATTGTATGTATTAGCTGGCAAAACTGAACATACTTATTGCTTAGATTTATCAGGTGACTCTCTGCATAAACGCGGCTACCGTCGCTACATGACAGATGCACCGATTAAAGAAAACTTAGCGGCTGCCATCTTACAGAAAGCAAAACTTAAACAGCATCAACCCGATATTATCTTGGACCCAATGTGTGGTTCAGGGACATTTATCATTGAATCTTTAATGATTTTGACTGACCGCGCGCCAGGCCTTGTTCGTCGTTTTGGTTTTAATGGTTGGAATGGTCATGACCATGAACTTTGGATGTCGATCAAAGGCGAAGCTGCTGAACGTCATAAAGCTGCACTTGAAAACCCTCTCCCACAATTCTATGCATTTGATGCCGACTGGGAAGCGGTAAAAGCGACTAAACAAAATATTATCGCGGCAGGTTTCGAATCTGTACTTGATCAAATTAAGATTGAAGAACGTACACTTGCAGACTGGCCAGATTTCCAAGCAACAGGTAAGAAAAGCTTTGTTGTCACTAACCCGCCATACGGCGAGCGTTTAGGTGATAAAGCCTCTAACCGCGCACTGTATTTAGGTTTATCGGCACTATTACAAAAGAACTTCCCGAATCAGCCTGCTGCGATTATTGCAGCACAAGTTGAACAGGCCGATGTCCTTGCCTTCAATGATCCGCAAATTTTACGTTTGATGAATGGTAAGCTCCCAATTTACGTCCGTTTTGGTACTGTCAAACCTGCGGCAGTTCAAAAGCCTTTCCTCGAGCATTGGGAACCCCAACAATTTGAAAAAATTGAAGGTGCAGAAGACTTTACTAACCGTCTGCAAAAAAACATGCAGAATCTTAAAAAATGGGCAGTTAAAGAAAATATTTTCTGCCTACGTTTATATGATGCCGATTTACCAGACTTTAATGTCGCAGTAGATTTATATGGTGATCGTTTACACGTACAAGAATACGCACCACCGAAAAAAATTGACCCTGAGAAAGCCAAAAAACGCTTTAACTTAGCACTGCAAGCGATTCGTGCAGTGACAGGCTTAGGTCGTGATGCGATTTTCATTAAAACACGTGCCCGCCAAGAAGGTAAAAATCAGTACACCAAACAAAGTACTGCGTCTAAACGTTTTATCGTTCAAGAAGGCAAAGCAAAGATTTTGGTGAACCTAACAGACTACCTCGATACAGGTCTGTTCCTTGACCATCGTCAAATGCGTCTACGGATTGCCAAAGAAACCAAAGGTAAACACTTCCTGAACTTATACAGCTATACCTCTACAGCGAGCTTACATGCAGCACTTGGCGGTGCAGCAAGTACGACCAGTGTCGATTTGTCAAATACCTACCTAAACTGGTCTAAAGAGAACTTTGTACTGAATGGTTTGACTGTAGATCATGCAGATGAACAACATCAGTTCTTCTCTAGCGACTGTTTTGAATGGTTAAAAGAAGGTCACGAGCAATATGACCTGATCTTTATTGACCCACCAACCTTCTCAAACTCTAAAAAGTTCTATGGTACGTTTGATGTCCAACGCGACCATATGTCTTTGCTTAAACGTGCCATGAACCGTTTAACCACTGACGGTACGCTTTACTTCTCAAACAACTACCGTGGTTTTGAGATGGATGATGTAATCATGGCAATGTTTGACGTTGAAGAAATCAGCAATGAAACCATTGGCCTAGACTTTAAACGTAATACCAAAATTCACCGTGCATGGAAAATTACCCATCCACAAATCTAAGATTTAACTTTAGAAATTCCTGATCTATGAAATGAAGCACGTCAGTGCTTCATTTCAACCACGACGCCATCTGGATACGTTACTCGAATATTTTCGTGTCGCTCTTGCAGCACGATACGGTTAATCGGTGCTACTTCTGGAGATTGTATTAACCCGACCTGATCCGCTGCCCTTTTCTTTTGAAGCAAATAATCACTCATAGTTGAACCTTCAAGCTGGGCCTCCTGAATGATCTTATTATTACGATTAGATTTATGATTTGAATTTTGCTGCTGCTCTTCTTTGGGTTTAGCTGCCTCACTCTCAATAATATCTAAGGTTTCTTCACTAAACTGTTTTTTACCTTGCGTTTCATTCGACAAACGTTGATCTGAAATTGAAGTACCCGCAAAAGCTGTAGACTGAACAGCGATCAGAAAAATGCTACTAATAAGACTGTGTTTTACCCAAGAACATTTAGGCATGGATGATTGAACAAGTTTCCGTCTAAAAAAATAATCGTGTGACATCGTGTCTTTCCTATTGTTGTTTTGATTGGCTAGTTGCCCATTGACGCTAGCAACTTTTCAACTGTTCAACAATGGCTAGGCCGCTGTGTTCCGATAAAGTGAACATCATGATTCCGCAGCTAAAAATATGAAACCGTCAATCAATGACGGTTTTATATTTTCAAACTAAACGACTAACGACTTGTTGCTTATTTCTTTTGTATGGCTTGACCAAAAAGCTTTTGACCGAACTTATATTGCATACTCATGACCATGTTATCGCCATCGCGCTTGCCTTGCCCTGATGTTTCAAAACCAGCAAACATGGCTTCAGCTTCCTGTCCTGACAAACTTTTGCCCTGTAATTGCAAAAAGTTATTCATGATTGCAGTCATCATATTTTTATCAAAACTTAAGTCTGCTTGAAAATCCAGTAAGCTCGGCACCATTTTAATAAAAGACTCCATTGAGGCATGGTGACCCGGCATGACTTTCCCCACGACATTTGCAGAGGCTTTACCTCCACCAATACTGATCGAGTTATCTTTAGACTCAAAATCAAAACCTTGGCTTGCGATAGCTAAGAAAGCTTGAGTCATTTCTTCACTTGATTCACCCACTGCATCACAGGAATTTTCCACCTGATGCAAAAGTTCACTAAATGCACGAACTTTATCTAGATTAACTTTATGCAATGCCAAATTCAGTGCGAAATCTTTGGTGACCGGTGAACCTGGGAAATCCATCTCATCAGCTTTTAAGTAGCCTTCAAAGTCCACATCATGTTTATTTAGTTCGGTCTCCCAACGCAGTTGCATACCACGCATGCCGCCTGAGAACTTTTGATCTAAACGTTTGATAGAAGCCGCTTGGATTTCAAGAAAACCATTTTCAAGATTTTCCTGATTTAAACCTTGATTGGTCTTCATCGAAAAATTTTGCACCATGGTTTGCATTGGACCTTCACTCAACCGAACCACAGGTAAATGGATTGAAAGCTCAGATACCTTAGTGGCTTGCCCTGGTAAACTATTGATTCGAATTTGCAATTGGCTGGCATCAGCTTGTACCGTTGCACCTTGTGCAGTCGTTTTAAATGCAGGAATCTGTAAATCTGTTTTACTTTGACCAATCCAATTGACCAAGGTTTTTGCCGTTAAGTCCGTACCAAAAAGCTTGGCATATTCGGACGTACTTTGTTGTTGAACAATCTTAAAGTTAGAGTTGATGTTATAGCCTTTCAACCCACGTTGAATCTGATCGGTTCCCTTCAACACAATCACTTCTTTGGGTTTACACGGGTCTGTTTTCAGGGTTAATACCCAATCGACTGTTCCACCCATCAAGCCCATTTGATAATTGCTGTACTTTACATCAACATCTTGTACAGCTGCGGACCAATTATTCTGTGTATAAAATTGGGCAAGAGATTTATCTGCATATAAATTCCCTCCCACCACTGCTGCTGAAAGCACCGCTAAACTGCCAATTCCCCACATCAACTTCGACATGTCTTTCTCATTCTGATTATTCTTTGCGCAGTATACTGAAGAACTCAGTTACATAAGTACACAATTAGAATGATTTTAAATGATTGATTTGGCAGTTTTAATTGATTTTTTGATCGTTATCACTTCCTCTATATACGCCCAACTTCAAAATAACTAATACGTTTACGATCAAAAGCAGCGTATGGATTGGCTTTAAAACTATGAAAATAGTGCTTGGCTTTTAACACATGTGAGGTCGTATTTTTCATCCACTCAATACGCGGGTCCTTCTCTGCCAAAGTAATACAATAGGTTTCTTTACCACGTTGCTTTGTCTGCTGTTTTGCATGAAAAATCAAACTTGCAAATACGTCCAGATGTTCAGGATGACATAGCGGACTATGCAACATTAAATAATCAAAGGTTCCATGAATTTTTGGCAGTAATAAAACACCACGCACACTGGCATAGGCATTATAAAAAGGTTTCATCAACTTTAATGACCTTGAATAATCGATCACTCGAGTTTGTTTAAAACTTTTTTGATTCCATAAGCCATAAAGTCCAACCAACTGATTGTGCTGATCGTAAATCAAATAGAAGTCATCTAGATTTAAGCATGCCCAAAATGGATTTTGACCATCTACTAAAGCATTAAAATCATAGCTAGGTAAAAAATTATAATGGTCTTTCATTTTTAAAATGAAATCATTCGCTTCATCTACACGTTCAGCAGTCAGGGTTTTAAATTGATATTGATTGAAAGTTTTTGGTTTCACTGCCTGTGAAACGGTAAAGGTTCGAATTTCATCATAAAAATATGGCAGCGGAAATCCAGATCTTTCATGATGTAAAATACTGGCAGCGACAATATTGTCGTTTAAAACCACACTTTCAAAAATCGTGTCTTGTGGTATTTCATCATGGAGATAGTCCATCAATAAGCGCATGACTTTAGCACCACGATACGCTGGATTCATTCTTAAATCGGCGACATAACGCATTAGGTCAGGCTGACCATTGATATAACAATAACGCCATCCCAAATTCATCATCGCAATCACAATAGATGGATCATCCACAGGGACAACCACTTTTAAATCTGGTCGATTATACTGTGCATGGCTAGCAGCCAAATAACTCGGGTGACGTTCATAAGATAAGGTAATGCCATTACTTGGCACAGTCTCAGCACTAATTTTCATTAGTTGCTCATCATCTTCGACAGTCGCATTTCGAACCGCAAACTTAGTCTCATTCTTTGAATGATATAGCGCCGTTTCGTCGAACGGTGCATCTAACACATCAATATCCATCTCAATACTCAATTATTTTTGTTTTCATTTTCTTAAGCGGCTCAGGCTTAATATTCCCTTCAATCATGCCATTGTTCATGGCTAATGTTTTGTAGTAGTCCCATGCATCTTGTACATGAACCACTTCAGGTTCATCCAACTGCCCTAGATCGCGTGCCAATTCATAATGAAAATTATGTTTAAGCAAACGGTCTAGTGCTTGAGCGGATGGTTGTTTATCTACATTGCCTTCACTGAGTAAAATATAGTGCGGTTTTTTAACCGAACATTGTTCGATACCCAAGATACTAATCGGCAAATAATCCGCTTGTTTAAACTCTGCAAGAACTTTAACTGCAGCATTGTGGTCGAGCTTTTCTCCGACCAAATCTACTGTCATTTTACGACCTAAAAATTCGAAACATGGCACTTGCTGATAAAAGTCTGTGACTTCTAATTCATCATCAATCACATAACGAATTAATCCTGAACCTGTCGTGATCACAGGACTAACAATATCACCTACTTTCAGTTGCCACGATGGCACCACTTTTTGGCTGTCTTGCAAAATAAATTCATAAAAATGTGACTGATAACTTAAGGTAAAACGGTTTGCAAATGGAATCGTCACTACGCCTTCAGTTGCCCATAAACCTTTACCCTCAAATGCCACCCCTGCAATTCGTTGCTGTAGCTGTACTGCCCATTGCTCTGCGCTCGCTGTATCCCAACTCGAAACCAGACTGAGTTTAGGCCACAGTTTTTTCCACGCCGTTGCTTGGGTTAAATCCAAGTCTTGTAAGCGATAGCATTGTTGACAAGATTTAGGAACTTGCAGAAAACTCAAACCATCACGTTGCCATTGTCCAGTTTTTAAGACCTGTACAATTTCAGCTTGATGTTCTTGAATAATATCCAGCAATTGCAATGCAAATGTAGGACTCCATACCGAAATCATGCCTAAATGCTTATCTGCAACGAGATACACCGCGGTTGCAAACATGGCATCTTCGGCTGAATTTGCCATCGCAATTTCAGTCGGTACCGATTGAGTAATTTTACTCAACACTCGCTTCGACAGATTAAGCAGCGCACTGTCATCATTTAAATTACTATTTTCTAAAAGCTTTCGCTGGCTTTCAGGCAACCATGAAACCGACCAATAATGCGTTGAATTTTTAAGTTGTGGGTGTGTCCGATATAAATTAGTCAGCCATAAACCAATAGCCTCATCCAGTTCATCTAAAAAAGCCTGAGTATAGGGAATGAATTTAATTGCTTCACTCGACCCACTGGTCGGTTGAAACCGTACAATTTTTTCAGGCCCCAAACTATTTTTGCCACTTTGTCTGGATTGTTCAATTTGGCTTTTCCAATTGCTATAACGAGAAAGCGGATACTTTTTGGCAAATTGCTCATAGCTTAAATTTTGCGAAATGTGCTGTTTTAAAAAATGGCTTAATTTTTTACGTTGCACATTTTCTAGCTGATTTGCCTGCTGTGTATAGCGTTGAAACGCTTTGCGGCAGGCAATATTCAAAACTTGATGTGCAGTGGTGAGAAGCAATCCCATTAGGCCACCTTCGAGTCAGAACCTGTCGCAATATGTAATGTACGTGACTTATAACGTAACTTGCTATCATGTTTGCTCACACTGGTGGTCTTGGTTAAGAATCGATTCACATAACGGTATAAATCGCTCCAGCGTAATTCACCAATGCACGGAAGTTCTGTTCCATCGACCCAAGTTGGGTTCTTATCTTCAAAGAAAGCTATCTTGGTATTATTTTCGCGCATTTCATGGGTGATGGGCGCAACATCTGCTTTGAGTGGTTGATAGTCTTCGCCAAAATTCAGCAGACCCGTTTCGTGGTTATAATATTCTGAGAAGTATTCTTTACAGTACGATTCAACAAAGTCTTTGAGATGAGCATTTTTCTCACCATAGTGTGGATAGTAGCTGTAGTAGTTATTGGCTAAGAGCAGATAAGTTTTAAAGCCTTTAGAGATTAAAATCCAATATATAGGTGTTCTTGGATGACGAAATTTAAAACTAATAATATAACGGAACATTGCTCTAGTTAATGCACGATTTCCCCAATACTCTTTCTCAATAATGGTATCTCCACTGAAAAAAGCATGTCGGGCTTTACCATCAACAACAAAGTCACGTTCCATAACCGTCGAAAATCCGACAATTTGATTATTTTTCGGTTCAATAATAAAAAAAACACCGGTTTTTTCTAAGAAGTCGCGTTCAAAAATTTCATAACGGGTATTGGCATAATACTTTTGATAAATACCATACATACGTTTGAGTTCTTGAACAGTGATGTCACCAGTATGTTTATATAAACTATAAGGTTCTTTTTTGATCTGCCTAAGCAGTTTAAATTCCATCATAATCATAATTTCCTGTTGCCATTCATTCTTGATGAACGCGCGATATTGTTTTTGTTTTACAGAACACAGTCATCTCGTTGGATGCGTGCGGACGTCATATTAGTGGGTGAAAATGATGAAATGCAATCAACTTTACGTATTTAAACGAAAATCACGAAAAGCGTAAAATAAAAAAACCCGGCCTAAACCGGGTTTCTGTTTTTACAACTGAACGTGGCTAATTTGTACCTTTTAATTGAGTTTCATCTTGTCAAAACTTAGGTGATCTCCTTCCGCTTGAACAACAATCGTATCGCCCGGTTGGAACGCGCCTGACAAGATTTTCTGTGCCAGTGTATTTTCAACTTGTTGTTGGATGGCACGTTTTAGAGGACGTGCACCATATACAGGGTCAAAACCAGCATCGATAAGTAACTCAAAGGCACTATCTTCAACTGCCAAACTCATGTCTTTGTCAGCCAAACGTGAACGTAAACGATCCAACTGAATATCTGCAATGCCACGAATTTGCGCTTTTTGTAAAGAATGGAAAACCACTAGCTCATCAATACGGTTCACAAATTCAGGACGGAAATGTTCAGATACAGCAGCCATGACCACAGCACGAACTTCGTCTTTCGACGGGTTTTCACCTAATTCACGAACATCGGTTGAACCTAAGTTCGAGGTCATCACGATTACGGTGTTTTTGAAATCAATCACACGACCTTGTGAGTCAGTTAATCGACCATCATCTAACACTTGAAGCAAGATGTTAAAGACGTCTGGATGGGCTTTTTCAACCTCATCAAACAACACCACACTATAAGGTTTACGACGTACAGCCTCAGTTAATACACCGCCTTCTTCATAGCCCACATAGCCCGGAGGAGCACCCACTAAACGGCTCACCGAATGCTTTTCCATAAACTCTGACATGTCGATACGAATAATCGCATCATCACTGTCAAATAAGAAGTTACCTAGAGCTTTGGTTAACTCAGTTTTACCTACACCTGTTGGCCCAAGGAATAAGAATGAACCACTTGGGCGGTTTGGATCGGATAATCCTGCACGAGAACGACGCACCGCATTTGATACTGCTACGACCGCTTCATCTTGACCGACTACACGGTTATGTAAGAACTCTTCCATGTGTAAGAGTTTTTCACGTTCACCTTGTAGCATTTTTGCAACAGGAATACCTGTAGCTGCACTTACCACTTCAGCGATTTCATTTTCAGTGACTTTGGTACGAATCAGTTTCGGCTCTTCATTCACCTCCGCAATTTCTTCTTCATTCAAGCGTTTTTGCAACTCAGGAATGACTCCATATTGCAAACGGCTCGCTTCTGCTAAATCACCTTCACGTTGTGCTTTTTCAAAGGCAGTACGTGCTTTATCTAACTCAATTTGAGCTTGATTCGTTCCGTCAACCAGACGTTTTTCCGCAATCCACACTTCTTCCAAATCGCTATATTCTTTTTGAACTTCAGCAATTTGTTTCTCCAAATGCTCAACTTCAGCTTTTGAGACTGAATCTGCATCTTTTTTCACCGCTTCAAGTTGCATTTTTAACTGAATTAAACGGCGATCTAAACGGTCAAGTGGCTCAGGTTTTGAGTCAATTTCCATTTTGATTCGTGATGCTGCTTCATCAATCAAATCAATGGCTTTATCTGGCAACTGACGGTCTGTGATGTAACGATGCGACATTTTTGCCGCAGCAATAATTGCAGAGTCTAAAATTTGCACACCATGATGGGTTGCATATTTGTCTTTTAGACCACGTAAAATCGCAATGGTGTCTTCCACGCTCGGTTCATCAACAATCACTTTTTGGAAACGGCGTTCTAATGCCGCATCCTTTTCGATATATTGACGGTACTCATCTAAGGTGGTTGCACCTACACAGCGAAGTTCGCCACGTGCCAACGCAGGTTTAAGCATATTCCCTGCATCCATTGCACCATCACCTTTACCTGCGCCAACAAGCGTATGTAATTCGTCAATGAAGAGAATGATCTCGCCATCATATTTGGCCAAATCTTTTAGAACTGCTTTAAGACGTTCTTCAAATTCACCGCGGTATTTTGCACCTGCAAGCAATGAACCAAGGTCGAGTGAAAGTACACGTTTACCTTTCAGACTTTCAGGAACTTCGCCATTGACGATACGCTGTGCTAAGCCCTCAACGATTGCTGTTTTACCCACACCCGGCTCACCAATCAGTACGGGGTTGTTTTTACTACGGCGTGATAAAACCTGAATGGTACGGCGAATCTCTTCGTCACGACCAATGACCGGATCTAGCTTACCTTCTAATGCACGTGCATTGAGGTCTAAGGTATATTTGTTGAGTGAATCACGTTGATCTTCGTGGTTATTACTCATGACTTGTTCACCGCCTCGTATTTGTTCAATTGCACTACGTAATTTATCTGTCGTTACGCCTACACTATTTAATAAGGTTTTGGTTTTACCCGTTTCAGCTAAACCGAGAATCACCCAATCTGTAGAAAGAAACTCATCTCCAGCTTTTTGCGCAAAACTATCGGCTAAATTTAGCGCTTTGACTGCTTCAGGATTTAGGTTGATGTCCCCTGTAGGCGTCGCAATGGTGGCGGTATCCTGTAGGGCTTGCTGAAGTTTGGTTTTTAACTCAGGAAGATTAGCACCTGCCTGTTGTAACAAGCTTTGGTTCGAAGGCTCTTCAAGCAATGTCGAAAGAATATGGATTCCTTCAATGGCTGTATGGTCTTTCCCCATTGCTAAAGATTGGGCATCGGATAATGCTTGCTGCAAACGGTTTGTGAATTTTTCGAATCGCATTCTTGTTATTCCTCACAACAAATTCTGTACTTGAAGCATATATGGGAGTCATATTTAAAATTTCAAATACATTTTTTAAATATTTTTCAATGAGTTAATTTTAAGATAAAGATAAATCTCAATTATAATATTGGTATAAATAGAATACTTTTCAAGTCATTTATTGAAGAATTTAGTACTTTATTATATTGTTTAAATACATATGTATTTTTAGGCAATTTTCTTGTCAACTCAACTGACTTTCTGACAATAAAATTCAATGATTTTCCATTTGCTTAAATAATACAAATGTCAAAAAAGCCCACATTTACATGCAGGCTTTTGCTTAATCCACTAAAAAGTTCAGCTTAAGGTGCAGGATTTGGCTGTTGGCGATGAATAGCTTCAATCCCTTTTAAAATGTCTTCTGATAAATTCACCTCAAAAGCATCAATATTTTCTTTCAACTGATCTAGATTTGTCGCACCAATAATTGTACTGGTGACAAAAAATTGCTGCTTAATAAATGCTAGTGCTAACTGTGTCAACGTTAAACCATGTTGTTCAGCCAATTGTGCATATTGTTCTGTTGCCCATTCACTCTCCGCATTTGAATAGCGGCTGAAGCGTGAAAATAGTGTCACTCGAGCATTGGCAGGACGTGCACCATGACGGAATTTACCTGTTAGATAACCAAATGCTAAAGGTGAATATGCCAATAAGCCCACGCCTTCGTAGTGTGCAATTTCAGATAAACCGATTTCATAAGTACGATTCAACAAACTATATGGATTTTGCACACTGACAATTTTTTCTAAACCATGCTTTTCTGCAAGTTGTAGGAATTTCAACGTTCCCCATGGCGTTTCATTAGATAGTCCAATTGAGCGAATTCGACCTTTTTTCACCTCATGACTTAAAGCAACTAATGTTTCTTCTAAATTGGTAATAGTTTGCGTACTGTTTGCTTCGGCATTGCCATAACCCAATTTACCGAAAAAGTTGGTTGGACGTTGCGGCCAATGCAACTGGTATAAGTCAAGATAATCTGTTTGTAAGCGCTGAAGAGAATGATCCAGTGCAGACTCAATTTCCGAAGCAATAAATTTAGTTTGCCCGTCACGAATATGACTACCGCCTTGTGACGGCCCTGCAATTTTTGAAGCTAAGATTATTTTATCGCGGCCACCGCGAGCTGCAATCCAGTTACCTATAATAGTTTCAGTCGAACCTTGGGTTTCAGGTTTCGGCGGGACAGGATACATTTCTGCAGTATCCCAAAAGTTAAGACCACGCTCTAAAGCATAATCCAGTTGCTCGAAAGCTTCTGCTTGGGTGTTTTGTTCACCAAACGTCATGGTGCCTAAACAAATTTCTGGAACTAATATGCCTGTATGTGCCAATGGTTTAAATTGCATGCCGCAAATTCCCTCTTTATTTTAAATATCAATATATAAGTCACGAAGTAGCTTACATAAGATATCGGCTTTGTTTAAATCATAATTTTCTGTTTATTTGTCAAAAAATGTGAGAAAGGTTGCTTCCGCTATAATAGTGAGAAATGAATGGACATAAAAAAAGCAAACCCCTGAGTTTGCTTTTTTTAGATTCGGAAGACTGATTATTCTTCGTCGTCGAAATCGTCAGAAGCCAATTGGCTTTTCTCTTCAAGCGATGCATCAAAAATTAGAATCGCTTTACCATCAGTTTCGATCATGCCTTGCTCTTCAAGTGTTTTTAGAACACGACCAACCATTTCACGGGAACAACCCACGATACGACCAATCTCTTGACGAGTAATACGAATCTGACGACCATTCGGCAAAATCATTGCCTCTGGTTGTGAAGATAAATCAATTAAGCAACGTGCAATACGACCTGACACGTCGATAAACGCAAGGTCAGTTACTTTACGCGTCGTATTTTTAAGACGGCGTACAAGCTGTGCAAATACCGCATAACTTAAGTCTGGGTATTGTTTACTTAATTCATGAAAGTTTTCATAGGTAATCTCAGCAATTTCACATACATCACGCGTACGCACTTCTGCAGTACGCTGTGCATTTGCTTCGAATAGACCCATTTCCCCAAAAAAGTCACCCGCATTTAAGTACGCAACCACAATTTCACGCTCATCATCTTCGCGTAAAATGATAGATACTGAACCCTTAAGAATTAAATACAAAGATTTAGATTCTGAGCCCGCATCAATGATTGTTGTACGTTTTGGGTAACGATTAATATATGCACGTTTTAATAATGCCTTCACCGACTCAGGTAACTGCCCCGGAGATAGCGCATCTGTGCTAAGTTGTGAAAAGTTTGAAGTCATGCTAACAGTTTCCGAATATGGATAATTTATAGATCGCACAAGACCTAAAGTGAACTTGTCACACGTAAGAGTTGAAATTCCTTATCAACTCAATTTATGTTAGTGTACAGGTACTGCGTAAATTTATAGCTTTTTTTAGGGACTTGCAATGCAAACTAGTGTTCATTGGCTAGAGAATGTTGCTTTTGAAGCAAAAACTCAAAGTGGTCACACTGTTATGATGGATGGATCACAAGAATATGGCGGTGAGAACCGTGGTCCGCGCCCAATGGAACTGATTTTAACAGGACTTGGTGGTTGTGCATCTTTCGATATTGTGACGATTTTAAAGAAAGCACGCCAAGACATTACCAATGTTCGTTGTGAATTAAATGCAGAACGTGCCGACACTATTCCTGCTGTATTCACTAAAATTCATTTGCACTTTGTAGTCACTGGTCATGGCGTGAAGGAAAAGCAAGTTGCAAAAGCGGTTGAACTTTCTGCTGAAAAATACTGCTCTGCTAGTAAAATGCTGATGGATGGTGGTGTAGAAATTACCCATGACTTCGAAATTTTAGAAACTGAAGATGCATAATTTATTTGTTCAATTAAGAGCCGCATAGAATGCGGCTTTTTTGTTTCAAATAATCCGCTATAGCATACATTGTATAAAGCACTGCTATATAGTCATAAACGCAGAAATATGAGCCAAAGAAGTAGCGAATATACCAAGGAAAACGAATAGCCAATCGAACAATGACCATATGGACTGGTATTTATATAAAATCAGGCATTTAGTTGAAAATATGTTTTGTAGATTAAAGCAATTTAGAGGAATAGCTACTCGATATGACAAGCTCAAAAGGAATTATCAAAGTTCTGTTGCTTTAGCCTGTATATTTTTATGGCTACCTTTATAGGGTTAATTATGAACAGTAAATGTCAACAGACCCTAATAATTTCAGATAAAAAAAAGCAGAATCATTTTGATTCTGCTTTTTGAATTTGGTAGGTTTAACCAGATTCGAACTGGTGACCTCTACGATGTCAACGTAGCGCTCTAACCAACTGAGCTATAAACCTAGAATGCGTAGAATCATATTCATTTTTATTTTTTATGACAAGCCCTTTTCTGACTTTTTTAAACTTTGCGTACAAGTTTTAAGCAAAGCCTTAAAATATTGAATATCATGAGAACTTAGCGCGGTACCTACATAAATTTCCTGCTCAAATAACGTAATAACTTGTTCAAATGCCGCCCTTTCCTGTTCAGGTACATTTTCAGCCAAACGTTGTAACCAATGCCGAAAACTTTCAGAAGCCACTTTTTGCTGGCTCAAGGGTAAATTCTTAGCAAACTTGGCAATTTCTCTTTCAAGAGAGCTTAGGCTTTTTCTTTTTTTCCACAAAATCCATATAAAATATAATGCTACAATGCCACCAATACTCAAAATAAGAATTAAAACACCTGCATAAGCAGAATTTGTACCGAGCTTTTTAAACCATTGTTGCTGTGATTCTGCATTGTAACCCACTACTTTACTCTGCCATTGGTAACTCGCATAATCACTCCATACACGGACTTTTTTCAACATCGAAAATTGTTGATAGGCCCAAGTCGACTGCTGTCTCCCAAAAATTGTCCGATCTTGTTCCATATAATCCTGCATCCCACCATCGATACGCTGAGGTGCGATCATGGCTGTAGGATCAATTCGACGCCAATGTTGATTGACATAAACCTCTGTCCACGCATGTGCATCGAGCTGACGAACCTCCCAACTTTTTCCATCTGGTGCTAATTGACCACCTTGATATCCCACGACAATACGCGATGGAACACCAACATAGCGCATCAACATTGCAAAGCTCGAAGCAAAATGTTCGCAAAAGCCCTGTCTTGATCCAAATAAAAAATCATCTATCCGATTTTGCCCCAATACACCTGGGCTTAAGGTATATGCAAAACGATTTTGTTTATACCATTGCAAAACTTCGGCAATATAACGCTCAGGATTTTGACGACTTCGCTGCCATAAAGTTTGGGCCAATTGTTGTGATTGAACATCCAAGTTTTCAACATAGCGAGTGTTTAATTTTTCAAGTAAAGCTACATTTTTTATTTGTGGCGGCTCTGCACTTCCTAACCATTTCAGTTGAATCGGCTCTGTACGTGCTGTTAATCGGTAGGGTGTAATTCGACCATCTTGACCTAATGCAAAACGTGCTTCATTGGGAACGGATTGCTCCAACGACATAATCCACATCACAGTTGGGTCGGCAGCCAAATATTGATAATTCAATGTCCGCTTGGGTTTTAAATCAGCTGGATTCAGCTGTATAACGTTCTGGTTAAAAAAATGACTAGTCCATTTAGAACCATCATATTCATCTAATGCCATCGCCCGCCAATACAGCTCTGTACGTGTTGGCAAGGCTTGAATATCACCAATTATACGAAAAGCCAAACTACTCGACTGTGATAACTCAGCAATATCGCCCGGAGACATGCTGTCACTGATTCCCGTTGTGGCTTTATTTTCAGGAATAGGAATATGCCATAGCGGCGGCAGGCGTGGAAAAAAGAGAAACAGCAAGATAAAGAATGGAACAGCTAAGGCAATAAATTTACCCACATGCCCAATATCTTGTTTAATCGCTTGTATTTCACCGCCAGAGTTTTGCCTAAAACCAACGGTCTGTAAACGGTATAATCCAATAAAGCAGCTCAACAACGCCAACAAAATGACCAATGCCATGGCAAAAGACTGGCTAAACAAAAAACTACTGGCAATCACAAACATCGCAAAGTTAAATAAAATAATTACATCACGACGTGTTTTTGTTTCTAAAGATTTAGCAAATAAAAATGTACTAAGTACTGTAACCCCTGCATCAACACCAATAAAGGTTTTATGACTTATGTAAATGCTGAATAAAGCTATCAATGTCAGCACATAGGTTAAAATTTTAGAAAATGGTTTTTTACTGGCGCGGGTATTGAGTAATAAAAAAAGCCAAATGACTAAAAATACTAATGATGTCACCACTGGTATATAAAGCATTTGCGCAATGAGCACTAAAGCTAACGTTAGTAGTATGGAGCGGCGTATGGTATTTTCAATCATAAATCAAGCCTGCGCCAATAACCGTTTAGCTTCGGAAAAATGCATTGCTCCAGTGCCTGATGCTAACTCAGCATTAGGTAAATACAGTGCATATTGATCGTGATTTTGCTCAGCCTGCTCGACCAAACCCATCATAAGGCTAAGTTTTTCTTCATGACTTTGAGCTGGCATATGGTGATAATGAATCTCCAATTTCTTTAGATCTTCATATTGTTCAAAGACTTTCACATATAAGCCTTGTCCTCGTGCTGCTTGTTTCCAAGACACCGCATGAAGTGAATCCCCCGTCTGAAAACTCCGTAATTCGCGAAATTCATCAAGATCAGGTTCAAAGTTTTGCTGTTGTTGCTTATTTTCAACGGAATGCCAACTGGCTTGAGGTGCAACCCACGCTGGTTGCTGTACGTACAAATACGTCCAGGCCCGAACCAAACCAAAGGGATAAACACTATAAATTTGTATGGGTGGAATCTGAAAAAAACCGCGTTGGCTGGTTGTAAAATTTAATTGAAAGCCATGCTGTTGCGTATTGAACAATAATTTATGTAGCTGATTTTCAGTTTTAATCCACAAATATCGCGCCTGTTCAGCATCTTGCTTAAAGTAAATTTCGACCGAGAGTAATTCACCTGCTTGCGGTGTATCAACAACATTTATTTGAATCTGCAACGCATGAAGCTGCTTAAAAGTAATATAGAAACTAATACTCAATACGGCGCTAATTAAAAAGCAAAAGCCTAAAATCAAATTATTGGCATAATTCACACCTGCAATAAAAGTGATGAAAATTAATACCAAATACAAGTAGCCTTGCTGATAGATAAAGATCAAGACATCTTTTTGAGTCAGCTGCTTGTGCTGATCGATTTTAAATCGACGTTCAATCCATTGCTGCCACATTGAAGCCAAGGTTCAACTCCTTTATTGAATCGAAACTTGTTCTAAAAGCTTAAAGGCTTCAAGATCTGACAACCCAATTCGATGAGATACCACAGCTGTAAAAACGGCTTGTACATCGTCAGGATTCACATAATTTCGCTGCTCAATCAGCGCATAGGCTTGCGCAGCTTTCTTTAAGGATAAAACACCACGCGTAGAAAGACCATGTCTCCCTTTACGTGTTTCAGCAGCAAGATCCAAAATGTAATCCATCAAACGATCACTCAGATGTATCTGCTCGACAAAGCCTTGTAGTTGTAAAATTTCTGATTCATTAAAGATATGTGCTAATGCCGCAATCAGATCATGGCGTGAAGTTTGTTGGAGCAATAATTTCTCTGCCTGACGCGATGGATAACCTAAAGACAAACGCATTAAAAACCGGTCCAACTGGGACTCAGGTAAGGCATAAGTACCACTTTGAAATAAAGGGTTTTGTGTCGCAATCACCCAAAATGGTTGAGGCAAAGCATAGCGCACACCATCAACCGTCACATACCCCTCTTCCATCGCTTCCAATAAAGCACTTTGGGTCTTTGGACTACAACGGTTGATTTCATCTGCCAATAAAATTTGGGTAAAAATCGGCCCAGATTTAAACTCAAAATGATGTTCTTTTTGATTAAACATATTTACCCCAATCACATCGCTGGCCAGCATGTCATTGGTAAATTGAATCCGTTGAAACTTTAATCCCGCCAAATGTGACAAGGCGCTAGATAATGTCGTTTTTCCTAAACCAGGTAAGTCTTCAAATAGCACATGCCCGCCTGCCAATAGACAAGCTAAAGCCAATTTGGTTTGCTGATTTTTATCCAAAATAATTTGGTTAATTTGTTCGAGGAATGTATTTATTTTCGGGTAAAAAGGCGCAAGGCTCTCCTCACTTAAAAGCGTTGATGTATTATTTTGTTGGCTTTTCTCTGATACCCAAAACACCTTTTATTCCCCAATAAAAAAGTTAAATGAATGACTAACATACAGGGTTTTATTTAAAAATACAGTGTTTATCTCCAATCTATACCCAGTTCAATACTTTAAATACATACGCTTGATATTTATTGAGTATACAAAAGCGTTGTTATCGCTTCGACTGATCACAAATCAGTAATAAAAAAAGCGTCCCGAAGAACGCTTTTTTTATTGGATTTTTAGCACAAGTCAAAGCATTAGCAAGGACACTTCTTCATGTCACCACCAGCTGATGGATAACGTGCATCTACACAGTGACGATAAAATGTTTTTGCATCCATCGCTTCCAAATCAGGATGATGTTTTGCCATATGTTCCAAATAGTTTTGGTAATCTGGCACACCCACCATCAGGCGGAAGCTTTGCTGTAAACGTTGCCACAACGTCGCAATACGTGACCAATTTTTCGGGTTCAGAATTAGATCCTTCTGCGACATAATGGTCATTTTAATGATTTTATAAATCACCGTTTTTCCACTTTTTGCAAACTTCAGGTTCATTCATATTCCCCTATTAATGTGCTGAATTTGACGGATTAATTTCAGCTGGGTCACGGTAAATTGCTTCTGCTTCATTCACCGATGGATTTGGATTTGCCAAGGCACGACGCACCACACCAATCGCTGCAAATAACATCACAAATGCCACGATCATAAAGAATGCACAAAGACCGGCATTGATTTGATTCGACAATGCAACCGTATGCATTTCTGCCATGGTTTTCGCAGGTGCCAACAATTCATTTTTCGCAATGGCTGCATTAAAACGATCTGCCTGAGCCAAGAAACCAATCTTTGGATTTTCGTGGAAAATCTTCTGCCAACCAGCGGTCATTGAAGTAATAAACAAGAATACTGTTGGGATAATCGTCACCCAAACATACTTTTGTTTTTTCATCTTGAATAAAATCACTGTACCCAAGATCAAAGCCATCGCAGCAAGAATTTGGTTACCAATACCAAATAGCGGCCATAAGCTATTAATACCGCCGAGTGGATCAACCACACCTTGGTAAACGAAGAAGCCCCAACCTGCAACAGCTACCGCTGTACCTAACAGATTTCCGAAGAAATTATGTGAGTTTTTAACCGCAGGAACCACGATACCCACTGTATCTTGCACCATGAAACGACATGCACGCGTACCTGCATCCACAGCAGTTAAAATAAAGAGTGCTTCGAATAAAATCGCAAAGTGATACCAGAACGCCATCATTGAACGGTTATTAAAAATTTCCGTAATGATATGCGCCATACCAATCGCAAATGTTGGCGCCCCCCCTGTACGAGACAGAATCGAGTTTTCACCCACTTCTTGTGCAAGTAAGGTCAATGCTTCAGGTGTTACCACGAAGCCTAATGTACGAACTGCTTCTGCAGCGGACTCAACCGTTGTACCAATCACAGCTGCTGGCGCATTAATCGCAAAATACACACCAGGCTCAAGAATCGTTGCACAGACCAAAGCCATGATCGCAACAAAAGATTCCATCAACATGCCGCCATAACCGATCATGCGAATATCTTTTTCATTATTCACAAGTTTCGGTGTCGTTCCTGAAGAAACGAGCGCATGGAAACCTGAAATTGCACCACAGGCAATGGTAATAAACAAGAATGGGAACATTGAGCCTGCAAATACAGGACCTGTACCATCAATAAAATGCGTTACTGCCGGCATTTTCATTTCAGGTAAAGCAAACATAATCCCGATTGCTAAACCTGCAATAACACCAATTTTCAAGAAGGTCGATAGGTAATCACGTGGTGCAAGCAGTAACCATACGGGTAACACAGATGCTACGAAACCATAACCGATCAGCCACCAAGTCAGTTCAGTACCTGAAAGTGTAAAGAATGGCCCCCAGTACGGATGCTGTGCAATGTCACCACCATAAATAATCCCTGCCATCATCAGTACAAAACCAATGATTGACACTTCTGCAATTTTACCCGGACGGATAAATCGCATGTAGATACCCATGAAAATCGCAATCGGTACAGTGGCCGCGATACTGAAAACACCCCACGGACTGTTAGTCAACGCTTTTACAACAACCAAAGCAAGTACCGCAAGAATGATGATCATCACGCCAAGTGCACCAAGCATCACGATGATTCCGGCAAAAGAACCTAGTTCTTGTTTTGCCATTTCACCGAGTGAACGACCATCACGACGCGTTGAGATGAACAAGACTAAAAAGTCTTGAACCGCACCGGCAAGAACAACACCCACCAAGAGCCAAATTGTTCCCGGCAAATAACCCATTTGCGCAGCAAGGATCGGTCCGACTAATGGGCCTGCACCTGCAATCGCAGCAAAGTGGTGACCAAATAGAACGCTTTTATTGGTCGGTACATAATCCAAGCCGTCAGCTAAGCGATGGGCAGGCGTTAAACGTCGCTCATTCAGTTCAAAGACTTTATTGGCAATAAATAAACTATAAAAACGATATGCAATGCTATACACACAGATTGCTGCAAGGATCAGCCAAACTGCATTGACATGCTCGCCTCGACTGAGTGCTAGTATGCCGAATGAAACGGCACCTAGAATGGCTACAAACAGCCAGATAATCTTTGAAGCCATTCCTGACTTCGGTTGAATGGTTTCCATCTCAATCCCTCATAAATGTTGAAATAAATCAGCTTGATTTTTCTTGTTCGAGGTACTGCTGTTTCTTCCCTTGAAACTCTACTCCTGTTATAGGTTTTTTCATCTAATACTTTGGCATAAAAATTTAAACCAATAGGTATAAAAAAAGGGATGAATCACTTCATCCCTTTCGATAATAGTCTATTTTTAAACCATTATGCACGTTCTAAATAGTCACCAGTACGAGTGTCTACACGAACGCTTTCTTCTTGCTGTACGAATAATGGAACACGTACAACTGCACCAGTTTCAAGCTTAGCCGGTTTACCGCCACCGCCTGAAGTATCACCACGTACACCTGGATCAGTTTCAACGATTTTTAATACAACGAAGTTTGGCGCGCTCACAGTTAAAGGAACACCGTTCCAAAGCATGATTGTGCAAAGTTCATTTGAGTCATCTTTCAACCATTTAGCCGCGTCGCCCATAGCAACTTTATCAGCAGCGATTTGTTCGAAAGATTCTGGATCCATGAAGTTCCACATTTCACCGTCGTTATACAAGTAGTTCATTTCAACTTCTTGGATGTCAGCAGCTTCTAGTGAATCACCAGATTTGAAAGTTTTTTCTAAAACTTTACCAGTTTTAAGGTTACGTAATTTTACGCGGTTAAAAGCTTGGCCTTTACCTGGTTTTACGTATTCGTTTTCCATGATTGAACATGGGTTACCGTCAAGCATGACCTTAAGGCCTGACTTGAAATCATTCGTAGAATAATAGGCCATGACTGGCTCACTCCAAACTTACTAACTTTAATCTATAGATGCTATGGGCTGTAACATGTCATTTAGCAAGTACTGACTGTAACATTGGCTGCCACATGCACATTAATGTGATATTGCGTATTCTAAATGACCAATGCACCATGTCGCAACGAAAAAATCCCCATTAAAGGGGTCAAGCTGCTTAACTTACACTCAGACATTAAAGAACTTTGTTTATACAATGCCCACAAACAGGTAAAATTGCTGTTTACTGAAACTTAATAAATGTTTCGTAGGCTTCATCCGTTGTGAGCTTTATCGGAATTATTTCAGCTTACACTTAAAAGTTCGACGCATTAATTTCAGCAATATTCCCTACTCACCTTTCTGCATTTTTTAAACAATCGGCATGATAAACTATTTATTTCAAGAGCAAAACTGGCAAACCCAATTGAGTGATTTGATTACAAATCCTCAAGAATTACTCGATGTATTAGAACTTTCGCATGATCAGTTATTATCTGGTGCTCAGTTCGCAGCAGATGAGTTTCGCCTACGTGTGCCGCGCGCTTTTGTCGAAAAAATGCAAAAAGGTAATCCGCTTGATCCGCTTTTACTCCAAGTCCTACCGCATCATTTGGAACTTGAAGAACACGCCGGTTTTGTCACCGACCCTTTAGGTGAAGAGCAGGCTAACCAACAGCCAGGGGTATTACATAAGTACAAGTCTCGTTTTTTACTGACTTTAACCGGTGCCTGCGCGGTCCATTGCCGTTATTGTTTCCGCCGGCATTTTCCCTACCAAGAAAACCTGCCTAAAAATGACGATTGGGCAAACATTAAACAATATATTGAACAACAACCCGATATTAATGAAGTGATTTTAAGTGGTGGAGACCCGCTCACACTATCAAATCGTAAACTTCAAGTGTGGATTGAACGTTTATCGACTTTGCCACAAATTAAATTTTTGAGAATTCATTCACGAGTTCCTATCGTAATCCCCAACCGTGTCGATGAAGAGCTGGTTTCTAATTTAAAAAACAGTAGGCTACGCATTATTCTAGTGGTACACTCAAATCATCCATCAGAGCTAGATGACTTCACGTGCAGCCAGCTTCAACAGCTTGTCAAACAAGGAATCACCGTGCTGAACCAAGCAGTCTTATTAAAAGGGGTTAATGATTCTGCAGAAGTGTTGGTCGATTTAAGTTACCGCTTATTCGACGCAGGTGTAATGCCATATTATTTGCATGTTCTGGATAAAGTAAAAGGTGCTCATCATTTTGATACACCAGCTCAGGATATTGATTTAATTTATAAAAAAGTTTTAGAGAACCTACCTGGTTATTTGGTTCCTAAACTTGTACGGGAAATAGCGGGCGAAAAAAACAAGACACCGCTTTTTGGGGCTTCAACTTTTTGAGTTAAATAATAAAGATGACCACGCATACTTCAGATACGTTTTACAATCCGACTGAATTAAAGCTGGATAAATTAAGCTTTTGTCCGACCAATGCTAAAGGTCTGCAAGAGTGGTTAAACGGTATTTCAATTTTACAATTGGGTACCTCATCTAAAGCTTTATTCAATGCCTTACTTGAAATCTCCGAGCTGAAATGCCAAGAGATGTTACGTTTTGATTTGGTTCAAATTTTACATCCGACTATGGAAAGTGTGCTCACAAGCTTAGAAAAACACTTTACCAATCAAAGCCTCATTACCACGGATCGTAATGACCAAATCATTGAATTGGCGATGCTTTTACGCAGTCACTTTGCCAAAATCTATATTGATATTGCCAAACGATGTAATCAGCAGCTTAATCAACAAAAGTTTTCGATTTTTTCATTCGGCCATAAAAAAAGCTTACAAACCGCTCGAATTGCATCAATCTACTATGCGTTGCAACAACTGACACTGTTGTTGTATCAACAACATATGTTGTATGCCACACCGACTGCAGGTCAATGGATTGCGGCACATCAACTGATTGAATGTGCCATTGAACACAATTTCTATCAAAGTAATGTCAATCAATTACTTGGTACCCAGCATCAAATTGCAAATATTGCCCAAGCTTATGCACAATTGATCTTGTTAGATATTTTCAATAATCATCAGATTCGCCCTGCTGAAATTCAAGGTTTGTATTTATGTAGCTTTGACTGGGCAAAATTGGTTCAAATCTTACCGAAAGAAACCACACTTTCACGCTATATTGTGGACACGAAAAAAGATCACCCACCGATTTATAACTCGAAACAAGATCGGTCTTATCAAGCCAATGTGTACATTTCAACGCAAAACTTGCTCGATCATTTGACTGAAACGCAAACTAAGAATGCCAATTATCTATCTAAAAATGAAAAGTTATTCTTAACCCCAGCGCTATATTTCCATATTCATAATATTTTGACCAACAACACTGAACGTCGTCATGAGCGTTATGAATATTCTGCGCAAATTAATATTTGCTTTAGCTTAATGGTGGCGCATTTCTATCTCTCTAAAGGTAAAAACTTCCACGAAACTTTAGATTTAGAAGGCAATTATCAATTCCACAATGAAGCCTCTTTTGTCAATTCGCATGATTCAAATATGCCAACAGGCATGACTAATGCGAAAGCGCTAGATCGTGAAGCAAAACAGATTCATACTGCTGACGTTTTAGATATTAGTGTGAATGGTTATCGCATTAAATGGACTGGCCCTACCCCTGCTAATTTAAAAACCGGCGAATTTATTTTGATCCAAGAAAATGCTCAAAGCCAATGGCGTGGCGGTGTTGTTCGTTGGATCAAACAATCGACTGAAAAAAGTTTGGAATTGGGTCTCGAAGTACTGGCTCAAGATTTGTATCCATGTTCAGCCCATATTCGTACCGACCGCAATACAACAAATCATCAACCTGCTTTATTGGTACAGACCACACAACTTGATCAAGTGTCTACGACCTTAATTTTACCTGGGGCAAATCTCTTCCGAGAGAAACAAACGATCCACCTTCGCTTAGGCAAAGAAGACATCAAAGTCTATCTCACCAAAGCGCAGTTGGTGACACAAAGCTTTATTCGCTTTGAATATGAATTATTGAATGAAGAGCAAGAAAATGTCGTTAAAGACTATATTGCGAAACAGAGCAATGAGATCAAAAATAACGACTTATGGGAAGCATTAAAGTGAGAAATCCATTACTATCCAAAAAACTAAAACGTACGGAAACTCGATTACTCATTATTGATGATAATCAAATACGTTTTAACCAGATACGTGAATTATTGACAGACAGCGAACATCAAGTTCATGCCATATTACTTGATGATTTACAAAATTTCGAAAAACAGCTGAATCTCAATTGGGACTTGATCATTTTTGGACGTGCTTATGATTTAAAATATGAACAAGCTTTAAGTTTAGTTCAACTATCGAGCCAACCGAATTTACCGATTATTTTACTTAAACCCGAAGACTATCAAGCAGAACAATATGCAAGTTTAGTCAAAAAAGGGATTTATGACATTGTCGATATTGCTGAACCTGAGAGTTTCTATTTTGGTTTAATCCGTGCTTTATCCTTTAGTCGCCTACAACAATCTCAACAACATTTAATGGAAGAGCTTGAAACGGCTCAGATTCAAACCCAGTCTTTAGTTGAAGATAGTCGTAAAGCGGTTGCAGTGATTCAAGAAGGTATTCATATTCAAGCCAATGCTGAATATCTCACTTTATTTGGTCTAAAAAATGAAGACGATGTAATCGGTCTGCCCCTGCTCGATCTATTACAACCTTCTGACCTCAATGACTTTAAACAACGCTTTAAAAAAATCAGCCAAGGACAGCTCGACTTAGGACGTTTTGATCTTGATTCGCAAAATATCGCTGTGGCTGGGCAAAACCCACTAAAACTCGAATTTATTGCCGCAGCTGAAGAAGACGCGTTACAGCTCGCAATTGAAATTGGTAGTCAAAACAGTAATGCTGTTAGCAACGCGCCAGTTGAAGCCAGCCCACAAAAACCAAAAGCATTTCAACAACTCAACCGTATCATCGGTCAGCAACCTGCCAATGTAAATGCATTAGTGCTATTTACGTTGGCTTCTTGCTCAGATGCGATTTTTCAAAAAGATTGGAATACTTATAAGAGCTATTTCACCAATATTAAAGACTTCTTGAAAGATCAAACACATGCTCCATTATTTAGTTTAGACAATGGTGCAATGGTTGCCTTATTCCAAGCGGATAATCAGCTCAAACTTGAGTCTAAATTGATTGGTCTTAACACCCTGAGCAAACCTCAATTACTCAGTGTAAATAATGAAACTTATCCATTAAATTTACGCATGGGATACAGTGTTTTAGACAGCGATATTCGTGATGAAGCACATTTTGAAACCTTTGTTGCAAAAGCCTTTAATACTGCGCTACCTACCAACCAACAAGCGCCTGAAATCGATTTAACGATTCCATTAGAAATTGATATTCCAAGTTTGGATTTTGGTACACCAGAAGCGCAAATTGCACCGATTGTCGTTAGTGATGAAGCTCCTGTTATCAAGGCCCTTCGCAACTGCTTAGAACGCGGTGAAATTCATCTTAAATATCAACAACTGTATGATAAAGAAGATTCTCATCTTTATACTTATGAAGTAACCAGCGGCTTTATTTTTGAAAATAAATGGAAAGATATCGCCCAACTGCGTGAGTTAGCTGAAGACTCAGAGCTATCCATTAAGTTGGATCGTTGGATCTTGGTTGAATCGTGTAAACAGCTACACAACTTCATCACTCAGTTCCCTGAAGCTAAATTAATCGTTAACCTGAACAAAGAAGTGCTATATAGCGACCGCACCTTCCCTGAGTTTATTTCGAAACTGATTACGATTATTCGTAGTAAATTGAAAAATCCGTTAATTTTACAATTTGCAGAAGAAGACATTCAGCTCAATATCGATGCCGCTCAAAAAGCATTTGTTGAACTTCGTAAAAATGGTGCTGAACTGGCTTTACGCAATTTTGGTCATTCGATGTTTAGTGAATCATTATTACGTCAAATGGATGTTCACTGCTTAACATTAGATTCAAGTTTGACCAAAATGCTTGCAAACGATAAGTCATGCCAAGAGCTCCAAGAAAAAATTACCACTTATCATGAAATCAAAACTGTTGAAATCATGCTACGTGAATTAAATGACATGACCCTGTTTGCCAATGCTTGGAATGTCGAAGCTCGTTTTATTCAAGGTGATTATTTCCAGAAGAAACTCGACCATCTCATCGATGTTCAGGACCAATAAAGTTCTGAACATTACCGATTTAAGGTTTATCTTTTTATCGGCACAAAAAAACGGGCATAAAGCCCGTTTTTCGTTTTGGATATTAACGTTTGATAGAACGTGACATACCAGCAAAACGTTGTTTGAATTTGTCGATACGACCGCCAGTGTCAACGCTTTTCTGTTTACCAGTGTAGAATGGGTGGCAAGCAGAACATACGTCTAGATAAATAGTTTCTTTACCGAGAGCTGAACGAGTTTCAATTACGTTACCGCATGAACATGTAGCAACTAAAGTTTCATATTTTGGGTGAATATCGGCGCGCATCGTCGATTACTCCTAAGATTTAAGAAGGTTTAGCTGTCATCGCAATTGATCACTCTTGTATCGCTACAAGGAAGGCTTAAAAAAGCAGACCAACACCATAACAGACCATTCTTTTGGCCCACCGAGACGGATACCGTCAGAGCTAAGCACAACAAGTTGGGGCAAATTATAGCTGATTTTTTAATGTTAATAAATAGATATTCAAGGCTGAATCGCTCTACTCTTTGGGTTGAGCTTGCTCTAAATATTTCTGATATTGTAATTCGACTGTACGCTGAAATTGGGCTTGATCAAAATGGTTTAATCTTTCAATAAATGCAGGACAAAACGTCGTAGCATTTACTGACTGTAATGATCTGCTCATACCCTCTAAAATACTTTGAAGCTGCTGTTTAAATTGTGCATCGACTGACAGATCAACATCTTTTGCCTTTAATGGCTCTACACCATTAAAACGGATAGCCTGAACTGCAGCAATTAATTTAAGTTTTTGCAGCTTGATAAGCCTGATCTAATTCCGTATTGATCTGTGGTTGTCGATCACGACAAAAATCTAGCATTGACTGTAGGCTGATGAGCGGCATTTTTTCAATGACATCACGGTTACTATTTAAAGATAAATCCTCTTGAGCATGAACGACTGTGTTCAAATCCAAGAATAAAATGAAGAAGCCTCTTTTAATTTTCATGATTTTTTTTCATCTATATAAGGTATTTTAAAAGGACGTACTCATCTCGCCCTATTCTTGCCCACGGCTTTGTTTTGCCCAAAGGTTGGCAATCACACCACAGACCATCAACTGAATTTGGTGAAAGATCATAATCGGTAAAACTATCATCCCCATCGGCTGCCCAATAAATAAAATTTGTGCCATGGGCACGCCGCTCGCCAAGGTTTTTTTAGAACCACAAAAGAAAATCGTCTTTTGATCAGCTCGGCTAAAGCCCAACCAACGTGGTACATATAGCGCCAATAACATAATGATCGTTAACAAGGCAGAGCACGCCACAATCAATAGGAATAAGGTCATACCACTCACTTGATGCCATAGCCCTGCCACCACTGCACTACTGAATGCACCATAGACCACCATCAAAATTGAGCCCTGATCAAATACCTTCACGATTTTTGGCATTTTCTTCATATAAGGAAACACCCAAGGACGGAGGAGCTGCCCTAAAATGAAGGGAATCAGTAATAACAGGGTAATTTGGATAATAGATGCCGTCGGATCATAGTTATGTTGTGACTGACCAAGAATAAAATAGGCCACCATCACTGGGGTAATAAACATCCCAATAATATTTGAAAATGATGCACTACAGACTGCGCCAGCAACATTACCCTGTGCTACCGAAGTAAATGCAATAGAAGACTGTACTGTCGAAGGTAAAAAGCACATAAACAAAAAGCCCCAATACAACTCTTGCCCTAACATCGGCACGAGGATTGGTTTCGCCATTAAACCCAGTAATGGAAATAATGCAAAGGTAAAAGCAAAAACTAAAGCATGTAACTTCCAGTGCATAATGCCTTCAACCACAGCCTCACGAGATAACTTTGCACCATGGAGGAAAAATAAAATGGCAATTGCAGCCGTGGTAATATAGCCAAAGATTTCTGCAGCTTGACCACTAACAGGCAAAAAAGTCGCAAGTATGACCATTACAAAAAGTAGAATGGTAAAACGATCCAAAGCCAACATTTTTAGCATAACAACATCCTGTACAAATTTCCCTTTAAAGCTCATCGGCACAAAAATGCCCAATAAGCTAAATTTACCATTGAGTAAATTTCATCTTACTGGGCCATATAAATAAAGCCAGCTTTTCTCCGATATATTCATTATTTTAAACGTTGATAGTGAGCTCAACGCAAAAAAATTTATAAATAAGAATATTCAGAATTACAGATGACTTTAAATGAATAATTGCAGATTAATTATTTCGTGCATTTGAGTCTTGTTGGATCAACTCAATTTTATAGCCATCGGGATCTTCAACAAAGGCAATGACGGTCACACCACCTTTCATTGGTCCTGCTTCACGTACCACGTTTCCGCCACGTGCTTTAATTTCTTCACAAGCCTTGTAGGCATCATCTACTGCAATAGCAATATGGCCATAAGCGTTACCCAATTCATAACTCTCCGTATCCCAGTTATGCGTTAACTCAAGTACAGTATGATTTTCTTCATCACCATAGCCCACAAATGCCAAAGTAAAACGACCTTCTTCATAATCACGCTTACGAAGCAAAGTCATACCGAGTACTTCAGTATAGAACGCCAATGAACGCTCTAAATTGCCTACACGTAACATGGTATGCAGCATGCGCATAATCGAGTTTCCTAAATCTATCATTATGTCTGAATACTATAGGGATTTAACATGCAAAGTTCAATTTAAGTCTAGAACGCATATACCTGCTTATTTCAAATATCCTTGTCCAAAACCGCAGATATGCTTAGGCTATTTATAAGCTTAGATTAAAAAAGCCCGTTCAGATTGAATGGGCTTTTTTAATTTAAATTGAATTATGAATTGGATTTTTGTTCATGTTCTTTCAATAGCTTGGCGACCCAAACCACTAAAATCAAAATCGGAATACCAATTAAAGTCGTCATCAAGAAAAAGTTTGGATAACCGATATTGGTCACAATCGTACCTGAATAACCGCCTAAAATTTTAGGAGTTAAAGTCATTAATGAACTAAAGATGGCATATTGAACGGCTGTGAAAGAAACACTGGTCAAGCTCGATAAAAATGCAATAAATGCCGCACCAGCAAGACCTGACGCCAAATTATCAACAATAATCGCGAAATATAGCCACAGCGAACTATAAGACTTAATGACCTTACCTTTGATGTCCACATTTTGTTCAGCACTAGCCAAATTAATCGGTTGAATATCAACACCAAGCACACCCGCCATATTGGCCGCTGTATTCACTTGATATGCTAAATCGACACTCTTTTTCACTACATCATTTTCTAGCAGTTGAGCCGTTAATGTTTTTTGCTTTGCTGTTTCGAGCGCTTGCCCTGGAATTGCAGCACTAAAAACACCGGTTTTATCAAGCTTCGCGTCGAATGGTTTAGCATCCAAAATAATTTGAATTTTTTGATTTTCTTTTAACTCGCCTGCCAAGTATTGTCCACGGACCACGATACTATTTGCAGTCTCTTGAGCTGAAATCGTGTTATCTGAAGTCACTGGCAACAACATCATTGCTGAGTTTGCAAAAGCATTATTCAGATACGGCAAACTCACCTGTATTGGATGTTGATTCTTAGACTGATAATCCGCACTGACCTGAATATTTTGATCAGCCGCCAAGACTGCTTTTGGAATTTGAACTGCCCAAGCTCCCGTGTCATCCGGCGTCGCTGTATATTGCTGCCCTGCTACATTTACAGTGACATCGCTCAATGGCTGACCTGATTTGACCAGACCGATAAAAATCAAGTTTGTTGAACTTGCTAAAATCGCACCAACAAACATCAATTTCATAATGTTCATGCGCTGCGCTAGCAAACCGCCAAGGAAGCCGCCAACCAAGCTAAAAATCACACCATAGACTTTTACAGCTTCAGCAATCTGCTCTTTGGTGAAGTTTAAATCTTGATAAAACACATTAGAAATGACGCCGGCGATAATATCGGAAATACGGTAAAAACCAATAAGTAACAACAGCACTAAAGCCAGTTTTAGACCATAACGCTTAAAAAAATCTGCAACTGGATTAACCCAAGTTTCAAATGCCATCTGCTTATTTACAGCACCTGATTTCACTAAAACAGAACCGACACCAAAAGCAACCATAGCTGAACCAATAAAGCGTACAGCCTCTAAACAAAACAATGCAAATGAGTCTGAAATTTGCCACTGCTCTTTCAAGCTTTCAACCGCAACACCTGAATAGATATAACTCAAAACAAAAGCAACCACCGCAGCAAAAAATACAGCGACTAAACGATAATAGTCGGTCCGTTTATAATGCTTTTGTACACGGTCAACCTGCGGCTCACGTATCGATAAAGTTGTGATAATACCGATAACCATTACAGCAGCCATTGCAAGGTAAGTATATTTCCAAGCTTCATAAATATAGTTACCTTTGGCCGTGCCTAAATATGCCGCCAAAAATAACGCCCCTGCACCTGCCACGATCATGCCGATACGATAACCTGCATTATAAGTCGAAGCTAAAACGGTCTGCATTTCAGTTTCTGCCAACTCAATACGATAAGCATCAATCACAATGTCTTGCGTTGCGGCAGAAAAACCTAGCAATACAGCGCCAGCGGCCATTTGGTAAATATAGCTTTGTCCTAAAGCAGGATCTGAAAATGCCATGATACAAATTGCACAGATAATGAGAACCTGAGCGATCAACAACCATGCACGGCGCCGTCCGAGTTGTTTAGTTAAAAATGGCACAGGCAACTCATCAATTAATGGCGCCCAAACAAACTTAAATGAGTAGCCAAGCGCTGCCCAACTAAAAAAAGTCACTGCACTTTTATCAATTCCTGCTTCACCTAACCAAAGCGATAAACTGGAAAAGATCAGTAAAATTGGGATACCGGCCGAAAAGCCAAGAAAAAGCATAATCAGCGCACGTCGGTCTAAAAATGCAGTAAAAGCAGATTTCCATCCTGAAGCTTGTGTTGTCATGACTCAGTTATTTTTGTCAAAATCGAATGTTGCTATTCAAGCGCTTAATGACAACGGTTTCAACAACATTTATGAAATCATTGTTTTATTTTATCGATATTTCGCATGCTGTTGCTTGATCTTTGGCATTAAACCTGTATACCTTAATTACATATCTCTATTCTTTAGTTTTTTGGATTCAACAGTGACCCAGCGACTTGAACAAATTCACTCTTCTTTATCAACCACCATTAATGAAACCAACACAAAAAACTTAGCAGAAACAGTAACGACACTAAAGAGTGCTTTTGATCAACCCGAAATACAGAATACTTTAACTAAAACCCAGTTGCAGCCGCTTCAGCTGACGCATACGCCTGAGCTTAAAAAAATACCGACGTCTACCAAGCGGATCAAACCACTCAATGACTTTTTAGGACAAGATCGTGCCCGTGCTTCGGTTGAAGCTGGCATTGCATTGCCCTATTCAGGCTATAACATTTTTGCTGTAGGTACCGCAGGCTTAGGTAAGCGCACCATGATTAAGCGCTTATTACAACAACACGCTAAAAATATGCCAACGCCTTCAGACTGGGTGTATGTCAATAATTTCAAGTTTCCGCGTGAACCGATTGCGCTGAAACTTCCTTCTGGTCAAGCGACAAAATTCCAAACGTTATTACATCAAAGTTGGCAAACTATATTAAAACAGCTTGAACGTCGCTTCACCGCAGAAACCTATCACAATCGCATTGAAATGATTCGCCAACATGCTGGTGATGAACAACATCTTGCTTTAGTTGAATTAACCCGAGAAGGTGAAGAGCTCGATCTTAAACTGATTTCTCAGGATGATGATCATTGTTTCGTTCCCGTGCATTTGGTCGATAACAAATACCAAGAAATGTCCAAAGAAGACATCAATGCACTAAGCAGTAAACAACGAGCTGAAATTGCGTCAAACGTCCGTTATATGGATAAAAAACTTGAACGCCTTGGTCTACATCTTGGTGATCTTGAAGATGACGCACGCGATAAAGTTCAGGTTTTAAACCGTGAAATTGCTAAACAAGTCGTCATGCCGCGTATTGATGTAATTCAAAATAAATTCAGCATGGTTGAAGGCTTGGAAGATTATCTGAAGCAATATGCAGATGACATCATTCAAAATGTTGAGTTTGTGCTTGAGCAAGAAGAAGATGACTTTACACCTGGCCTATTTAACCGCGTGCCATCTCGCTACCAAGCTAACATTATCGCCACACACAAACCAAATGCTGGTGCGCCAGTTATTTTTGAAGATTTCCCAACCCATTACAATTTGCTAGGTCATGTCGAACAACTGACCCAAAATGGCACCATCACCACAGACTTTACGTTAATCCGTCCTGGTGCATTGCATAAGGCCAATGGTGGATTCCTCATCTTGGAAGCTGAACAACTTTTAGAGCAGCCTTATGCATGGCAAGGTCTAAAACGTGCATTAAAGTCAGGACATTTAAAGCTATCTTCACTTGAACATATGCTTACATTGACAGGCAGTATTTCGATTGAGCCTGAAGCTATTGATTTAAATATCAAAGTGATCCTGCTTGCTGAACCTGATATTTATTACGATATTTTAGAACTCGAACCAGAACTGGGCAGTGTCTTTAAAATTCGTGCCGATTTTACCGATACATTACAACGTAATGACATTAATGAGCAGGCATATATGCAGCTAATTGCTGATTATGTGCAAACAGACAAACTTCTGCCGTTTGACCGTACAGCACTTGCTGCACTGTTAACTGATTCAAGTCGTCAAGCTGAAGATCAAAGCTCTTTGTCATTACATGCCCTCACCTTAGGTGATTTGATTCGTGAAGCACATCATCATGCAGCCCTCGCTGGCGATAAAATGGTGACAGAAACACATATCAACACCGCTCTTGATCATCGTAAATACCGTCTAGGCTACTTACGTGAATTGTATTGGCAAGATCTCAGTCGCGGCACACAATTAATTGAAACCAAAGGTCATCGATTCGGGCAGATCAACGCCCTCTCTGTGATTCAATATGCAGATGTTGAATTTGGTTTACCGTCACGTTTAACAGCTTCGGTTTATCAAGGCGGTGGCGATATTTTAGATATCGAACGTAGCGTAGAACTCGGTGGTTCTCTGCATGCCAAAGGCGTCCTATTGATGTCGAGTTTCTTAAAGGCACACTTTGGTCGTGAACAAATTTTACATTTCTCTGCTGCCCTCGCCTTTGAGCAAAGCTATGGTCAAGTGGATGGCGACAGCGCAACTGTTGCAGAGCTTTCAGCTCTTATTTCCGCTATTAGCCAATTACCGATCGATCAATCTTGGGCAATCACTGGCTCCATGAACCAATTGGGTCAAGTTCAACCGATTGGGGGTGTAAATGCCAAGATTGAAGGCTTCTATGATGCATGTAAATTACAAGGGTTAACAGGCAAGCAAGGTGTGATTATTCCACGCCAAAATATGCAGCACTTAATGTTACGCAAAGATGTGATTGAAGCTGTGCAACAAGGTCAATTCCATATTCACGCCATAGATACCATTGACCAAGCATTAGAAATTTTGATGGCGCGTCCAGTAGGCACTCTTGATAAAAAAGGTCGTTATAGCAAAGGCTCAATCTACGCTGCTGTCATGGAGCAACTTGAGTACTGGCAAGCGATTGAAGACGGTGCTGAGCTTGAGGAAGAAGAGCCAAAGAAAAAGAAAAAAAAGAAGAAGTCAAAAAAGAATAAAGATAAAAAGGCAAAGAAGTCTGAAGCTCAAGACAGCACTGCTAAAAATGGGACTGCTGAAAACGAGCAACGTGTTGAAGAAAGTCCGACTGAAGACAATCCGTCATAAATCTTCGATGAGTTTATTCATTTGTTGATTTTTCCACCACCCTTTGTGCTTTAAATGCGTATGGGGATGGTGGAAAAACGCATAAACCACGACTTTTTTGATAAATAAGTCCTCTGTACACGACAAATTTCACAGAACCCTTATCCTATCAGGATTCTGCTTTCTTAAAATTGCCAAAATTTCCTTAAACTCTTCTTTTTTCCCAAAACCAATTAAACGCTGAATCGCCATTTGAACATAGTCTAAACCATAGCGAAATAAACTCATTGAGAGTCGTCCATGCTTCTTTATTTTTATCGCTTTTTTTTGATTATGTTGCCATTCACCCGTTAAGTAACACCAACAGAAGCTTATAGCTAACACCGCAATCAATTTTTTCACTCGTCTAGGGTCTGTCAAGCGCGTATTTTCAAGATTAAACCCGCGTCCTTTGAGACAA